>NZ_JBEXLH010000012.1:0-173927 GCF_040609855.1 Nonomuraea sp. NPDC004580 | reverse complement strand
CAGACATGGCCTTCGCCGTGACATGAGCGGCTCGGCTTCTCCGTTGTGGTTGTGACGAGGCTGCAAGGTTCGCTTAACGCTACGGCCCGCGTGCTCGCTCCCTCCCAAGAGGCTCTTGACACCCCGCTCAACCCGCCATGTCTCCATGACGAGCCGGGGCCTGCTACCGGGCGCTCCGATGCTTACCCGGACGGGACTTTCACCCGCAGGCCTGGACCAGCTTCCAGGACGCAACATGCCCTTCACCTTAAGAGGCGGCAGAACAAAGTACGGTCAGTTCCCCGGCAGCGCGACCGGCACCTGGTGCAGATGGGCGATGGCGCCGGCGTAGACCTCCATGAGGCGGGCGGCGGTGGCCTGCCAGCCGAAGGCGGCGGCGTGCTCGCGCGCGCCGGCCGACAGCCGCTCGCGCCTGCGCGGCGCGGAGAGCAGGCGGCGCAGCGCGATGGCCCAGTCGGCGGGGTCGTGGCCGTCCACGAGGAGGCCGGAGACGCCGTCGCGGACGGCCGTGCGCAGCCCGCCGACGGCCGCGGCCGCCACCGGCGTGCCGCACGCCTGCGACTCGAGCGCGACCAGGCCGAACGACTCGCTGTACGACGGCACGACGGTGACCGTGGCGGCCCGGTACCAGTCGGCCAGCTCCTCCTGGGGCGCCGGCGGCACGAGGCGGACGACGTCGGCGATGCCCAGTTCGGTGGCGAGGTCGGTGAGGAACGAGGGCCTGGCCAGGCCGTTGCCCGACGGGCCGCCGACGCAGGCGATCACCAGGCGCTCCCGCAGCGCGGGCTCGTCGATGAGCATCCTGGAGGCGGCGCGCAGCAGCACGTCGGGGGCCTTGAGCGGCTGGATGCGACCGACGAACAGCAGCACGTGGGCGTCCTGCGGCAGGCCCAGGCGGTGCCTGGCGGCGCCCTGGGAGGCGGGGGTGAAGACGGTGAGGTTGACGCCGGGGTTCACGACGGCGACGCGGGCGGGGTCGGCGCCGTACAGGTCGATCAGCTCGCCCGCCTCGTCGGCGGTGTTGGCGACCAGGCGGTCGGCGACGTCCACGACCTGCTGCTCGCCGATGACGCGGGCGGCCGGCTCCGGCTTGTCGCCGCGGGCGAGCAGGAGGTTCTTGACCTTGGCCATGGTGTGCATGGTGTGGACGAGCGGGACGCCCCAGCGCTCCTTGGCCAGCCAGCCGACCTGGCCGGACAGCCAGTAATGGGAGTGGATGACGTCGTAGCGGCCTGGGTCGTACATGGCCTCGGTGCGCAGCACCTCGGACAGGAAGGCGCAGAGCTGGCCGGGCAGCTCTGCGCGGTCCATCTCCTCGTACGGGCCCGCCGTGAGGTGCCTGACGAGGACGCCGGGGGCGAGTTCCGCCACGGGTGGCAGGTCGCGGGCGGTGGCGCGGGTGAAGATCTCCACCTCGACGCCGAGCCGGGCCAGTCGCTTGGCGCATTCGACGATGTACACGTTCATGCCACCGGCGTCGCCCGTGCCGGGCTGGTCCAGCGGCGACGTGTGCATGCTGATGGTCGCGACCCGGCTGACCCGTCGTCGCCTCACTCGACACCACCTCCAGACCGAGTACAACTGTCCCAACATTTCTGACATTCCCGACAACTGGTCATTTGTGGGGGTACAAAGTCGTCCCCCCGGGCTCCTGGCAGGATGGGGACCATGCGGAAAACGGCTGTGGTGACGGGTGCGAGCAGCGGAATCGGCGAGGCGACCGCGCGGCGGCTCGCCGCCGAAGGTTATGACGTGGTGGCGGGCGCGCGACGCCGCGACCGGCTGGACAAGCTGGCCGCCGAGGTGCCCTCCATCAGGCCGGTGACGCTCGATGTGACCGCACAGGACTCCGTTGACGCGCTGGTGGCCGGCCTGGAGCGGTGCGACGTGCTGGTCAACAACGCGGGCGGCGCGCACGGCATGGAGCCGGTGGCCGAGGGCCGGGTGGACGACTGGCAGCGGATGTACGACGTGAACGTGCTCGGCTCCCTTCGCATGTCCCAGGCGCTGATCCCCAAACTCGTCGAGTCGGGCGACGGCGTGCTGGTCATGCTCACCTCGACGGCGGGACACGTCGCGTACGAGGGCGGCGGCGGTTACGTCGCGGCCAAGCACGCCCAGCGCTCGATGGCCGAGACCCTGCGCCTGGAGCTGGTCGGGCAGCCGGTGCGGATCGTCGAGATCGCGCCTGGCATGGTCAAGACCGAGGGCTTCGCGGTCACCAGGTTCAGGGGCGACGAGTCGGCCGCCGCCCGCGTCTACCAGGGCGTGCCCGACCCGCTGACCTCCGACGACGTCGCCGACGCCATCGCCTGGTGCGTCACCCGCCCGGCCCACGTCAACATCGACCGCCTGGTCATCAGGCCGCGCGCCCAGGCGGCGCAGCACAAGGTGCACCGCGTCAGTGGCTAAACCGGTCGGGACCATCACCAGGGGCACGACGGGCCACAACCGGCTGCGGCGCGGCGACCGCTGGATCGCCGCCGTGCACGGCCGGCTGCTGCGCGCCGGCGAGCGGCCCCTGGTGGTGGATCTCGGCTACGGCGCCTCGCACACCACGACGCTTGAGCTGTTCACCCGGTTGCGCGGTGTCGCGCCGGGGGTCGAGGTGGTGGGGCTTGAGATCGATCCCGCGCGGGTGGCGCTGGCCAGGCCGTACGAGCGGGAGGGGCTGAGCTTCCGGCTGGGCGGCTTCGAGCTGCCGGTGCCGCGCCCGCCGGCCCTCGTCCGCGCCTTCAACGTGCTGCGCCAGTACGGCGAGGACGAGGCGTGGCACTACTGGGAGGTGCTGCGGGCGGGTCTCGCGCCCGGCGGCGTGCTGGTGGAGGGCACCTCGTCGGAGAACGGGCGGCGGGCGGTCTGGGTGGGGCTGTCCGCTGAGGGGCCGGAGACCATCACCTTCTCCGCCCGGTTCGACGCCTTCGAGCGGCCGTCCGACCTCGCCGACCGGCTGCCCAAGACGCTCATCCACCGTAATGTGCCGGGTGAGCGGATCCACGCCTTCCTGAGCGACTTCGACCGGGCATGGGCGGTCAGCGCGCCCTACGGGGCGCACGGGCGGCGGCAGCGGTGGCTGGCGGCCGTCGGGGAGCTGTCGCGCACCTGGCCCGTGCCCGCGCACCCGCCGCTCGGCGGCGTCGCCCGGTGGCGGCTCGGCGAGCTGACGCTGCCGTGGTCGGCGGTCGCTCCTCGCTAGAGCACCCGAAAGTGGTCGATCCAGGCTCACAGGACCCGCAAGCCGCGCTCATGGGTCATGCGAACATCGGTCGGTTTGCGGACGAGCGCCGACGGGCTCATGTTGGACGCCACCTGCCTGGCGGGTCCGCCCAGGCCTGGCCGACGCCGCCTGCTACCGGATTGTCGGCAGTGCTCCGGGCTTCAGACCGGGGGTGAAGCCAACTGTCCCGCGTAGCGGGGCAAGAACAGCCGATTCGCCGCCAGGCGGGCCGCGACGGGACGTTCACCAGCAGATGGACGTGGTCGCCTTCGCCGTTGAACTCGCGTGATTCGCGCAAGGAGAAGGGGTCGAAGAACCGGACCAAGGCCCGGATCAGGGTTGCACATCGCGGTGCCGGGCGGGCCGCACGCCTTCGACGACGCCGCGCACTACGACGAGGACGTCACGTGGGCGGTCGCGCCCCCGTGGGCACCCTAGAGCAGCGTGTCGAAGGCCGCGTACGCGACCGCGTCGAACAGCACGAACCGCACCTCGCGCACCGACGTCGCGGCCCCGCGCACGGCGTCGAGCGCGATGCGGGCGGCGTCGTCGACCGGCCAGCCGTAGATGCCGGTCGAGATCGCGGGGAAGGCCACCGTGGCGGCGCCCAGCTCGTCGGCCACCCGCAGCGACTCGACGTGGCAGGAGGCGAGCAGCTCGGAGCGGTCGTCCGAGCGTGAGTAGACGGGCCCGACGGTGTGGATGACCCAGCGCGCGGGCAGCCGGCCGGCCGTGGTCGCCACGGCCCGGCCGGTCGGCAGGCCCTTGCCGTAGTGGCCGGCCCTGAGCTTCCTGCACTCCTGGAGGATCTCGGGGCCGCCACGCCGGTGGATGGCGCCGTCCACGCCGCCGCCGCCCATGAGGGAGGAGTTGGCGGCGTTGACGATCGCGTCCACCCGCTGCTCGGTGATGTCGCCTTGGACGAGCGTCACTTCCATGGCGCCCAGCCTGCCAGGTCAGGCGCGGGCGACGAGCACGTTGACGTCGAGGGGCAGCCCGCGTACGTCCTCCAGCGCGAACCCCGCGCCGGACAGCAGCCGCTCGTACTCGAGGTAGGTGCGCTCACGGCCCGTGCCGTTGTTGACGAGCATGTGCACGTCCCACGCGATGGCGAGCGCGCCAGGCGCGTCGTGCGGCCGCTCGGGGACGAGCCGCTCCAGGACGAGCAGCCGCCCGCCTGCGGGCAGCGCCGCCCGGCAGTTGGCCAGCACCCGCGCGCAGGGCTCGTCGTCCCAGTCGTGCAGGATCCGCGAGAGCAGGTAGACGTCGCCGCCGGGCGGCACCTGCTCGAAGAAGTCGCCCGCCGCGAAGTCGCAGCGATCCGCCAGGCCCGCCTCGGTGAGCGCCGCGCGGCCCCGCTCGACGGCTCCTGGGCCGTCGAACAGCGTGCCGCGCACCCCCTCGGCCTGCGCCAGCACGGCAGCGAGCAGCGCGCCTCGGCCGCCGCCGACGTCGACCACGTGGCGGTGCCGGGTGAAGTCGTAGACCTGCGGCAGCTGGGTGAAGAACGACGAGCCGCAGGCCATGGCCCGGTCGAAGCCGGCGCCCATCTCCGGATGCTCGGCCGCGTAATCGAAGAACGGCTTGCCGTAGACGTGCTCGAAGCCCTGCCTGCCGGTCCTGACCGCGTACGGCAGCGCGCCCCACGAGGCGTAGAACGGGCCCGCGTAGAACAGGGCGAGGTCGGCCAGCGAGTCGGGGTGGCGGCCGGACAACAGCGCGCCGGTGGGCGTGAGCGCGTACGCGCCGCCCGTGCCCTGCTCGACCAGGTCGTGGCTCTCCAGCAGGCGCAGCAGCCGGAACAGCGCGCCCGCGTGCACGCCGCACGCGCGGGCCAGCTCGCCGCAGGTCAGCGGGCGCTCGTCGAGCCGGTCGGCCAGCCCCAGCTCGGCCATGGCGGCCACCGCCTGGGTGAGCCAGGCGCCGGTCAGCTTGGACAGCACCTCGCGGTGCGCGCCGTCGTCAGCCATCGGCCACCAGCGCGGGCGTGCGGTCGAGGTGGGAGCGCAGGACGTGGGGATAGTGGCCGGCGCAGGCCAGCTCGACGCGCCGGGGCCAGGCGACCGGCCGGCCGAAGTACAGCACCGTGCGGCCTCCCCTGCTCCCGTCCTCGTACGGGTTGAACCCGCCGCCGTCGGGGGCGAACCCGAGCACCGAGGTGAGCAGCCTGCCGAGGCCGCGCACCACGATCTCGTCGGGCCTGATGACTTCGAGCGCGAGGTGCGTCTCCTCGTTGCGCTCGCGCTCGCGGGCCGCGACCCGCCCGATGCCGGGGCCGTGCTCGGGCACGAACACCTCCAGGGCGGGGCCGCCGGCGGCGCGCACGGCGTAGGCGATGAGGACGGGCAGGTCGAGGTCGTAGCGCTCGGCCAGCCGGCTTCGCACGACCGTGCTGGGGCAGGTGCGCAGGATCTCGAAGCCGCGCATCCGCAGGGAGGCGCGCAGGTCGTCGAGCCCGCTGGGGAATATGAGGAGGGCGGCGTGGTCGATCCGGCAGTGCCGCTGGAGGGCGGCCTGGACGGAGGCGGTGACGCCCGGCTCGCGGGCGAAGACCGCCCACGTCTCCAGCCGCCGGATCAGCTGGTCGAGCCGCCGCTCGTCTTCCAGATCCACGCTCGGCGTACTCCTTTGTCGATTACGGAAGGTGACACCGTAGCAACGTTAGGGAGTCCTGAGCCCCGGATGCCAGCTCGACACGTTGTAGAGCTACTCTGAAAGACGTGAAGGGTCTTGGCGAGCTTGAGCGCAGCATCATGGACATCCTCTGGGCGGAGAGCACGGCGCTGACCGCCCGCGAGGTCGGCAAACTCATCGCCGACCGCGATCTCGCACCCACGACGGTCATGACCGTTCTCGACCGCCTCACCCGCAAGGGCTTCCTTGAGCGCACCCGCGACGGCCGCGCGTGGAGATATCAGCCGGCCGAAAGCCGCGACGCATACATCGCCGAGCTTATGCTGGAGGCGTTGGACCTGACGGGCGACCGATCGGCCGCCCTGACCCGCTTCGCCCAGGCCGTGTCGGGCAGGGAGGCGGAGATCCTGCGCAGAGCCCTTACGGAGCTGGAGGACGAGTGATCACGGCAGTGGTGCTGGCAGCGCTCGCGCTGGCGTGCGCGGTCGGCTCCTGGCGTTTCACCACGGCCCGGTGGACCTCCCGCGCCCCCAGGCTGGCCATCATCGTCTGGCAGTCACTCGGCGTGTCCTGGGGGCTGGCCACCACGGGCGCCATGCTGGCCTTCGCCGTCCAGCCCTATGGCACCGGCGTGATCCCCGGGCTTGTCGCGTTCGCGCGCGGCGAGACGCCCGCGCAGGCGTGGGACCCGCTCCACGTGCTGGCGCTGATCGCCGGGCTCACCGCGCTCGCGGTGCTGGTCGCGGTGCTGCTCACCGCGGGCGTGCAGGCGCTGCGGGCCCGCCGCAGGCACCGCGTGCTGCTCGCGCTGATCTCCCACGACGACCCTGGCGTGCCGGGCGTGCGGGTGCTCGACCATCCCAGCGCCGCCGCCTACTGCGTGCCAGGGCTGCGCTCGCAGGTCGTGGTCAGCGAGGGCGCGCTCAAGCTGCTGTCGGAGGACGAGCTGGCCGCCGTGCTCGCCCACGAGGCGGCCCACGTACGCGAGCGCCACGACCTCGTGCTGCTGCCGTTCGCCGCGCTGCGCAGGGCGCTGCCCTGGTCGAAGGTGGTGGCCGACGCGCAGGCCCAGGTCGAGCTGCTGATCGAGATGGCCGCCGACGACCGCGCCCGCCGCTACTGCTCGCCGCGCCGGCTGGCGACGGCGCTGCTGCGCTTCGGCGCGTCAGGGGCGATGCCGACGCCCCACGGCATGCTCGGCGTCCATGTCCACAACGTCATGGCCAGGGTCGATCGCCTGGTCAAGCCGCTGCCCGAGCTGACCATGACGGTCCGTTCCAGCTACATCGCCCTGTCTGTGACGTTGGTCACGAGCGCTCCGCTGCTCTGGTTCTTCCAGCTCTGACGCGCTTGCAGGTGTTAACCACTTCGTTTGCAATTGCAAGCAGGGCGAGGCAGACTATGAGGCATGGCACTACCTAAAGTCGGCTCGATCGGTGAATACATCCGCGAGCAGCGGCAGCAGGCGAAGATCTCGCTGCGCCAGCTCGCCGCGGCGGCAGGGGTGTCCAACCCCTACCTGAGCCAGATCGAGCGCGGCCTGCGCAAGCCGAGCGCGGAGATTCTCAACCAGATCGCCAAAGGTCTGCGCATCTCCTCGCAGGCGCTCTATGTGCAGGCGGGCCTCATCGAGGACCGTGAGCCGCCGAGCGACGTGCTCACCGCGATCAGAGCCGACTCGCATCTCAGCGAACGTCAGCGTCAGGTGCTGATCGACATCTATGAGTCGTTCCGCAAGGAGCATCCCGCCGAGGACGAGCAGACCTCCCAGAATGCCCGCCCCCGGCGCGACGCCGATTCGGACGACGAGCCGCTGCCCGAGGAGTTTCTCGCCGCTCTTGAGCCCTATGCGGCGACCTCACGCAACGGCAACGTCACCCAGGAAACCAAGGAAGGTTAACCCATGACGCTCGCCACCGAGGTCAAGAAGCTCACCGAGTCCAAGCCGTTCTACGCCGTGGCCGGCGTCGGCGACTTCGCCGTGGAGAAGCTGCGCGAGCTGCCCGAGCAGCTGCAGAAGCTCCAGTCCCGCCGCTACGACCTGGCCAAGGACCTGCCGGTCAAGGCCCGCGAGTACGCCGACAAGGCCGAGGGCATCGCCAGGGAGCTGCCCGAGAAGGCCCGCACGTACGCCGACACGCTCACCCACAAGGCCACCGAGGTCTACGACGAGTTCGCCACCCGTGGCCGCCGCGTCGTCAGCAAGACCACCGGCGAGGCCGCCCTTGAGCTGGAGGAGGTGTCGGTGGCCGCCGAGCCGCCCGTCGCCGAGCCGGTCGAGCCGGTCAAGAAGCCGCGCACGACCCGCGCCTCCGGCACGGGCAAGGCCGCCAAGGCCTGACCCATGCCTGCGGCCCGTCTCCCAGCGCGGAGGCGGGCCTTTCCTTTCCGGGGTGCCCGCGGGTCGGGGGTGCCTATTAGGCTGAAGCCGTTTGCATCGCGGCGTTGGGCGGAGACGACTACATGAACATGATCTACGGGGTCTTCAACCTCCTCTTCCTGGTGCTCGCCGTGGCCATCCTCGGCATGTCGGTCTACGCGCTGGTGCACGCGCTGCGAGTGCCGGCCAACGCCTTCGTCGCGGCGGGCAAGCTGCAGAAGAACCTGTGGCTGCTGATCCTCGGCCTGGCCACGCTGTTCTCCGCCGCCGGCGCGCTGAGCTACTTCCAGGCGTTCATGATGGTCGGCGGCAGCGGGTTCCTCGGCATCGGGCTCGGCATCTTCTCGATCGCGGCGGTCATCGCGGCCACCGTCTACATCGTCGACGTGAAGCCGGCCGTCAAGGGCATGGGCGGCCGGGGCAACAGCGGCCCCTACGGCCCCTGGTAAGCCCTCTGATGAGCCCCCTGATGGGCTCTGAGCTCGCCGGCCAGCCAGGCGGCCAGCCGCTCGTGACCGGCGCGCGTCGGGTGGATGCCGTCGGGCAGCACCGCCTCGCGCGGCCACGTCCTGAGCATGGGGTCGAGGAAGGGCACTTTTCCCGCCGCGGCGGCCTGGGCGAGGGCGTCGCGCACGCCGTACGCCCGGCGCGGCGGGTCCTCCAGCCAGATGGGGCCCACCATGACCGTCCTGGTCTCGGGCCAGTGGGCGCGCACCTGGGCGAGCAGGACGGTGGCGGCGCGGCGTACGTGGTCGGGGCTCCAGCGGCGGTCGTTGTGGCCGCCGGAGATGACGAGCAGGTCGGGGGCCGGCCGCCAGGCCAGCTCCAGCTCGTACGAGCGCTGGAACGTGCGGCCCGCCCGCCCGGCGTTGCAGAAGCCGGTGCCGCTCGCGCCCGCGATGATCGGCTGCCAGCCCATGAGCCTGGCGGTCTGGGAGGCGTAGCTCTCCCAGCGCGGCACCGGCCCTGACCCCACGGCGAAGCTGTCGCCCACGAACATCAGCACGGGCGCGGGCAGCCGCGCCCCGAGCGGCGGGCCGGGGACGTCGCCGCAGGCCGGCAGGGCCAGCAGCACGAGGACCGCGGCGCTTCGCGTCAGGCTCCGCATGACCACCCCAGGGCACTAGGCTGCCGATATGAGCACCGATCTGCACGGACGCACGCAACGACTGGAGTTGTCCGACCAGAGTCTGCGTGACTTCGAGGCCGTCGTCCTGGACGCCACACCCGAGGGCATCGTGCTGAGCAGGTCGGCATTCTATCCAGGTGGGGGCGGCCAGCCGGCGGATCACGGCGTTCTGATCTGGCAAGGCGTCGAAACCCGCATCGTCGGAGTGCGCAAAGGCGACGATCTCTACCTGATTCCGGCGGAGGACGATCCGATCCCGCCGGCCGGCACGGTCGTCAGGGGCGCGGTGGCCGACGAGCGGCGCTCGGCGCTCATGCGTACGCACTCCGGCCTGCACGTGCTGTGCGGCGTGGTGTTCAGGGACTACGGCTGCCTGGTCACCGGCGGCAACATGGACCCGCTGAGCGCCCGCATGGACTTCAACCTGCCCGAGGTGCCGCCCGGCTTCAAGGAGGCCGTGGAGCACGCCTGCAACGCCGAGATCGCCGCCGACCGGCGCATCGACGTGCGGGTGCTGCCCAGGACCGAGGCGTTCGCCATCCCCGACATCGTCCGCACGGCCACCAACCTCGTGCCCGAGAGCGTGCAGGACGTCCGCATCGTCGACATCGTCGGCCTCGACACCCAGGCCGACGGCGGCACCCACGTGGCATCGACCAAGCAGATCGGCCGCATCGAGGTGGCCAAGGTCGAGAGCAAGGGGCGCGGCTTCCGGCGCCTGCGCATCCGGATCGCCGACTAGCCGATCACCTTCTCCAGGCCGTCGAGCAGCGGCGTCAGGCCGAACTCGAAGAGCAGGTCGAGGTCGAGGTCGAAGTCGTCGCCCAGCTCCTCGATGAGCCGGGCGAAGGCGGGATGGCGGCCCGACGTGGCGAACCCGAGCAGGGCCGGATATTGCGCGTCCATCCACTCGTCGGCGGTCATGCCGGTGTGGGCGCGGGCCCGCCGTTCGAGCTCCAGGTTGGCCGCCATGCCCTGCACGTAGCTGAAGAGCAGGGTGTGCACGTGCATCTTGGTCACCGGATCGAGGCTCGTGCCGGCGAGCGCGCGCATCGCCCACTCGGTGTGCTCCAGCAGCGCCGGTGAGGGCATCGGCCTGGTCAGCGAGGTCGTGCCGGCCACCCAGGGGTGGGCGCGGTAGACGGCCCACTGCGTCCTGGCGGAGATCTCCATCGCCGCCCGCCAGCCCTCGGGCGACTCCTCGGGCAGCGGGAAGTCGCCGATCACCGCGCCCACCATGAGCATGACCAGGTCGTCCTTGCCGCCCACGTGGCGGTAGAGGGACATGGTGGCGACGCCCAGGCGGGTGGCGAGGCCCCGCATGGTCAGCTCCTCCAGCCCGTCCTCGTCGGCGATCTCGACGGCCGCGCGCACGATGCGCTCGCGGGTCAGGTCGTGCTCCTGCGAGGCCGTCCTGAGCTTGGGGGTGCGGCTCTCGGCCACGACGGTGCCCACCCTGGGCTCGGCGACCACGACGCCCTCTCTGGCCAGCAGCGTGAGCGCCTTGGCGGCGGTGGCCAGGGCGACGTTCCAGTCTCTGGCGAGCTGCCTGGTCGAGGGCACGCGCTCGCCTGGACGGAGCCTGCCTTCCGTTATGCGCCGCTTGATGTCGGCGGCGATGCGGGCGTGGGGCGGGACCGCGTCGGCCATCGATTTCCTCCTGTACTAGTACAGATTCTCCCTACTATAGCTTGCTACCTGCTGTATGTACTGCGTACATTCACTTCTGCGTACAACGTCAACAGCGAGGAGCAACACCATGAGAGTCCTGGTTTCCGGTGCGGGTGTGGGCGGTGCCGTGCTGGCGCACTTCCTCGGGCGCGCGGGGGCGGACGTGACCGTCGTCGAGCGGGCGCCGGCCCCGCGCGAGGGCGGGCAGGCCATCGACGTCAGGGGCGCGGCGCTCACCGTCGCCGACCGGATGGGGGTGCTGGACGAGATCAGGGGCCTGCGCACGACCATGCGCGGCATGTCCATGGTCGACGTCAACGGCACCGAGCTGATGCGCGACACCGAGCAGACGGTCAGCGGCGGCCGGTTCGACAGCCCGGACGTCGAGATCATGCGCGGCGACCTGATCGCCGTGCTCAGCGCCGCGAGCCCGGCCCGCCGCGTCTACGGCGACTCGATCGCCACCCTGACCGAGGACGGCGAGGTGACGTACGAGAGCGGCGGCCACGACCGCTACGACGCCGTCATCGGCGCCGACGGCCTGCACTCGAAGGTGCGCGCGCTGGCCTTCGGCCCCGAGTCGCGATACGTGCACCACCTCGGCCAGTACATCTCCATCTTCACCGCCGACAACTTCCTCGGCCTCGACCGCTGGCAGACCTGGTTCACCGAGGGCGGGGCAGGAGGCGTGGTGTTCAGCGACCGCGACCCGGCGCGGATGCTGGTCAACCTGGGCTTCGCCGCCGAGCCCTTCCCGTACGACCACCGCGACGTCGAGGGGCAGAAGCGGCTGGTGCAGGAGCGCTGCGCCCACGTGTGGGAGGCGCCCCGGCTCCTCGAAGCCATGTGGAAGGCCGGCGACTTCTACTTCGACGCCATCGCCCAGGTCAGGATGGACCGCTGGAGCACCGGGCGGGTGGCGCTGGTCGGCGACGCCGGCTACTGCGCCTCGCCGATGTCGGGGCAGGGCACGAGCCTGGCGATGGTGGGGGCGTACGTGCTCGCCGAGGAGCTGATCGCGGACCCGCTGGGCGCCGGAGAGCGGTACGAGCGGCGCCTGCGGCCCTTCGTCGCGGCGAACCAGGCGCTCGCCCTGGAGAACCCCGGCGGGCCCGCCTCCCCCGAGAGCGTGCAGCGGGCGGCCAACGCCATCACGCTGGACTGACGGTACAAACCGCTACGATGTCCCGCCATGACGGGTTTCAGACTCACGTTGACCGCCCTCGCGGCCACCGCTCTGACGTTGACCGCAGCCTCAGCCGCGGCCCCAGCCGCAGCGGCACAGGCCGGGATCACGGACGAGGTGACGATGACCCTCGGCAAGGACGGCACCCTGCACGTGGTCGAGAAGATCGGCGGGGCGTCGGGAGACCTCAAGCGGACGTTCCTCACCAGGACCCGCTACGACGACACCAGCGACCGCCTCTACCAGATCGCGAACGTCAAGGGCGGCACCCTGTCGGGCGACGTGCTCACCGTGACGGGCCAGACCGTCGAGTACGACGTCAAGGGCGCGGTGACCCCCTCGGGCGACGTCGACGAGCTGCGCTGGTTCGCGGTCGGCGGCTGGAACCAGCCCGTCACCAAGGCGACCGTGCACGTCACAGGCCCGGGCCAGATCCAGAGCCTGTCGTGCTTCGCCGGTGAGCTGACCTCGGCCGTCGGCTGCACCTCGGCCTCCATGAACCACGAGGCCACCCAGGCCGACTTCGAGCAGGACGACCTCGCATCGGGCGAGACGCTGACCGTCGTCGTCGGCTACCCCGAGGGCGTCACGGGCGCCGCGCCCATCCTCGACCGGCGCTTCTCGCTGTCGGCCGCCTTCACCCTCGACGCCATCACCGGCGGCGCCCTGACCGGCCTGCTGGTGCTGCTGCTCGGCGGCATCGGACTGCTCTACTGGACGCGCGGGCGCGACGCCAGGGCCGCGGGCCACGAGGGCGGCCCCATGGCGGCGGTGCAGAACGGCCACTTCACCCCGCCCGACGGCGTGCGGCCCGGCCAGATCGGCACGCTGGTGGACGAGCAGGCCGACGTCATCGACGTCACCGCGACCATCGTCGACCTCGCCGTCCGCGGCTACCTGCGCATCGACGAGCAGCCGCGGCAGACGTACGACGCGCCCGACTGGATGCTCGTCAAGCTGCCCAGCGCGCCCGTGGACGCGCTCCTGCCCTACGAGCGGGCGCTGTACGACGCCGTCTTCGAGGGCCGCGACCACGTGCTGCTGTCGCAGCTGTCCGGCTCGTTCGCCAGCCACCTCGGCGAGGTGCGCGACGCGCTCTACACCGACGTGGTCAGGCAGGGCTGGTTCGCCCGCAGGCCCGACACCGAGCGCACCCGCTGGACGACGCTCGGCGTGGTGCTCATCGGCGTGGGGCTGCTGGCCACCGTCGCGCTGGCCTGGTTCACCACGTACGGGCTGCTCGGCCTGGCCGTCGTCATCGCGGGCGGCGCGCTGGCGACCGGCGGGCAGTACATGCCCGCGAAGACCGCCAAGGGCTCGGCCGCGCTCGCCCAGACGATGCGCTTTCGCCAGTATCTGTTCTCCGGCGAGCTGGGCGACGTGCCCGAGCAGCACCGGGTGGAGCTGTTCTCCCGCTACCTGCCCTACGCCGTGATCTTCGACGGGGTCGAGCACTGGTCGCGGGTGGTGGCCTCGGTGACCGGCAACGGGCAGCGGGCCGACAACCTCTACTGGTATCACGGGCCGGCGGAGTGGGACCTGTCCAAGTTCGCCGGGTCGATGCGCACGTTCACCACGACGACCTCGGGGGCCATCTCCGCCACCCGCCAGTTCCGCAGCCTCTAGCGCACCCGCAGCTCGCCGACCGGGCGGCCGCCGCCGAGCACGGCGGGGGCGCCCAGTTCGGCCAGCTCGGGCGCGTCGAGGCCGAGCGAACGCAGCGCCGCCACGGTGACCGCGACGCGGGCGCGCGGCGAGCCGTCCTCGACCTTGACCGTGCCGGCCCTGCCGTCCTCGAACGCGAACGCGTCGAACGCCTCGGCCCCGGCCTTCAGCATCAGGCCGGGCAGCGCGCGCATCAGCTTCGCCTCGGGCCGGTCGGTGCCCGACGTCCACTCCGGGTAGGTGCGCATCGCGTCGAAGATCTTGCGCTCGCAGGAGTCGGGCGACGACATCGGGAACGCGCGGAACGCCTTCGTCACCCCGAGCATCGAGACGAAGAACAGCGGCGCCCCGCACCCGTCCACGCCGGAGGCGGCGACCCGCTCGCCGGTCAGCTCCTCCACGGTCTCCCTGATCGCGCGCTGCAACGGATGCGCGGGCTCCAGGTACGTCGTCAGCGGCCAGTCGTTGAGCGCGCAGGTGGCCAGCATGGCGGCGTGCTTGCCCGAGCAGTTCATGTAGACCCGCCCGCGCTCGGTCACCGCGCGGTCGAACGGGTAGTCCTCAGGGCACAGCAGGGCCGACTCGTCCAGCCCGGCGCCCGCCAGAATCTTCCTGACGCCCTCCACGTGGAACGGCTCGCCCGAGTGTGAGGCGCAGGCCAGCGCCAGCAGCTCGTCCTCCAGGTTCAGGCCGGCACGCAGCATGCCGAGCGCCTGGAGCGGCTTCATCGACGACCGTGGCGAGGCCGGCACGTGCACCGCTCCCCTGGTCTCGACCGGGCGCCCCGCGGCGTCCACGGTCAGCATGCGGGCCAGGTGAGTGGACTCCACGAACCCGGACCGGACGACTTCCACAACCATCGACATGTTCTTAACCCCTTTCGACACGAGTGTATGGAGGGGTTTGACCTGGTCCAGAATGGGATCCCATGCGAGCAGTCGTACAGAGAGTCAGGTCGGCCTCGGTCGAGGTCGAGGGCCGCACGGTCGGGGCCGTCGCGGAGCCCGGCCTGCTGGTCCTGGTGGGGGTCACGCACACCGACACGCGCGCCGAGGCCGCCAAGCTCGCCGCCAAGCTGTGGGGGCTGCGGCTCCTGCACGGCGAGAAGTCCTGCTCCGACGTGTCGGCGCCGCTGCTGGTGATCAGCCAGTTCACGTTGTACGGCGACGCCCGCAAGGGCCGCCGCCCCACCTGGCAGGCCGCGGCCCCAGGCCCGGTGGCCGAGCCGCTGGTGGACGCCGTGGTCGAGGAGCTGCGGGCGCTCGGCGCGCACGTGGAGACGGGGGTGTTCGGGGCCGACATGCAGGTGTCCCTGGTCAACGACGGCCCCATCACGGTCGTCCTCGAGTTTTAGCGGATGCGGCGGCGCAGCGACGGGTCGATGCTGACGTTGCGCCCCGCGTCCGGCGGCACGACGACCTCCTGGGCCGCCGCCACCCCGCCGGCCAGCAGCGGCGCGTCGACCGGCACCGTGCGCTTGACCACCGCGAGCGCGATCGGGCCCAGCTCGTGGTGGCGGGCCGCCGAGCCCACCACGCCGACCTCCTGGCTCTCGAAGATCACCGGGGCGCCGTGCGGGGGCAGCGTGTCGACGCTGCCGTCGAGGTGGAGGAAGACCAGGCGGCGCGGCGGGTGGCCGAGGTTGTGCACCCGCGCCACCGTCTCCTGGCCGCGGTAGCAGCCCTTGCTGAGGTGCACGGCCGCGCCGATCCAGCCCACCTCGTGGGGGATCGTCTTGTGGTCGGTCTCGAACCCGAGCCGCGGCCGATGCGCCTCGATGCGCAGCGCCTCGTACGCCCACAGCCCCGCCAGAGGCCGCCCGAGATGCTCGGCCAGCTCGGACCGCGGCACCAGGAAGTCCTCGGACGCCGTGGAGAGCACCGCGAGGTCGTCGGCCCGCGACACCTCGACCCGCAGCATGAACCGCATGCGGTCGAGGTAGTCGATCAGGCTCTGCCCGGTGCCGGGCTCGACGTGGGCGAGCATGGCCTCGCCGTCGTCGACCAGCGTCAGGTGGTGCTGCACGCGGCCCTGCAGGTCGAGGTCGAGCGTCTGTGTCCACTCGCCTGGGCGCAGCGTGTCGAGCTTTTGCGAGGTCAGGTCGTTGAGCCATTTCAGCCGGTCGGCGCCGGAGATGCGGACGACCTCGCGGTTGCTGCGGTCGACGACCGCCTCTCCCTTCGCCAGCGCGCGCTGCTCGGCGAACAGGTCGCCGTAGTGGGCGGCTACGTCGGAGTCCGGCGCGTCGGCGGCGACTGCGCCGGGGAGATCGAGCAGAGGGCTACGCATGCCTTCCAGGCTATCCACCCGGCCGGTCGCGTTTTCGCCGGGTCAGCGGCAGTCGCGGCAGCGGCCGAACACGGTCAGATGATGGACGTCGGCCACGAAGCCCATCTCCTGGTCGAGCCCCTTGACCAGCCCCTCGGCCAGCTCGGGACGCACCTCGAAAACCTGGTCGCAGCCCCTGCACACCAGATGGACGTGGTCGGCCTCGGCGGCCAGGTGGTAGGTGGGGGCGCCGTGGCCGAGGTGGGTGTGGGTGACCAGGCCCAGCTCCTCCAGCAGCTCAAGCGTGCGGTAGACGGTCGAGATGTTCACGCCGCGCGCCGTCTCGCGCACCTTGACGCAGATCTCCTCCGGTGTGGCGTGCTCAAGCTCCTTGATGGCCTCGAGGACGAGCTGACGCTGCGGGGTGACCCGGTAGCCCTTGGCGCGGAGTTCTTCGTGCCACTGCGTCTCCGTCATGCACCGAGTCTATGCCGCGGCGATATTCACTTGCCCGTTTCGCGGCGGACCGCATAGCTTCGTTGGTACGCGGAAAGGAGGTGGTCCGAATAATGGTTAGTCATAGTCGGGCTAGCGAGGTGGTTGTCCGCTGACCTCGCGGACTGTTGTCTCGTGACGTCAGCGAATACGAGGCAACCACCGGGGCCCCTGACAGCCGGAGGGCGGGACGCCTGATCCCGGCCATTGGTCCATCCGGCCCGCCCGCACAGCGCGGCGGAGTGTTGTCCGGGGCCCTTTTTCATGCCCGCCCTCGGCCGGAGCCTCAGTGCTCCCCGCGGGCGGGCACTCCCAGCTTCTCGCACGCCTCGCGGTAGAGCCGCACGACGGCCTTGCGCACCTGGGCGCGCTCGGCCAGCGTCTCGCCCCACGGCACCCGCACCCGCTCTCCGCCGTCGATCGTGAACGTGATCGCCTCGGCGTCGACGTCGCTCGTGACCGCGGTGCCCGCATCGGGCCTGCCGCCCAGCGCGCGCACGATGAGCAGGCCGTCCTCGGCGTGGTCGTCGTTCATGTGCCGCTTGATCGCCTCGACCACGTCGGGGGCGAACGGCGTGCTCATCAGGCGACCTTCTTCAGCTCTGCCGACATGTGGTCGGTGAGCGGGTGGCCCATGGCGGCCATCTCGTAGGCCCACATGAGGTTGCCGTTGACCAGGCCGTAGAGGCGGTGGCCCGCGGTGTACTCCTTCGCCGAGGCGGTGCGGGCGACGACGTCGGTGCGCAGCTCGATCTTGTGGAAGACGACCTCGCCGATGTAGATCTCGACGATGCCCGTCGGATGGGAGAGCACGACCTCGATCTGCCGCTCGGGCAGCGAACGCCAGTAGCCGGACTCCGTGGCGAGCGGCCTGACGCGGTTGCCCGCGTCGTCGAGCAGCCAGGTGCGGCTCACGTAGGTCAGGAACGGCTTGCCGTTGTGGCCGAACTCGATCTCCTGGCCGAAGTTGAAGCTCTCGATCGTCGGGTAGCCGCCCACGCCGGCGCCTTCCCACCGCCCCAGCAGGAACGCGATCGGCTCCAGGTCGGGGTGCAGCTCAGGTTCTTCCATGGTGTCCAAGACTAGTGGCGGCGACCGGTGGCGGTGGAGCTGCGGGGCGCTAGGGTGGCGGACATGGCACGATCACTGGTGATCAAGGTGACCGCGGGGGCCGACGCCCCCGAGCGCTGCAACCAGGCGTTCACGGTCGCGGCCGCAGCGCTCGCGAGCGGCGTACCCGTCTCCCTGTGGCTGACCGGGGAGTCGTCGTGGTTCGCGCTGCCCGGCCGGGCCGAGGAGTTCAGCCTGCCGCACGCCGCGCCGCTCAACGACCTGCTCGACGCCCTGCTCGCGGCCGGGCGGGTGACGCTCTGCACGCAGTGCGCCGCCCGCAGGAACATCACCGTCGACGACCTCATCGACGGCATCCGCATCGCCGGCGCGCCGGCGTTCGTCGAGGAGGTCACCGCCGAGGGCGTGCAGGCGCTGGTCTACTGAATCGGCTACTGATCGCCTGACGGCAGGGGCTCGCCGGTCTCCAGCAGGGTCTTGAGGCTGGAGACGATCTCCGGCCAGCCCTGGCCGACGCCTTCCCTGATCGAGCTGCCCGGCTCGAACCCGCCGTGCACGACGGTCAGCTTGACCAGCTCGCCGGCCCGCTCGATCTCGAACGACACCGTCGAGCGCGCCTCCTTGGCCATCTCCTCCCGCCCTTCCGGGCTCAGGCCGACGAGCTCGGCGAACTCGGGCGTGATCGAGTGCCACGTGTACGCCAGCCGCCGGTGCGGCTCGGAGGCCACCACGACCTGCTCGGGGTCGGCCATCCTGACGCCCTTGTACGTCCAGGTGACCGCCGACCCCTCCCGCCAGTCGGACTCCAGCTCGACCCCCCAGTAGCGCCGGGTCCACGCGGGGTCGGTGAGCGCCTGCCAGAGGCGCTCGGGGGTGGTGCGGATGTAGGTCGTGTAGACGACGTCCTGATCCATGGGACGTTCCTCCAAGGCCGTCTTGAGGTCCGCCAGGGCGCCTGCCCGGTGGCGGTCGTACCGGTTGATCCAGCGTTCCGCGATGGCGTTGATCGGTACGGCGTTGAGGAAGTGCAGCTTCTCCCGCCCGCGCCGCACGGTGGTGACCAGATTGGCCTCCTCCAGCACGGCGAGGTGCTTGCTGACCGACTGCCTGGCCATGTCGAGCCCCGCGCACAGCTCACGCAGCGTCTGCCCGTCGCGGGCGTTGAGGCTGTCGAGCAGACGGCGGCGACTGGGGTCGGCCAGCGCCCTGAACACGTCGTCCATCGTTTCGCCATCCTGACATGCAGCTGTCCGGCTGCCTATCGCCAAAATAGGCAGCCGAATGGCTGCCTGTCAACAGGGGGACACACGACGGCCCGGCTCCCTGACAGCGGGAACCGGGCCGAGCGCCGAGCTGATGACTCAGTGTTGCTGCTGGAGGACCGTGGTGAGGCGTTCTTGGCGGAGGGCCTCGTAGCGGGTGTCGTCGAGGGGGGCGAGGTCGCCCACGCGCCACGACAGCAGCAGGTCGGCCAGGCCGGGGTTGCGGGCCAGGGCGGGGCCGTGGAGGTAGGTGCCGACGACGTGACCGGCGTAGCAGCCCTCGAAGCCGTCGCCGTTGCCGGTGCCGACGATCGTCTTCGACAGCGGCTTGACGCCGGGGCCCAGGCGGGTGACGCCCATGTGGTTCTCGAAGCCGGTCAGCGTGGGGATGTTGAGCGCGGCGTCCACCTCGGCCACCAGCTCGCCCACCGCACGGGCGGGCCCGCGGACGCTGGAGATGTCGAGCAGGCCGATGCCGTCGACCGGCTGGCCCTCCTCGCCGCCGAACGTGCTGCCCATGATCTGGTAGCCGGCGCACACCGCGAGCAGCGACGCCCCCCGTGCGACGGCGCGGTGCAGGCCGCCGTCCTTGCGCAGGCGCCCCGCGGCCAGGATCTGCGGGCGGTCCTCGCCGCCGCCGATGAGGTAGATGTCGCCGGTCTCGGGCACCGGGTCGGCCGAGCGTACGTGGATCGTCTCCGTCTCGATGCCCCGCCGCTGCGCCCGCTGCTCCAGGACCAGCACGTTGCCCTGGTCGCCGTAGGTGCTCAGCAGGTCGGGATAGATCCAGACGATGCGAAGGGCGCTGTCAGACGGCACGGCCGAACTCCGATCGGATCTGCTGGAAGGCGGTGTAGTTGGCGATCACGTCGACCCGGCCGGGCGGCTGCATCGCCAGGGCCTCGTTGAACGACTCGCACAGCGTGGACGGCACCTCCGCCACGTCGAGCCGCAACGCCAGGTCGAGCCGGCGCTGACCGGTGACGAACACCGGGCGCCCGCGCAGGATGCGGTAGTCGACGTCCCACAGCCACGAGGTGTCGCGGCCGTCAGGGCCCTGTGCGTTGACCGACAGGATGATCGGCAGTTGCGGGTCGGCGACGTCGAACGCCTCCAGCCAGCCCGCGGGGTTCTTCGCCAGCAGCAGCCTGGCGTGCCGGCCGTCGCGCTCGACCGTGGTGTAGCGGCCCGCGACGGAGGTGACCTCGCGCAGCCGGGGCAGCGCCTGCTCGACCGGCACCCCGAACGCCTCCGCCACGGCCAGCGCCATCACCGCGTTGGAGCGGTTGGCCTGGCCGGGAAGCTGGATGTCGAGCAGCCACCGCTGGCCGCGCGGGTCGATCGCCGCGTCGTCGTCGACCACCCACTGCGGCTCAGGACGGTGGAACGTGCACTCGCGGCACGCCCAGTCGGCGTCTTTGCGGTCGAGCGGGCCGCCGCACTCGGGGCAGCACCACGAGTCCTCTTTCCAGCGCTGGCCGCCGGCCACCCAGGTGACCTTCGCGGCCGTGGAGGCGCCCCAGGTGACGAGCGGGTCGTCGCAGTTGGCGATGACGTGGGTGGGCTTGCCGGACAGCGCCCTGCGCCACTTCTGGGCCAGCAGCCAGATCTCGGCCGCGCGGTCCATCTGGTCGCGGCTGAGGTTCATCAGGCAGACGACGCCCGCGCCCGTCGTGTCGAGCACCTCGGGCAGGTATTTCTCGTCGACCTCCAGCACGCCGTAAGGGGCGCGCTTGTGCTGGGAGAGCGCCGAGACATGGCCGGCCGGCATGTTGGCGCCGAAGGCGTTGGTGGCGACCTCGCCGAGCTCCAGCAGGGCCGAGGTGATCAGCCGGGTCGTGGTGGTCTTGCCGTTGGTCGCACTGACCAGAGCCAGCTTGCGGTCACGGGCCAGCTTGCGGAGGAGGTCGGGCTCAAGGAGCAGACCGACCCGCCCGCCGATCACCGATCCGTCACCGCGCCCTGTCATCCTGGACAGCGTGGCGGCACTGCGTCCCAGGGCGCTGGCGAGCTGGGCCCGCAGAGGAAGCTGGGTCATGTGCATGGATCCTAGTCCGGGTTACCGCCTGGTTCGGAGGGGCGCGCGAAAACCCCGCCCGGTTTGACCGCCCGAGCGAAGGTTCACCCCACCCGATCTCCGCTGTGCCGTGAACGCGTCACGCCGAGGGGGTGCTGTAGGCGGGGGTGGCGTTCACCGCAGGACCTGTCGGTTCTGCGAAGGTGATCTCGGGCGCGCCGCCCTGCTCGAACGGCAGCACGAACCGGCGCGGCCACGACAGCACGCCCTCCAGCCAGCCCGCCCCCATGGTCTGCCCGACGTGCCGGATCCTGCCCGCCGCCTCGACCCCGATGGCCACGGTCAGGATGTCGCGCTGCACGCTCTCGTGCTCGTCGTCGCCGAGGATCACCCGCCAGGCCAGCTCCCTGTTGTGGTCCACCTCCATGGACAGCGGGTGGTGGCGCAGCGCCTTGGCCCGGTGGCCGAGCAGCTCGGTGTGGCCGAGGTCGCCGGCGCCAGCGGACGGGCGGAACAGGGCGTACTCCATGGGCGGCGCGGGACTGCGCAGGTTCGGGGCGGGGTGGCCGTACGGGAAGAGCCGCTCCACCTCGTGCAGCCAGCGCACCTGCGGGATGACCCACGACGCGCCGGGCCGCTCGCCGCCGCTGTCGAGGCCGCCGAGCAGCCGGCCGGCGGCCTCCGCGGCCTTCTCGGTGAGCAGTGAAGGGTCGAACCACGTGCGCAGCGACCAGGCGCGGCGCTGCACGCCGCGCTCGATGAGGGTGGCGAGCAGGCACTCCCTGCGCCGGGCGGGCAGCTCGCCCCAGGCGGCCGACAGCGCGCGCGGCACGCCGGGCAGCGGCCGGTTGCTGACGAAGGCCAGCACGACCGTGTCGCACCAGATCCGCAGCCAGGCCCACTCCTGCGCCCCGGCGAGCACGTCGGCCTCGCGCAGCTCGACCAGCGTGCACGCCTGCCCGGTACGGCACTGCGCCCCGCACGCGGCCGACCTGCGCCCCCTGATGGGCGGCGGCGGCCCGGGCAGCACCTTCTCCCGCGACTCGCCGAGCGGCACCCGCACGCGCAGCGGCCGGTCCATGCCGTCGGCGAACACCGCCGCCGAGCCGGGCTGCAGGGAGACCACGTGGCGCGACTGCTCGTCGCTGAGGTTCATGGCCGCGCCGACGAGCCGCCTGTCGTCCTCTGCGGGCAGCCGGTGCACGACCTTCAGCGCGGTGTTCTTGACCACGTCGGTGACGAGCTTGGTGGGGATCTGCTCGGCCACCACGATGCCCTCGCCGTACGCCCTGATCTCGGCGAGCAGCCCGGCCAGCAGCTCGACGGCGTGGGTGGAGGCCCGGCCGTGGCCGCGGTCGCGCAGCAGCCGGTGCGCCTCCTCGATGACGATGACGTGCCGCAGCCCGGTCGAGCGCTCGCGGCGGGCGCGCATGCGCAGGTGCTCGACGATGCGGATGATCAGCGTGCCCATGAGGAACGCCTTGTCCTCGTCGTTGGCGACGTCCTCGATGGCGAGCACGACGTCGCGTTCGAGCAGGCCGCCGATGTCGGCGGGGTGACCGCCCTCGAAGAAGCGCCCGGCGGAGCCGACGCGCAGGGAGCGCAGCCGCAGCGAGATGAAGCCCTCGACGTCGGCCTGCACCTCGCGGCCGTAGCCGATCTCCTTGATGACGTCCATGGCGTGCTGCTGGAGCTGTTCGAGTGTGGGGACGCTGGGCGGGACGTCGGAGCCCGGCACGGCGCCGCCCGTGACGACGTCCCAGCCGGTGGCCTCGTAGACGCGCTGCAGGGCCAGCGACATGATCTGCGGGAACGGCTCCTCGGCGTCGAACGCGGCCATGAACAGCGCCCTGACCATGTCGATGTGGGCCTGGACGGGGTAGCCGGGCTCGGGTTCGAGCGGGTTGACGCTGAACGGCACGCCGTCTGGGGCGGACGGGTTGATCACGGTGACCGGGTCGGGGACGCGGCCCGCCATGGCGGCGTACTCGGACTTGGCGGGCTCGATCGCGAGCCACGGGATGCGGGCTCGGCTGAGCTGCTCCAGCAGGTGGCGTACGGTCTGCGACTTGCCCGAGCCGGTCGCGCCGGTGACGAACGCGTGCCGGTTGAGCGTGGCGAGCGGCACACGGAACGAGCCGACACCCCTGTCCTGCCCGTCGAGGATCTCACCGAGCAGCAGCTCGCCGCCGTCCACGCCGCCGTCCGACTCGGAGGTCACGTCGAAGAAGCCCGACTCCAGCACCCGCACGCCCGGCACCTCGCGCCGCGGCAGCCCGGCCAGCGCGGCCAGCGCGCCCGCCGTCGCGGCGAAGGGGGCCGCGGCGCCGTCGGCCGGGTCCTGCATGGTGATGGCGAGCGCCTCGGGCAGCGCGTACGCGGCCCCGTGCGAGCTGCGCAGCCGGTACGGATGATGGCTCATCTCGACCGACCCCACGAGCACGGGAGCGATCTGCCGCAGCTCCTCGGCGGTGGCGCCACCGGCCAGCACGCGCACGTTCCACAGGCCCGCCTCGCGGAAGGCGTCCAGCTCCTGCATGCGCCGCTCGGCCCGCTCCGCGTCGAACCGGGAGCGTTCGGAGGCGTCGCCGTACTGGCGCAGCACGTTGAGCTGGGTACGCAGGTGCGCCACCTCGGCGTCCAGCAGGTCGGTCGGCTCGGCGACCACCAGCCAGGCGAACGGCCGCGACATGAGCGTGACCAGCGTCGACTCGAACAACGTGGGCCGCCTGAGCTCGTCGGGGTCGAACTCGCGCCCCCTGCTGCCCAGCGGCGGCGCCTGGCGTCCAGGACACGGCGTCCACACCAGGTCGGCCAGGTCGGCCAGGTACTCCTCGTCCAGCCGCATCCCGCGCGCTCCCCCTGGGAACAGCAGCGGTTGCGGCCCGCTCGGATGGTCGGGCAGGTCGGTGGACCTGCGCGGCTGGCGCGGCGGCGACAGCGGCCCCGCGTTCGTGATCAGCTCAAGCGGCGCCCCCGATCCACGCGACAACCACCCGATCACGAAAGGACGGTCACGCTGCGCCGCCGACAACACCGCGGGAAGCACGGTGACGAAATCCCATTCCGCCGACGAGCTTCGCGAGGGTGCTGCGATCGACTGAATTCGATACCAGGGCCCGCTCAACGCGACGCTCGGCTGCATTTCAATCCCCCACAGACGGTTCGTAGTTAAATTCCGCCAACCGTCAGCCCGTCACCTTGACATTGACCATGTCATTGCCTGCCCTTGCGCCAGTCCAGGCGTGGCGGTGGTGGCCCGAGGTTCGGCGGCGGCTCTCCGTCGCCGTCGCCGGCCCTGGGGTCGAGTGCCAGCACCGCCTCGCGGACGTCCTCCAGCTCGCCGAGCGTGGTCTTGGGGAAGGTGAGGATGGCCGGGTTCGCGTCGGCCAGGCGGACCCGGCGGCCCTCGGCGGTGGCGTCCGTGACGATCACGGACGTCGTGGGGAGTTGCTGGAGCTGGTGCGGCTCGACGAGGAACTCGCGCGAGCGCTGCAGCACCCGCTCCTTCTCGGAGATCTTGTCGGCGGTGCGCCCCCACTCGGTGGACTCGGTGATGTCGCCCGCGAGGTCGGGCGCGTGCTCGTCGCGGTCCTCGTGCTCGTCGTCGACCTGGGCGATCGTGGAGGTGTAGCCGCCGTCGAGCCCCGGCAGCGAGTCACTGATCGTCTCGGTGAGCTGGGCCAGCTCGAGCCGGTGCTCGGTGCCGACGTGCTCGCTGGCCACCCGGGCGTCCTCGGCGTTGCCGAGCCGCATGAACGCGACCGCCGCGTGGCCCCTGCCGAGCCGCTCCCTGACCGTGGGGGTGAGCGACCGGTAGGTGAGGACGAGTCCCGTACGCGAGGTCTCGCAGGCGTCCATGAGCCGGTCGAGCACGTCGCCCCTGAGCTTGTCGGCGCCCGCGACGATGATCGTGTGGTACCAGGGCCGGTCGGAGGCGGGCGACTGGCGCAGGATGTGGGTCAGGGCCGTCGCGACGTACGTGCCGAGCACCCGGTTGCCGAACACGCCCGCCTGCCGGTCCATGCTCACCACCCGCAGCCGGGCCGGCGGCAGGCGCACGGCCTGTGTGCCGAGCGACTCCAGCTTGCGCAGCTGCGACTCCAGCGCCCAGGCCCGCTCGATCACCACCCGGTCGCTGACCCCGCGCCCGAACAGCGTGCCGATGCGTTCGAGCTGGGTGGCGGTGATCAGCCCGAACCGCAGGTCGTCGCGCGGGTCGCCCACCTGCGCCAGGGCCCGCAGCGCGGCGGTGACCTGGCTGATGGTGGCGTTCTCGCCGAGCACCTCAAGCACCCGCTCCAGGATCGCGTTGTCGAAGCTGAGGTCGCGGGTGGTGCGGTGCTCCTCGCTGACGCTCACCACGTGGGCCAGGACGTCGGCGAACGCCTCAGGCTTGAGCGTGGCGCCCAGGTCGAGCCGCGGCAGATCGACCGGCAGCACCCACACCAGCGGGTCGTCGCCGCCCTTGCGGGCCAGCTCGATCAGGTCCTTGGCGATCGCGCCCTCCGACAGGTCGAGCACCGTGAGGTGGCCGCCGCTGTAGAGCCGGGTCGCGCCGATCAGCGTCACCAGCGCCGACCAGCCGGGTAAGGTGCCGCCCGCCACGTCGATGCGGTCGATCTCGTCGGGCACCGAGACGGCGTACCAGGTCAGCTGCCTGTCGTGGCGATCCTTCGACTCCTGCCACTCGCGGTAGCGCTGGGCGTGCTCCTCCTGCGCGCGGAACAGCTCCTTGTCACGTTCCTGACGTCGCCGTTCGTCCTTGGCCTGCTGTTCGAGGACCCGGTACCTGACCGCGCGGTCGCCCTGCAGCAGCGCGTAGCTGCAGATGCCCGCCACGCCGCCGGCCGCGACCAGTCCCAGCAGGGCGAAGGGCCAGGCGAGGTAGCCGGACAGCGCGGCGCCCAGGATGAGCACGGTGAGCACGAGCATGAACAGGCGGACGTGGCGTACCGGCCGGTTGAGCATGTCCTCCAGTTGCCGCTCGCGGCGCAGCAACTCGGACGCGGCGGGGTCGGGCTGCTCCTGCGCCGCCTCCTCGCCCGGCGAGGGGCGTTTGGGCGGCGGCCCCGGTTCGGGATGGAGCAGGATGTACTGCCAGCCCAGGTAGATGCGGTCCGCCTGGAGCTGGGCATGCTCGGGATGCACGTCCGCCACGTGACCCTCCGGCCGCCGATATGTCATGAGGTGTAGGGCTCAGCCCATTCCCGCTCCGTGACAGCGTATGAGCTGGAACCACCGTAGCGGCAGGGTTATCGGCAATTTGACCAGTCCGATGGGAGCATTGCGGCAGATGAGACGAACGGGAGCTATTACCATCCTTATCCATGACGGAACCCTCCGGCGACCGCACTGACAAGCCCAGACGCCCGGTAGTGGTGCCCGCCATGGCCCTGACGGCTCTGACCGTCATCGGCATCACCGCCCTGCTGGGCG
The DNA here is from genome assembly GCF_040609855.1 of Nonomuraea sp. NPDC004580. NCBI lineage: Bacteria > Bacillati > Actinomycetota > Actinomycetes > Streptosporangiales > Streptosporangiaceae > Nonomuraea > Nonomuraea sp. NPDC004580. The sequence continues at coordinate 147,493 of NZ_JBEXLH010000012.1, read as the reverse complement.
GCCTCGGCGAGGCTCCGGAAGAGGTCGAGCCGCTGAGCCAGGGCGCCGTGCTCGACCAGGGCCTGTACGACACCAAGTTCGTCGAGTCGCGCGTCCGGGTCGAGCGGGCCCAGAACACGTGGGACGAGGACAAGCGCTTCCTCGAGCTCGTCTTCGACGTCACCAACAAGGGCGACGAGACCCTCCCCGTGGGCCTGCCGCCCGCCAAGATCGAGCAGGCGTTCACGTCCACGACCTTCGCCGGGTCCCTCGTGAAGATCACGCCGGCGTTCGACCGGGAGTCGGGGCCGTTCGCGTACGCCCTCAGCAAGGGCGGCGAGACCCGGCAGCTGCACCCCGGCGTGACCAGCGAGGTCATCGTCAGGTACCGGCTCAAGGACGGTGAGCAGCCGCCCGACAAGGTCACCCTCGACGTGGCCTCCTTCGAGGAGACCGAGGCGTTCAACAACGCCGCGCTCGAATGGAGCATGGTCGCCGAGGAGGCGGGCGAGCGATCCTTCCGGCCCGTCATCAAGGCGCGCGTGACCCTGCCGGTGAAGAAGGGCGGCACGGCATGACCCTCATCGACCAGCGCTCGGAGGTCGCCCCCGGCCGCCAGTCCCGGCGGGGCGGCCGCCGCAAGGGCCGCGGCTCCGGGATCGCCGGCGTCGCCGCCGGGCTCGTGATGCTGCTCGCCGCCGTCGGGCTGCAGACCCAGGCGCTCGGCGAGGGCTCGTTGAGCGACCCGCTCAGCTACACGGGGAGCAAGGGCGAGATCGTGGACGCCCAGCGGTTCACCGTACGGCTCGACGCGTTCAGCACCGCCAGGAAGATTCAGCTCTCCGACACCGAGACCATCGAGACCGGGAACATCTTCCTCATCGTCCAGGCGTCGGCCAAGTCCAGCATGAAGCCGTACCACCTGGGGCAGCCCGTGCTGCTCACGCCCGACGGCGTGCGCTACGCCGCCACCGACCGGGTGGACAGCCAGCAGACGCTGGCCAACGTATGGGTGCAGCCGGACATCTGGGTCAAGGGGCCGTTCTTCTTCGAGGTCCCGGCGAAGGCGCTGCCGGGGGCGCGCGTGGTCTTCGGGCTGCCGCCACAGGCGGGGCCGCAGGAGCCGTACCGGCCTGAGGTCGAGATCGATCTCGGCCTGGACGAGGCGGCGGCGCGCAAGCTCGCCGGCTCGCCGCAGGACGTCTACTCGATCGTTGAGAAGTGATCTCAGGATGAGCACGAACGACTGGTTCTCGCCGCGCAGAGACCCCAAGCGCGCCCCCGACGCAGAACCCGCCGCAAGCCCCGACACAGGCCCCGCCGTCGGCCCCGACACAGGCCCCGCCGTCGGCCCCGGCGCTGGATCCGGCGCTGGACCCGGCATCGGGCCCGAGTCCGCCGCTCCGCCGCAGTCGGCCCATGAGCAGGCCCCTGGCAAGGGCCTTCCACCGGGTCCCGGCATGCGCGGTGGCGTCCCCGGCCGCATGTCCGGCCAGGGCGCCCCGTCCGCCTACGACTGGTCTCCGTCCGAACACGACTGGGCCCCCGGGAACGCGCCCGCACCCCGGCCCCGCCGCCGCCACGCCGCCCCTGACCCCTCGGCGCCTCACGGCCACCCGGCCGAACCCGCCGGCTGGGCTCCCAGAGGCGCCTACGACCCCGCACAAGCGCCTGCACAAGCCCCCCGGCCCCCTCAGCCAGACGGCCCCTCCTACGGCTCAGACCAAGCCTGGAGCGCCCCACACCCCGACGCCCCTCAACCAGGCTGGGCCGGGCAGAGCGCCGGCAGGCACTCCGGTGGGCCCGCTTACGGCGAGCAAGGTCCTGAGGCGACGTTCGGGCAGAGCGACGGGCGCGGCTTCGGTCAGGGGCCCGGCGACCAGCGGGGGCCCGGTCAAGGGCCCGGCGACCAGCGGGGGCCCGGTCAAGGGTCCGGGCGTGGGCGGCGGTTCGGGCCGGGGGCCGGGCCGCAGGTCGGTGACGTGCGGGGGCGGCGGGCCATCAGTGATCAGCAAGTGTGGCCGCCCGCTCCCCGGGAGCCGGTCGGCGGTGCGACGCAGCCCATTCCCGCCGTCAGGACGGCCGGTCCGCCCCCGCAGTACCGGCCGGGCGCCCCGGCTCAACCGCCCGTCGCCCCGCCCACGGCGGCGGGAGCGCCCGGTCTCGCGGCCGGAGAGGGGCAGTCCTTCGCGCAGGGCGCCCCAAGCGCCGAGCCGTTCCCCGGCCCCGAAGCGAGCGGGCAGGGGCCTGCGGAGGGCACCGGGCCCCAGGGCGGGGGCAGGTCGAAGCGGCGTACGGCGCTGGTGGCCGCGGCGGCCGTGCTGGCGTGCCTGCTGACGACCGCCGCACAGACCTACGACGGCCACGCCTTCTACGAGAAGGTCTCCGAGGAGGAGACGAAGGAGATCATCGTCGCGGCGGGCCAGGCGGGCAAGGTGAACGGCGTCGAGTGGAAGGCCGCCGTGTCGCGCACCGAGGCGCCCCAGAACAGCAAGCACGGCCCCGAGGTGACCTGGCTGAAGGTGGACATCACCAGAAAGGTCGTGGACAAGGGCAGCGCCACGATGGTGGCGGAGCCCACTGACGTCCAGGTGCAGGACCGCGCGGGACGGATCTGGACGGCGCCCATCGAGGCGGTGGGCGACCGGCCGACGGACCGGCTCGTGGTGGGCGAGGAGTACAAGATCCAGGGGCTGGCGATCGTGCCGACGCCGGTGGCGAACGAGGTGGAGCTGTCGTTCCGGCCCAGCAACTACCGTTCCGACACCCCGACGGATGAGCTGTTCACCCGCGAGGGCGCGGAGAAGCTGGTGCCGGACGTGGAGGTGCTGCGCTTCAGGCGCCGCTGAGCCGGCCGGTCACCCCTCCTCAAGCGGGCGGCCGGCCAGGCGGGCGCGGGTGGCCGCGAGATCGTACGTGGCCGCCAGCAGCGCCATGGTGAGCACGGTCACCACCATGTCCCGGACGAACGACACGGGCACCGCCTGGTAGACGCCGACCCACTCGTCCCGGGCGCCGATGAGCATCATGACGCCGCGCTGCGCGTACTGGCCGCCGATCTCCAGGGCCGCGTAGCACAGGCACATCATGCCGAACAGCGGCATCCCGCCGTTGAAGATCATCCGCAGCGAGTTGGCGAGCGGCACCCAGCGGTCCCTGAACCCGCCGGTGAGCTGGTCGAACGACTTCTGCGTGAGGTCATGGCTGGTCTCCAGCCGGTCGATGCCGCGCTCCAGGCGGGTGCCCCTGAGCAGGGTGCGGGCCTCGTCGGAGAACGCGCCGAAGACCAGCATGGCCACGGTGAGCCAGGCGAGCGGCACGGCCACGCCGTCGAGGACCAGCGGCCACACCTCGCCCCACCAGCCGGTGACGGTGTCCCAGAGCGGCACGTTCTCCTTGGCCTGGGTGAGCAGCTCCTCGGTGCCGGCGATGGCCTTGCGGTGCTGCACCCACTCCGAGCGGGCGTCGCTGAAGGCGACGGTGGCGTTCAGGCCGTAGAAGACGAAGGCGAACTCGGAGAAGGCGGCCAGGAAGCCGAAGAACCTGCCCTTGTTCTGCTCGACGAACTTGGAGAACAGCCACTTGAGCCCGAAGGCGACGGCCATGGCGCCGAGCGACACCCGCCAGTCCAGGTCGACGAGCCCGCGGCCGACGTCGCTCTGCTCACCGAACCAGGACGCCTCGGTCTGCTCGAAGAAGTGATGGAAGATGTCCATCTGGTAGACGTCCCTGGCGTCCTCCGTCTGGAAGCCCCAGGCCAGATAGAGCACCGCGAACGCGGGCGCGATGCGGTCGAGGGTGCGGAAGAACTTCTCCTCCCCGACGCCGTCCCCGGCTCGTGCGCGCACCTCCCACAGCGCGCCGCGCAGGCTGTGCAGCATGCCGGCGGTGACGGTCATCGCGGCGAGCACGATGAGCGTCAGCAGGGTCATGACGGCGACGAGGCGGACCTGGCGGTAGTCCCCGTACGCGACCTCGGAGGCGGCGTAGAGCAGCACGAAGCGGACGAGCTCGCCCGCGGCGTACCAGAGGATCAGCGGCGCGGCGCACTTGCCCGCCAGGCGGAGGGCGTGCAGGGGCAGTGAGTACGGCGACGGCATCTGCTGAGCCGGTGTGGGCCCTGGTTGCGGCGGCGCCGTCACACCTGTCGAACCGGACATCTGTGGAATCGTAGCGTTCTGTCCCATGTGACGCAGCCGCAACCCTTGAAGACGCTGCGCGATCAAGAGCCAGGTGAGCGGCGCCTTCCCCCCCGGCGGTGACATAGGTTTCCCCCCGGCGAACGGGGTCACGACCCGCCTCCCGTACGGCACCATTGCGGTATGAAACCGCGACCCGCGATCGACACCGATCCCCGCGTGGTGGGCGATCGATTGCGGCGGCTGCGACAGGCGCGCGGCGTCTCGCTCTCCGAGCTGGCCAAACGGGCGGGCATCGGCAAGGCCACGCTGTCGGGCGTGGAGACCGGCACCCGCAACCCCACGCTCGAGACCCTGTGGGCGATCACCGCGCAGCTGGGCGTGCCCATCGGGGCCATCCTCGACGCGCCGCCGGAGCCGCAGGTCATGCGGGGCACGGCCATCGAGGCCGAGCTGCTCGAGGTCTTCGAGGACGACCGGGTCACGTACGAGCTCTACCGCGTACGCGTCCCGCCCGGCCTCACCCAGACCTCACCCGCCCATCACGAGGGGGTGAGCGAGCACGTCACGGTCTTCACCGGCACCCTGAGCGCCGGCCCCGTCGACGCGCCGCTCACGGCCGGCCCGGGCGACCACATCTCGTGGCGGTCCGACGTGCCGCACGGCTACCGCGCGCACGGTCCCGACGTCGTACGCGCCACGCTCCTCATGCGTTACCCCACCCGGCCGCCGTGAGGCAGGCGAAGGGCCCGCGTCCGTCAGCCGGACGCGGGCCCTTCGTCATGTGTCAGACGGCCACCGCGAGCTGGGCGACCTCACCCAGCTTGGCCTGGACCTGGACGTCACGGGTGACGCCGCCGCCCGCGATGATGCGGACGGTCCAGTCGCCGGGGGCGGCGAAGAATCGGAAGACGCCGTCGTCGGAGACCACGACCTCGCCGGTGAACTCACCGGAGTGGTCGAGCAGCCGCGCGTAGGCGGTGCCGGCGCCGGTCACGACGCCCTGGATGACGGCCTGGTTGGACAGATCGATGCCGGCGGGCAGCGCCACGGTCTGCTCGGGCGCCCCGCACCCTTGTGCACTCATCAGCGAGCCTCCCCCAGCTCGATCGGCACGCCCACGAGCGAGCCGTATTCGGTCCACGAACCGTCGTAGTTCTTCACGTTGGACTGCTCCAGGATCTCGTGGAGCACGAACCAGGTGTGCGCCGACCGCTCGCCGATGCGGCAGTAGGCGATGGTGTCCTTGCCGAAGTCGACCCCGGCCTCCTGGTAGAGGGCGCGCAGGTCGTCGTCGGACTTGAAGGTGCCGTCGTCGTTGGCCGCCTTGGACCACGGGATGTTGCGGGCCGTCGGCACGTGGCCGCCGCGCTGTGCCTGCTCCTGCGGCAGGTGGGCGGGGGCCAGCAGCTTGCCGGTGAACTCGTCGGGCGAGCGCACGTCGACCAGGTTGAGCTTGCCGATCGCCGACACCACGTCGTCGCGGAAGGCGCGGATCGCGGTGTCCTGCTCCTTGGCGACGTACTGCGTCTTGGGTCGCTGCGGCACGTCGCGCACCAGCTCGCGGGAGTCGAGCTCCCACTTCTTGCGGCCGCCGTCGAGCAGCTTGACGTTCGCGTGGCCGTAGAGCTTGAAGTACCAGTAGGCGTAGGCGGCGAACCAGTTGTTGTTGCCGCCGTAGAGCACGACGGTGTCGTCGTTGGAAATGCCACGGTCGGACAGCAGGGCCTCGAAACCGGTCTTGTCGACGAAGTCGCGTCGCACCGGGTCCTGCAGGTCCTGACGCCAGTCGACCTTCACGGCGCCACGGATGTGGCCCTTGTCGTAGGCGCTGACATCCTCGTCGACCTCGACGAGGACGACTCCGGGCGTGTCGAGGTTGGCCTCGACCCAGTCGGCGTCCACCAGGGCGGCGGAGCGGCTCATTGGGATACCTCCATGTTGGCGGCGGGCAGTAGTCGGCGAATGAGCAGGTACATCGCGCAGCCAAGGCAGAATCCGCAGGCTGCGATGAGGAAGGCGGCGAGGGTGGCCGCGGCCGAGGCCGAGAGGGCCTGCGACGTGATCACGGCGGCGCATCCGGCCGGCCCCACGACCGCGAGGACCGGCCGGAAGAGTCCGGGGTCCTTCCCGGCGCCGGGCGCCGGGCGGAGCATCGGGTGCGGTGAGCGACGGAACGCACCCAGTGCGCGACTCAGCGCCCTGACGGCGAGCAGCCGGAGGCTCTCGGAGATCAGGGCGGAGGCGAGGATCTGGGTGGTGACGGCCGCGCCGAAGCGCAGCATTCTGGGATCGGCACGCATCGCAGGATGCTCCTGAAGGGTCGATTTGAGGCGGATGGCGAATCCGCGCGAGATCGTCCTCAGGCAGCGCGACAGAGCGCGGTGGCGACGCGGCAGAAATCAACCGCGCGCCGCTTCGTCAGCAGCTCTGTCGATGGGTTCATGAGCAAGACACTACTCGGCGTCTCGTCATCTGTCACATCTCGTCCGGTTGGTGAGACGACACGTGAGACGCCTCGATCCTCACTGCTCCGGTACGGCCCGCGCCAGCGCCGCCAGCACCTCGGTCTTTCTGGGCAGCCCAGAAGCCCTTGTCACCACCGTCCCCGCTGGATCGAGGACCAGCACGGTCGGCGTGCCGGTGATTCCCAGCCTGCGGACGAGCTCCAGCCGCGACTCGGCGTCCACCTCGACGTGCCGCACCCCCGGCACCAGCGCGCTCACATCGGCCAGAATCCTGCGGGTCGCCCGGCACGGCTGACAGAACGCCGTCGAGAACTGCACGAGCGTCGCCCGCTCCCCCAGCCCTTCCCCGAGCTCCTCCGCGGAAAGACGCTCGGGGACGGCCTCATGTGCGCGATCGTCGCGACGCAGGTGACTCACCCCGATCTTCATGCCAAGCAGCGACCCTGACACCCGTGCAACCCCCCGCCCTCACGTTTCCTTCCCGCCGTCGGTGACTGGGGCGGGGAGAGGACCCACACCCCCGCGACGGCCCGCCGGAGTGCGGGCCGAGACCCCGGGTCAGTTGGGGGCGGGGATGGCGATCAGGGGCTTGCCTGACTCGTCCACCACCTCGAAGTGGGTGATCTCCGATAGCGCCAATGAGGTGCGGCGGGAGAAGACCGTTCTTTCGCGGTAGGTGTCGGGGGCGATCTTCCAGGTCTCCGTGGTCTCGCGGCGGCCGTCGGCGGCGACCACCACGAGGCCGCACGTGGTGCCGACGGGGATGCCCGTGACGCGGACGCCCAGCTCGGTGCCGTTCTCGGCGGGGAGGGCCTGGACGGTGGCGCGGTAGCCGTCCGCGCGGTTCGTGCCGGTGAACTCGCGTCCTTCCTGAGCCTTGCGGGGCGCGGAAGAAGCGCGTGGTTCCGCGTCGGACGGGGCCGGGGTTTTCAGAGCTCGGCTGGGGCTCGGGGTGGCCACCGCGCCGTACGGCTGCTCGGTGGGGGCCTGCTCGGCGGCGTCGGACTGGTCGGAGCGGCGCTGCTCGACCATGGGACGGTCGCCGGCGCTCTGCTCCGGCGCGCCCTGGTCGGACATGACCCGCGGACCGGACTCCTGGGAAGGCGCCGCGGGCGCCTGGGCGGTCGTCGCCTCGTGGCTCGAGGTGACCTGGATCGACGTCCAGACCGTGCCGCCCACCACCAGCACCGCCGCGCACGCCGCGACCGCGGTCAGGATCCGGCCGCGCCGCGACCGTCTGGCGCGGTCGTTGAGCAGCCGGTCGAGCACCTGCCGCGGCGGGCTGGTCACCACCTCGACGTCGCGCTCGGACACCTTCCCGAGGAACGACGTGAGGCCGGCCAGCTCCTCCAGCTCGGCGCCGCACGCCTCGCAGGTGGCCAGGTGGTGGTCGATCTCCAGCGCTTCTTCCGGGTCGAGTGCGCCCAGGGCGTGCGCGCCGAGCGCGATCCGGACCTCCTCACACGTCATCACGGCGCCAGCCCCCGTTCTTCGAGCGCCAGCTTCAGGGCGCGCAACGCGTAGTACGTACGGGACTTGACCGTTCCCGGCGGTATGCCCAGCGTCGCCGACGCCTCCTTCACCGATCGCCCCCGGTAGTAGACCTCCAGCAGCACGTCACGGTGCTCGGGCCGCAGCGCGGCGAGCGCCTCGGCCACCGCCCACGACTCGACCGCGCGCTCGAGCTCGTCGTCGGCCGGCAGGACCGCCAGGGCCTCGTCGCCGGTCTCCGGCGGCCTGGCCTTCCTGGCGCGATGCTGGTCCACGACGAGATTACGGGCCACCGTGAACAACCACGCGCGGATCGGCCGCCCGGACATGGCCTCGGGATGCCGCCAGGCCCGCAACAGGGTCTCCTGGACGACGTCCTCGGCCCGGCCCGAGTCGCCGGTCATGCGAAGCACGTAACCGTAGAGTGGCCCAGCGTGCTCGTCGAAGAGGGTCCTCACGAGTTCCTCGTCGGCGGTGTCCGCTGCTGTCACGTCCTCATCACGTAGCGGGCGACGCGACGGTTCACGCTCATCCACGGATCGGCACGTCAGACGCTTCTGCCGAGAACTCGAGCCCGCCCGGCACGCTCCTGACCCCGGTCACCTTCACGTCGAAGGGCAGCTTGCCCTTGAACGGGATGGTGTAGGAGACCAGCCTGGCGACCTGGTCGGGCACGCCCTCGATCTTCTCTGCCTGGACCCTGATGCCGCCGTCGGTGAGCTCGACCCGCATCTCGGCGTCGAACTTCACCTTCTGGGCGCCCACCGTCACCTCGCCCGACGCGGTGAGCCTGTCGCCGTTGCCGCCGATCTTGACCCCCTGGGGCGCGTATTTGTCGATGGTGGCCCTGCTCAGCGTGCCGGCGACGGTGACGCGGCCGGCCCTGATGTCGGGGCGGTTCTGCAGGATGCCGTCGAGCGGCGCGGTCACGTCGTAGGCGGCGCCGTGCAGGTCGCGCACGGGCACGCCGCCGTAGGTGAACGTGCCGAGGTCGAACCGCACCTCCGGATAGTGGCCGGAGAAGGCCTGGGTCAGAAAGGGGATGCCCTTGATGGTGACGGTCGGGGTGCCGGACAGGTCGGCGGAGGCGGCGATGCGATTGGCGAGATCGCGCTCGACGCCCGCGACGGCGACCCGGTCGGCGGCGACAAGGAGAATGACGAGCACGATCAGCGAAACGATCAGCTTGCGCATGGGGCTCCCTGTCTTGGGCGGGGGTCAAGAGCCTATCGATCCGGCATGACTCATTCCCCCGGAAAGCGGTTGCTCACCAGCGGATCAGCCGCCGGCGAAGGGCGGCAGCACCTCGACGACCGAGCCGTCGGCGAGCACCACCTGATCGTGCGCGCGCTTTCCCACAGGTGAGCCGTCCACCAGGAACGAGCAGCGCAGGACCACCCTGGCCAGTTCGGCACGATCGCGTGTGATTTTGGTCATGAGTTCACCAAGAGTGACCGCGTCGAACGACTCTTCCGCGACTCCGGCGGCATCCTTCGCCGCCGCCCAATAACGTATCTTTCCCGTGGCCATGCCTGCCTCACAATCGTTTCAACCCTATTGTGCGTTCTCCTTAACAAGCTTGTTTCAGGAGACGCGCGGTTCACCTGCTGGACGCGCAATGGACGCGACTAACCCGTGGGATATCCTCACTCACATGGACTCGGGCGACGTAGCCCCCGGGTCCTTGCGTGTTTGAGGAGGCCGTAATGAGCAACCTGCTGCTGCTGACCAACGCCCTCGAGCCGTCCTCCGAGGTGCTGCCTGCGCTGGGGTTGCTGCTCCACTCGGTCCGGGTCTCGCCCGCGGAGGCGTCCGCGCTCATCGACACCCCGCCCGCCGACGCGGTCCTCGTCGACGCGCGCAAGGAGCTCGTGCAGGCCAAGAGCCTGTGCCGGCTCATCAGGACCACCGGCATCGACTGCCCGCTCCTCGTCATCGTCACCGAGGGCGGGCTCGCCGCCATGACCGCCGAGTGGGGCGTCGACGACGTCCTGCTCGACAGCGCGGGCCCGGCCGAGGTGGAGGCGCGGCTGCGCATGGCCACCGGCCGCATCTCGCAGGCGGCGGCCGAGGAGGTGCCCGACGAGATCCGCAGCGGCGACCTGTCGATCGACGAGGCCACCTACACCGCGCGGCTGCGCGGGCGCGTGCTCGACCTCACGTTCAAGGAGTTCGAGCTGCTCAAATACCTCGCCCAGCACCCCGGCAGGGTCTTCACCAGGGCCCAGCTGCTGCAGGAGGTCTGGGGCTACGACTACTTCGGCGGCACCAGGACGGTCGACGTGCACGTCCGGCGGCTGCGCGCCAAGCTCGGCACCGAGTACGAGTCGCTGATCGGAACGGTCCGCAACGTCGGCTACCGCTTCGTCCCCGACCGCGCCGACACCGACAAGGCCGACACCGCGAGCGTCTGATCCCCGATTGACAGCGGCAGCCCGCTGTCGTCAACTGATGTGACAGGTCGTCGCACAGGCCGTTGATGCCTGTCATGTCAGGGACACCGCCGTCCCACCCAGGGGTGGTGTGCACGGTGGGTCTGTTCGAAGCACTGGTCGACGAGGGCGCCCGCCCCCACGTGTTCCACCGCAACGAGACGATGTGCTCGCCGTTGCGGCCGGCCCATAGCGTTTATCTCATCGACTACGGCTACGCCCGCGAGTACACCCCGGCCGGCGACCGCGAGGCCGTCCACGACCTGCGGGGCGACGGCGACATCGTCGGCGAGCTGGCCTTCTGGAGCCCCGCCGACCGCGTCAAGGTCGACGCGCTCACCGAGGTCCGCGCCTGGCCCATCGACCTGCGGCGGCTGCGCGAGCAGGCCGCGGCGGCGCCCGCCGTGGCGACCGCGCTGGTGCAGGAGCTGTTCGCGCGCAACCTCGCCGCCCGCAGGCACGAGGCGCTGGCCCGCGCGCCGGTCGCGGCCCGGCTGGCCGTCTGGCTGCTGCATCTCGACGAGCGCTACGGGCTGGCCTCGGAGTCGGCGCCGCCGCTGTCGATGGAGACGCTGGCCGACCTGGTGGGCAGCTCACCCGACGTGGTGCAGCGCCAGCTCACCCAGTGGACGCAGCGGGGCTGGCTGGTCAGGCCGGGCTACCGGCGGCTGCGCATCGCCGACCCGGTCGCGCTGCGGGCCGCCGCGGGGAGCTGGGAGCACCTGTCGGCGCCGTGGAAGGGGCGGGTGACGCCGTTCCTGACCCGGCCGGGCGGGCCCGCTCCGAACAGCGCCGTCCCCGTACGCGAGATGCCCAAGCCGCGCCAGCTGCCCGCCGACGTCTCCGACTTCACCGGCCGGCAGCAGAGCCTCGACCTGCTGACCGACTGGCTCGACCGGCCGCGGCGCACCAACACCATGGTCGTGCAGGGCCTGCCGGGCGTGGGCAAGACCGCGCTGGTCACCCGCTGGGCGCACCAGCACGCCGACCGGTTCCCCGACGGGCAGATCGTCATCGACCTGCGCGGGCAGTCGCCCAGCCAGCCGCCGATGACGGTGGCGGAGGCGCTCGGGCAGATCCTGCGCTCACTCGGGGTCGGCGAGCACATGCCGGCCTCGGACGAGGCCGAGCTGATGCTGCTCTACCGCAGCAGGATCGCCGGGCGGCGGCTGCTGCTCGTCCTCGACAACGCCGCCGACGCCACCCAGGTACGCGCGCTGCTGCCCGGCAGCAAGGACTGCGTGGCGCTGGTGACCAGCAGGACGCGGATGGGCCCGCTGCGCGCCACCGGGCACGCCGACCTCATGGACCTGGGCGTGCTCGACCCGGGCAACGCGGTGGCGCTGCTCATCGCGGTGCTGGGCAAGGACTCGCCCAGGGCGGCCGGCAGGGACGCGCTGGCCGAGCTGGCGCGGGTGTGCTCGTACCATCCGTTCGCGCTGCGGATCTCGGCCGCCAAGCTCGCCGAGGACCCTGGGCTCAGCGTGCAGGGGCGGGTGGAGGAGCTGCGCAGGCCCGACCGGCTGCTGGTGGGCGACCCTGAGGAGGCGTTCAGGTCGGCGCTCGACCTCGCGTACGAGTCGCTGAGCCCGGCGCAGCGGCGGGCGTTCCGTCACGTGGGGCTGCTGCCCGGGCGGGACTTCACGCCCGAGGTGCTGGCGGCGGCGCTCGGCGCGCCGGTCGAGGACGCGGTGGCCGCGCTGGCGGGGCTGCACAGGGCGTACCTGGTCGAGCCGCTGCCGGGGTCGCGCTACCGGGTGCACGACCTGGTCAAGCGGCTGGCCAGGGAGCTGGGCAGGCACGCGGAGGCCGGCGTGCGCGAGGCCAGGGCGCGGCTGCTCGACCACTACCTGGCGGTGGCCGCCGACCCGGCGACGCCCGGCGAGTGGTTCGAGGCCGAGCGGCGCTCGCTGGTCTCGGCCGTGCGGATGGCCGGGGAGAGCGGCGCGCACGGCATGGCGTGGCGGCTGGCGGCGGCGGTGTTCGAGCCGTTCAGGCGGCTGCGCTACTACGAGAACGACCTGGAGGTGCAGCAGGGCGGGCTGGCCTCGGCCATGCAGGTGAGCAACCGCAGGGCCATCGCGCTCATGCGCGGCAACCTGGGCTCGATCCACCGCGACATCGGGCCGTCCACGCTGGCGGCGAGGTTCATCGGGGAGGCGCTGGCCGACCACGTCTCGCTGGACGACCGCGAGGGCCAGGCGCGGGCGCTCAACGACCTCGCCGAGGTGCACGGCATCGCCGGCAACAGCGAGCAGGCGCTGCGCCACGCCGCCGAGGCGCTCGCCCTGTACGAGGAGATCGGCGACGAGGCGGGCGTGGCCAGGTGCCTGCACACGCTCTCCCGGCTGCACCTGTCACAGGAGCGCCACGAGCTGGCCCTGCACTACGCCGGCCAGGCACTCGACGTACGCGAGCAGCTCGGCGACCGGCGCGGCACCGCCCAGAGCCTGATCATCCTGGCGACCGTGCAGCGCAACCTGGGCGAGCCGAACGCCGCGCTGTCGGAGGGCCTGGAGGCGCTGTCGATCTGCCACGAGCTGGGCGACGAGCACGCCGAGGCGGAGACGCTGCTCTGCCTGGCCGAGATCTACGACCTGCTGCGGCTGCCGCACGACGCGCGGCGCGACGCGGAACGGGCACTCGCGGGCTACACGGCGACCGGCGACCAGTACGGCTGCGGCCGGGCCCTGTGCGCGCTCGGCCGCATCGCCCGCAACGGCTCCCGCTACGACGAGGCGCTGTCCTGCTACGAGCAGGCCCTGGCCGTCCAGGTGGAGCTGCACCACGAGCAGGGCAGGGCGGAGACGCTCGGCGACATCGGGCTCGTCTACTGGCGGCTGGCCGACTACCGGCGCGCCGACGACTATCTCAACCAGGCCCTCTCCATCAGCCGGGTGATCAACGACGAGCCGGTCGAGGCGCGCATGCTCAACCGGCTGGCGCGGGTGCGGCGGCGGCAGGGCAGGCCGCAGGTGGCCTTCACGTACGCGCTGGAGGCCCTGGACATCGTGCAGGGCAAGGGCATCAGGCGGGCCGAGGCGGACGTGCAGGAGACGCTCGCGTACACGTACCTGTCGCTGGGGCAGCACCGGCCCGCGCTGCGCGCGGCCGAGGCGGCGCTGGCGATCAGGGAGGAGCTGCGCGACAACCGGGCGAGCGCGCTGCTGTCGGTGGCGCAGGCGCTGCACGCGGCAGGGCGGCCGGCGGCGGCGCTGGAGCCGGCGAGGGAGACGGCCGAGCTGCAGCACGAGAGCGGTACGCGCGACCGCTGGGCGGCGGCGCTGACCACGCTCGCCATGATCCTGCTCGACCTCGACAGGGCCGAGGAGGCGCTGCCGTACGCCCGGCAGGCCAGGGACGTGCACCGGGAGTGCGGGACGCGGCGCGACCTCGGCTGCGCCTCGCGGGCGCTCGGCCTCGTCTCGGCCCGGCTGGGGCGGCAGGAGGCGGCGGTCGCGCATCTGCGGGAGGCCGTGCGGACGCTCGAAGAGGTGGGCGATCTGGTGGAGGCGCGGCGGGCCGCGGAGGAGCTCCGGCTTTTCGCGTGAAACACCGATAAAAGTCGTGAAATCTCGGTTTTGAGGTCGCAGATCTTTCGCGCGGATTCTCGTTTCCTGGACTCACCGGCCGATTCACAAGCGGAGGTGATCCGGATGCTCAAGAACCATCTGCGGCAAGACCTTCAATGGCTCAAGCGACAGGCGCGCAAGGACCGGCGGATCACACTCGCCGTGCTCGGCGGGCTGCTCGCGGCCTGGGCCCGCCAGCTCTCCGACGTGCAGGGCGGGAACCCGTCGCCGGTGCTGCTCGCGCTCTCGGCCGCGCTCGTCCTGGTGTCGGGGGCCGCGTGGCTCGTCTCGGCGTTCTTCGTCAGCAGGAGCCTGCGGGTGCGCCGCGAGCCGGCCGAGGAGCTGCGCTGGGTCGCGCGCATCGGGCTGGGCAAGGAGTGGGCGTTCTGCTCGCTCAGCGCGTACGTGGCCTGGCACCTGCTGCAGTTCCTCACCGCGCTGGTGATGAGCTGAGCGGGACGCGGTCCAGTTCGTCCACCCTGATCGCCGCGCCGGTGTGGACGAACTGGACGAGCTCCGCCACCGGCAGCTCGGCCAGGCCGAAGTCGGTGTCCGCGTGGGCGTCGCACCAGGCCACGATCTCCTCGGCGTTCGTCAGTGGGCCGGCGAAGTGGACCAGGCTGACGTACCAGCGGTCGCGGACCCTGCCGTACTCCAGGTCGCGCACGCCCCTCGACTCCAGGCCCCTGGCGAAGCGCTTGCGCAGCGTCTCCAGCGTCTCGTCCACGGGATGCGCCCCCACCAGGACGCCGCCTTTGTGCGGGGCGACGCCCGCCAGGTAGACCCAGGCGGGCGGCAGTCCGTCCGCGGCCTCGGCCAGCGCCGCGGCGTACGCGCGGCGCAGCGGGTCGTCCCCGGGGATCACGCTCCGGTACGGCTCCAGCGACCTGAGCGTGACGTGCAGGGCCGGGCCGCCGTGCACCCAGTGACCGGGGGCGTGCACGGTGGCCGCCAGGCCCGTCAGCCGCCCGACGACCTCCCCGGCCGGACGCAGCACGGCCGCCGCGCCCCAGCGGGCGCCGCCCTCCACCATGGGCACGTCGTGGGTGGCCGCGCCGGCCAGCAGGGCCGCCCGTCCCCGCTCGCGGAACTCGGAGAAATCGGACATCCGAGCAGTATGCCAAACCTCCTCCGAAGTCGGCGGGGTGATCGCGGGAATCAGCCGCGGGCCGCGCGGCCGGCTCTTCGGGGGTCAGTCGGAGGTGGTCGCGGCGGGATGCGCCGGGCGGTCGGGTTTCGGGAAGGCGGCGCGGTGGGGGCCGTCGTCGGGGTCGAACTCGTGGCGGATCCTGGCGCAGTCGTCCAGCAGCGCGCCCTGGAGGAAGCGCAGCTCAGGGTGGCTCGTGCGGTGGAAGGCGCCCGCCATGCGCCGGTGCTGGCGCTCGCCGTCGTCAAGCGCGGCGCGCAGGTCCTCCATGTCCTCGCGGCTGCCCGGGCTCACCTGGAGCAGGCCGAAGTGGCGGAAGATCCGCGACAAGGCCGACAGCTCGTCGGCCAGCGGTTCCGGCAGGTCGGCGCCGCGCTCGCCGGGCAGCCCGCGGACCCCCGCGACCAGGTCCACCAATCCCCTGGCGACGCCCCTGAGCTGGTGGCAGGCGTGGTCGAGGCAGGTGGCCGCCTCGGCGACCTGGCGCAGGCGGCGGTCGTAGCGGCGGCGGCGCAGCGACAGGCGTACGGACTCGGCGGCCTGCTCGGCGGCCTCCTCGGTGTCCTCAAGGCGCTGCGACAGCGTACGCGCCCGGTCCAGCCACTCGGCCGCCTGCTCGTGGTCCCACTCGCCGCGCAGCCCCTCGGCCATGTCCTCGGCCAGGTTCGACAGCTCTCCCGACAGGCCGCACAGCTCCTTGCCCGCGTGGTCGACGAAGCGGGGCGGCAGCACGAGCAGGTTCGCCGCGATGCCGATGGCGGCGCCGAGCAGCACGTCGGCGAGGCGGGCGAAGCCGTACGTGCTGCCGAGCGCGAACACCAGCAGCGCCGTGATGGGGATCTGCACGTTCTGGGCCGGCAGGTTGAGCAGCCTGGTCAGCACCAGCCCGGCCACGACGAGGACGGCGAGCGTGGCCACGTTCGGGCCGATGAGCCAGATGAACGCGGTGGCCGCCGCCACGCCCACGATCACCGCCAGGATCTGCTGGGCGCCGCGCACGACCGTGCTGTACGCGGTCGCCGACACGGTCAGCAGCACCCCGATGGGCGCGAGCACGGGCAGGTCGACCTTGAGCACGTACGCGGCCAGCCACCAGGCCAGCGCGCACGCCGCCGTCACCTTGACCGTCTGGGCCAGCGCCTCGCGTTCCATGCGCAGCCAGCGGCCGATGCCCATGGTGCGGACGAGCGTGAGCGCCGACGCCCCGCCCGCGAAGATGCGTTCGAGCGGGTCACCGGCCGGCTCGAACCCGCGCCCCGGTTCCGTCTTCATGTCCCCGTCCCCCTTCCCAGGCCACTGCCCAGCTCAGAGGCGGATAGAGCCGGGCGTGACCGGGTAGCGGCAGGCTGCGGTGAGGGGAGTGGGTGGACATGCCGGGAGATCTGGTCGTTCCTGACGGCGCGCTGGGCGTGGTGGTCTTCGTGCACGGCAGCGGCAGCAGCCGGTTCAGCCCGCGCAACCGGTACGTGGCCGGGGCGCTCAACGAGGCGGGTCTCGGCACGCTGCTGTTCGACCTGCTGACGCCGGAGGAGGAGGCCGACCGGGCGAACGTGTTCGACATCGAGCTGCTGGCCGGACGGCTGCTGGAGCGTACGGCGCAGGTGCGCGAGCATCCCGACGCGGCCGGGCTGCCGGTCGGCTACTTCGGCGCGAGCACGGGAGCGGCGGCGGCGCTTTGGGCGGCGGCCGAGCCGGACGACCCGGTCGCCGCGATCGTCTCGCGCGGCGGGCGGCCCGACCTGGCCGGCGACCGGCTCGCCGCGGTACGCGCCCCCACCCTGCTCATCGTGGGCGGCAGGGACCCGGTGGTGACGGAGCTGAACGAGGAGGCCGCGCGGCGGCTGCGCGCCGAGACCAGGATCACGGTGGTGCCGGGGGCCACGCACCTGTTCGAGGAGCCGGGCGCGCTGGACGCCGTGGCGGAGCATGCCCGCGGCTGGTTCGTCACCCACTTCAGCGGCGCCCGTACGGCCGTATGAACACGTGCGGGAGTCGCCCGGCCGCGTTGAAGTAGATCGTCGTTTGTGCGAACGTCAGGTGGCGGACGGCATCCCGACGTGACGGATGGTTGCACACGTGCCCTTGCTGGAGATCGACGGTCTCACCTGGCTCACGCACGGCGTCCGGCAGCGACTGTCACCCGGCCCGCTCACCCTCGACGCCGAGCAGGCCGCGGTCGTGGTGGCCGGCGACCCGGCGGCGGGCGAGGCGTTCGCCGACGTCCTGCTCGGCCTGGACGCGCCGCACGAAGGCCGGCTCCGCCTGGACGACCGCGACATCACCGCGCTGCCCACCGCGGACCGCGAGATCGGGCTGGTGCCCGCGGGCGGCGGGCTGCTGCCGCACCTGACCGTCAAACGCAACCTCGAACTGGCCGCCCGCAAGGACCTGGCCCTGGTGTCGCACGGGCAGGTCGCGTACATGTCGGGGTGGATGGACATCCAGGGCTTCATGCGCGCCAAACCGCACGAGCTGGCCCACGACGAGCGGCTCGCCGTCGCGCTCGCGCGGGTCATGTGCCGGCCGATGCCGCCGAAGGTGGTGGTGGTCGAGGACCGTACGGGCTGCGAGCCGTGCCACGCGGCGGTGAGCCGGGCGCTGCACACCAAGCTGGCCGTGCTCATCGTCACCGACGACGGCACCAGGGTGACCAGCCTCGCCTCGTCCGCGCGCGTCTGGGAGATCAAAGATGCCGATCAGCCGTAGGGCGTTCCTGCTGGGGGTGCCCGCACTGGCCGCCGCGGCCTGCGCGGGTCAGCCACCGCTGCGGGTCGCGGTGGTGTGGAGCGGCGCGGAGTTACAGCGCTTCCTGCGGGTGGTGGACGCGTACGCGGCCGGCTCCCGGCGGCCGGTCAGCGTCTACTCGGCGGGCGACAACATCAGCGCGCTGCTGCGCGGCCCCGCCGAGAACGTCATCCCCGACGTGGCCGTCATCCCCCGGCTCGGGCTGCTGTTCGACCCGCTGGTGAGCCCGCGCATCCAGCCCAGGGCGGGCGGGCACGTGCAGGACGCGTTCTGGCGGGGGCTCGTGACGCCGTACGAGGGCGGGCCCGAGCTCGGCACCTGGTTCAAGCTCGCCAACAAGTCCCTCGTCTGGCACCGCAAGGACGAGCGGCACGCCCCCGCGAACCTGACCTCATGGATGCCCCGCCCCGGCACGGTGGCCATCGGCGCGGCCGACGGGTGGGTGCTCAGCGACTGGTTCGAGAACGTGCTGCTCGCCTACGCGCCCGAGGTCTACGACGGCCTCTTCGCCGCGGCCACGCGCGGCGGCCCGGAGTGGTGGGCCAGGAACGAGGTGGCCGAGGCGCTCACGGTGCTGGCGCTGATCTGGCGCGAGGCGTTCACCCCCGACCAGGGCAGGCGGGCGCTGACCCTGCAGTTCCACGACTCGATACTCGACGTCTTCCGCTACCGCAGCGCCGACGTGGTGGCCGCGCCCGACTTCGCGCTGCCCGTCATCGAGCGGTACGCCGGCAAGGACGTCGCCCGCCACTTCTCCTTCCCCGGCCACGCGGGCGGGCCGCCGCCCCTGGTGGCCGGCGGCGACGTGGCGGTGGCGATGCGGGGCGGCGGGCAGGACGCGCTCGACTTCGTGGAGTGGCTGACCAGGCCGCGCGGGAGCGGCGAGGACGACGCGCTGACCGACTGGGTGGACGAGGGCGGCTTCCTCACCCTCGACCGCGAGCCATCTCACCCGCTGCTGCGCGAGCCCGCGCTGGCGCTGCGCGGGCGCGAGGGCCGCCGCTACGACCTGTCCGACCGCCTGATCGGCCGCCTGGAGGGCGGCGACGGCCGCGGCCTGTGGCGCGTCCTCACGGAGCTGTTCAGCGACGTCGCCGCCGGCACCACCGCCCCCGCCGGCGCCGCCCAGGCCGCCCGCGAGAAGATCGTCACCAGCCTCGCGAAGGGCACCGGCCGATGAGCGGGCGGACGAGCGAACGTCACGCCTTCTTGTCCGGGGTGAGCGCGCCATGAGCGGGCGTGAGGCGTTCTTGTTCGAGGTGGCGCCGCATCACGATGCCGGGGGGCCGGTGAGTGCGCGGGGGATCAGCCGGTGGCGGGCGGCGCTCTATCTGCTGCTCGCGGTGGTGCTGTCGGCGGGCGTGATCCTGGCGCCGCTGCTCGGGACCGTGCTGATCAGCTTCTCGCGGCCCGGCGCGTGGCCGGAGGTGCTGACCGACCCGCAGGCGTGGCAGGCGGTCGGCAACACGCTCATCTGGTGGGTGCTGGTCGTGGTGGTGTGCGCGGTGGGGCTCGGCCTGGCCTGGCTGGTCAGGACCGCGGGCCCCGCGCTCGGCCTGGTCATGCGGGTCATCCTGGTGCTGCCGGCCGTGGTGTCGCCGCTGACGACGGGGGCGATCTTCCGGCTACTGTTCGACACGAGCAGCGAGCGCGGCATGGCCGCCGCCGTGCTCGGCCGCGACACCGCCTTCCTCGGCCCCGGCTGGATCTGGCTGGTGCTCGGCCTGGCCTTCGTCTGGCAGTACGCGGGCGTGGCCTTCCTGGTCTTCCACGAGGCACTCGCCAGGCTGCCCGCGCACCTGCTGCGCGTGGCCAGGGCGTTCGGCGCGGGCCGCGGGCGCAGGCTGTGGTCCGTGGTGCTGCCCGCGCTGGCCGGGCCGGCCGCGCTGGCGTACCTGTTCGCGCTGGTGGCGGCGGCCCGCGTGTTCGACCTGGTGCTCATGGGGGTGCCCGGGTCGATGCAGGCGCTGGTCGAGGGCGGCGGGCTGTACTGGTGGCGGCACAACGACGACCTGGGGTACGCCAGGGCCGCCGCGCTGGCCGTCCTGATGTCCCTGCTGGTGGCGGGGCTGGCCGCGCCCGCCCTGCTCGGCCTGCGCGGGCGGGTCACCTGGGCCGGCTCCACGCCTTCCGCGCAGCCGCCCGCCACCAGTGGCCGGCGGCTCTGGCCGCTCGGCGGCGCGGTGTCGGTGCTGTGGCTGCTGCCGTTCGCGGCACTGCTCATCACCTCGCTGCGCGACCCGGTCGCCGCCGCGCGGAGCGGGTGGTGGAACGGCGAGCCGTGGACGCTCGGCTCGTACGCGGAGGCGCTGTCCGACAGCGCGTTCACCGGGGCACTCGGCACCACGTTCCTGCGGGCGGTCACGGTGGTGTGCGTGGTGCTGCTGGCCGCGGTGCCGGCGGCGTACGTGCTGGCCCACGAGCACCTCCTGCCGCGTCGCACCTGGCGGCCGGTCCTGCTGGTCTCGGTGGCCCTGGCGGTGCTGCCGCCGCAGGCGTTCGCGGTGCCGCTGCAGCAGACGCTGAGCCCGATCGGCACGGCACCCGCGCTGACCATCGTGCACGCGGCGCTGGTGCTGCCACTGGCGGTGCTGGTGCTGCACAACGCGTTCGTCCGGGTGCCCGCGCCCATGCTCGCGCGCGACCGGTGGGAGCTGGTCCACTTCGTCCGCGAGGCCCGGCCCGCGGTGGTGCTGGCAGGAGTGCTGACGTTCGTCCTGGTCTGGAACGATGCGATCGTCGGGCTGCTGCTCAACTGGCCGTCCGGCGACCACCTGCCGCTGATCCTGCTGGAGCAGGCCCGCCACTTCATGAGCGCGGCGAGCCCGCTCGCGGCCCAGGCGGTGCTCGCGACGGCGGTGCCCGTGCTGGTGCTGGCCGTGACCGCGCGGCTGCTGTACCGGGGGCTGACGCGGGGGGTGCGCCGGTGACGGACATCTCGCGCAGGGAGCGGCTCGGCTTCCGGCTGTCGCGGCTCTACCGGCTGGCCGCGGCGCACTGGGCGGAGCTGGGGGTCGGCGGGGCGCTGACGCTGGGCGGCGCGATCCTCATCCTCCAGGAGGAGCTGGCCAAGAAGCTCGTCGGGCTGCTGCCGATCTGGGCGGTGATCGGGCTGCTCGCGGTGTTCGTGGTCGTGGTGCCCGTGGCCGCCGGGCTGGTCACGTACCGGATCCGGCGTCACCGCGCCCGCCCGCCACGGCCGGTGCCGGCCACGATGCCGTTCCCCGACCGGATCGACGGGCTGATCGGCCGCGAGGCCGAGCTGCGGCGGATCAAGGCGGAGGCGCTCGAACGCGGCGTCGTCGTCGTGCACGGCGCCATCGGCATGGGCACGTCCACCGTCGCCGTCCAGGCGGTGTGGGAGCTGGCGGGCGAGGCGCGCAAGCAGCGCTACGCCGACCTGCGCGGCGCCGACCGGGCCCGCCCCGAGACGCCGCTGAGCGTGGCCCAGCGGGTCCTGCGCACGCTCAACCGCCCGCCCGGCGGCATCCAGGAGCCCGGGGACGCCACCGAGGAGGTCATCGAGGCGCTCATCGGCACCGGCCAGGTGCTGCTGCTGGACAACGTCAGCTCGTGGAGCCAGGTCGAGTGGCTGCCGACCCGGGTGCCCGGCGCGCACATCGTGCTCGCGGGCACGCTCGCCGACCAGCCGCCGCAGCACATCGAGCTCATCCAGCTCGGCCCGCTCGCCCCCGACGCGCGGCAGGCGCTGCTCGCCCGGCACATCGGCGACGACCGGGTCACCCGCGAGCCGAAGGCGCTGGAACTGCTCGCCGACGCCTGCCTGGGCAGCCCGCTCGAACTGGTCAGGGTCGGCCGCTGGCTGGCCGGCAACCCGGGCGTCTCCCTGCAGTCGCTGGTGGACGACCTGCGCAGCCTGTCCATCCCCGACACCCTCGACTTCGTGCTCGAACGCAGCGTCAGGCAGCTGCGGCCGACCGCCAAGCGATTGTTCGTGCTGCTGGCCGGGCTGCCGATCGCCGAGGTCGACCACCAGGCGGCCGCCGCGCTGCTCGGCGTGCCGTCCGCCGCCGACGCGATCGCGGAGCTGGCCGAGCTGGGGCTGGTGGAGAACGTACGGATGACGCGGGTCCGGGTGTCGGGGACCTTCCGCGGCAGCGGCGCGGCGGACCCCGGCACCGGCACGGCCGCGCGCCCGCCGAGGGAGGTCGCGGCCTGGCGGCGGCTGGTCGAGCACTTCGCCGAGCAGGCCACCGGCTACGCCGGGCGGCTGCCCGCCGAGGAGGCGCGGACCTGGTTCGCGATGGAGGACCGGGTGCTGCTGCAGGTGCTTGCCCGCGAGGAGCCCGCGCCGCGTACCGGCCGGGCGCTGGCCGAGATCGGCGACGCGCTGGAGACCTGGTTCCGGCTCGAACAGCGGCACGAGGACCGGCTGCGGGCGGCGGCCGAGCTGGCGCGGGCCGCCGAGTCGCTCGGGGACGAGCAGGTGCAGGCCACGGCCGAGCTGCGGCAGTGCGCGATCCTGCTCACCACGGGCGACCCGCGCGAGGCGCGCAGGCACTTCGACCGGGCGGCTGCGGTGCGCGTCAGGGTCGAGTCGTGGCCCGCCGACCTGCACCTGGCGCACGCGGCCATCCTGCTGTCGGCCGGCGACGAGTACGAGGCCGTGGAGTCCGCGCTCGTCAGGTACGGGCAGGCGCTGACCGGCGGGCACGTGGCCGGGCAGGCCATCAGGCTGGCGAACGTGGCCGCGCTGCTCATGCGCAAGGCCCAGGCGCACGACCACGAGGGCGCCGCCGGCAAGGCCCGCGGCCTGCACACCAACGCCCGGGTGGTGCTGTTCGAGGCGCTCGGCCTGGCGCGGAAGGCCGGCGACCAGGCGACGGAGGCGCACGCGCGCGAGCTGCTCGCGCTCGCCCACCACTACCTGGGCCAGAGCCACGACGCCGGCCTGCACCTGGACGAGGCCGAACGCCTCTACGCCGAGACCGCCGACGAGTTCGGCCGCGGGCGCTGCCTCGTGCACCGGGCCGGGATCCTGCTGGAGGACCCGGCGCACGAACCCGGGACGGTGGCGGGCCTGCTCGACCAGGCCACGTCCCGCCTGCCCGCCGCCGGCATCAGCACCGCGCTCGCCCACCTGCACCTGAGCAGGCTCCGCCCGGACCGGGCCGCCGACCACCGCAAGAAGGGCTTGAGGGCCCTCCAGCCTTGGGACGGCATCGCCGAGCCGAAGCAGGTCGAGGAGCTACGCAAACAGTTGCAAGCCCCCTGACCCGCCCGCATCGTTGGCCGGCCTGCCCGTCAGACCGCCACCGTGGCGAGGGTTCTGCCGTCGAAGGTCTGGATGCTGAAGTGGTTGAGCTCGTCCTGCGGGAGGCTGGTGCCGCCGTGCAGGAGGAGCGGGTCGGGTGAGCCCGGCACGCCGTACCCCTTGTCCGGGACGCCCCAGCTCGCCACCACCTCGGAGCGGCCGTCGTCGCCGACCGCCATGAGCCGGCACTGCAGCGGGCCCTTGACCCCCTTGAGCTCCAGCGCGACGTGCGTGCCCCAGCCCTTGTCCTCCACGCCGACGAGCCCGGTCACGCCGGTGGCCGGGTCCGTCACCGCGTAGGTGCGGCCGGTCATGAGCAGGGCGCGAGCCGGGCTGTGGATGCTGTCGGGATCGGGACCTGCGGTCGTGGCGCTGACGCCGAGATAGACGCCGGCCGCGACGAGCACGCAGGCCGCCGCCGTCATGAACGCGCGGTGCAGGCTGCGGCGGCGCCGCTCGGTGGCGGCGCGGCGGACGAGGAGCGATTCGACCTGCGGATCCGGCGGCTGCGGCAGCAGGTCGTCCGGATGCACCCCCTTGATGAGCTCCCCCATGGCGGCGAACGACCCCACCTCTGCGGAACACGTCCTGCACCCGTGCAGATGGCGCTCGAAGGCCGCCCGCTCATCCCCGTCGAGCAGGCCCAGCGCGTACGCGGCCACATCCTCGTGATGTACCTCGGTCATGGCGCCACCCCCCTGTCATCGTGACGCACCTTGGTCACGGCAGCGTCACCCCCCTTTCCTCCAGCGCGACCCGTAAGGCGCGCATGGCGTAGTACACGCGGGACTTCACCGTGCCGACGGGCACGCCGATCGTCTCCGCCGCCTCCTGGAGTGTGCGATCCAGGAGGAACGTCTCGGTGAGCACCTGCCGGTGCGCCGGGGAGAGCGACATCATCGCGTCGGTCACGACGATCTCGCGCAGCAGCTGTTCGTCCTCGGCGGCCACGGGCTGGGCACGGTCGGAAAGGTCTTCGACGGTGTCGAGGGGGCGGGCGCTGTTGCGGCGCCGGTCGTCGATGACGACGCGCCGCGCGACGGTCGCGAGCCAGGGCATCAGCGAGCCGGATTCCGTGCGCAGGTCGTGGAGGTTGCGCCAGGCTCGTACGAGCGTCTCCTGGACGACGTCCTCGGCCCAGCGGCGATCGCCGCCCGTCAGCCTGATGGCGAAGGCCAGCAGGGGGGCGCCGTATTCGCGATAGAGGGCTCGGACCATGGCCTCGTCCGTTACGCGGTGATTCACCACGGGCGGGCTCCTCGCGCTGCGGATATCATGAAATGCCGCACTCGGTACGCTGATATTGGGAAATATCACTCTAGCGACGGCGCGCAGCGCGGGTTGGGCTTTTTGCGAACCTCGCCGCATAACTAGATTATTCCGCTAAATCGTGCTTCAGTCCCCTGGAGACTCGC
The DNA here is from genome assembly GCF_040609855.1 of Nonomuraea sp. NPDC004580. Lineage (NCBI taxonomy): Bacteria > Bacillati > Actinomycetota > Actinomycetes > Streptosporangiales > Streptosporangiaceae > Nonomuraea > Nonomuraea sp. NPDC004580. The sequence continues at coordinate 122,830 of NZ_JBEXLH010000012.1, read as the reverse complement.
CAGGCCGCGCCTACCTGACCGCGTACCGCCGCCTCGACCTCGGGCAGCTCGCGACCTTGACCCTGTAGCCGGCCGCTGACCACGATCGGGGCATGCGCTTTCCCCGCGTCAAGCCCGAGCACGCCCCGCAGCGGCTCGGCGACGGGACCATCCGGCTCGGCGGGGCGATGTTCGGCCTGGCCACGGAGATCCACGACACCGACGGCCGCGCCTGGTCGGCCTTGACGCTCATGGACGGCACCCGCGCACCCGCCGAGATCGCCGCCGAGCTGCGCGCCGGCTTCGCCACGCTCACCCAGGAGGAGGCCGACGAGCTGGTGGCCGCGCTGCTGGCCTCGGGCCACGTGGAGGAGACCGCGCCGGGCCCCTGCGACGAGCTGAGCGAACGGGAGAAGGAGCGCTACAGCCGCAGCCGCGACTACTTCCGCTGGGTGGACCTCACCCCGCGCGACCACGGCTGGGAGCCGCAGGTCAGGCTCAAGTCCGCGCGCGTGCTGGTGATCGGCCTCGGCGGTACGGGCACCCACGCCGCCTGGTCGCTGGCCGCCTCAGGCGTGGGCCGGCTGCACCTGGTGGACCCCGACGTCGTCGAGCTGTCGAACCTCAACCGGCAGGTCCTCTACACCGAGCCGGACGTCGGCCGCCCGAAGGCGGAGGCGGCGGTGGAGCGGCTGCGCCGGGTCAACTCCGGCATCTCGGTCACCGGCGAACCGCTCACGGTGGACGGCCCCGACGCGCTGGCCCGCCTGATCGACGGCTTCGACGTGCTGGCCCTCTGCGCCGACCGGCCCGGCGAGCCGGACGGCATCAGGACGTGGGCCAACCGGGCCTGCGCGCGGGCGGGCATCCCGTGGGTGACGGGCGGCTACAACGGGCCGCTGGTCAGCGTGGGCGTCTTCGGGCCTGGCGGGCCGTGTTTCGCGTGCGTACGGGCCGGTATCCCGCCACAGCCCGGCGACGGCTACGCCTGGCCCGGCGTCACCGGCATGTCGGCCGGGCTGTCGGGCCAGCTCGTGGCGTACGACGTGGTGCAACTGCTGACCGGCCTGTCGGTCACCCCGCCCGGCTACTTCCACGGCCTGTCATTGCTCGATCCGGATACGCATGTTTTTGCGCGATATCCCACCCGCAGCGGGTGTAATTTCTGTTATTAAGGAGGATGCGAAGGGAATCATACCGTTACCCCACTGTTTTCCTGACTTGCCCGGTAAGGAGTGCCATGAGCAACCCCCCTGCCCCGCAGAATCAGCAGGAGCGGAAGGCCCCCACCACGATCACCATCCGCCGCCTGACCAAGGCCGAGACCCCGGGCGTGCTCCACCCCAGCCACGGCAACTCCAACTGATCCCGGCAGAGCCTGCTCACGGTTGCGGCAGGACACCGATGTCGTGACCATGCTCATCGATGCGGCGTCGGCCTGTGGTACTTCGCCCGCCTCACCTGGACTTCGAATCTCGCGGCGAGAATGAGCAGGACTTCAGCCAGCAGATTGGGCGCGAGCTCACCGACGGAGCGGTTCGGGCTGTTCAGCCACTCGACCAGCGATCCCACCGCGATGGCCACGAGCAGGAAGTACGTGAGCACCGCGATGAGCCGGCTCGACAGCACGCGGGACACCGCGGACACCGTGCGGACGACGACGTGTGGCAGGGGTTGCCTGAAGTTGAAGTCCAGAATCTCGTCGATCGCCTGCCAGATGCACGCATAGGTGCGAGTGGAGAGATGCCTCCCCGACGCCTCGTACTTGAACCCGGCCGGAGATGAGACCGCTTCAGCCAGTTCGAGCATTTTCCGCTGGATCGCGAATCCATTGAACCTGGTCAAGGGAAACAGCTTCGCGCACGACTGGACCAGGTAGATCTGCCAGGGAACCCGGACATAATCCTGTTCTCCGTACCGGGTGTACTCATGGTTCGCCTCCGAGTGCCCGTTGAAGGCGGGGGCGAGCGCGGAGAACATCTCCTTCCAGGCGCCCTGCAGCTGCTTCCGTTCCGCGTCGAGATCGTAAGTAGTGAGCACCAGAAGCACGAAACAGCGGATGAAGGGGTTGTCGCCGTTCTTCAGGTATTCACGGAGATAACGCCAGTCCTCAGGCCTGATGGGCAGGTTGTTCGCCGCCATGCAGCGCACCGCGTGCGCTGTGGCCAGCGGATCCGGCTCTCCCCCTTCGTCGCCCACCGCGTAGCCCGCCGGGTCGGCCCGCGCGCCGTCGAGAGCCGCTCGCACCAGATCCAACGCCTCGGACCGCAGCGCCACCACCGGGCTCACATACGAGAGCGCGTAACCGATGTCAGCCATCCGGAACACATCGGTCTTCTGCAAGCGGATACGCCGTCCGACCAGATCGCGATACACGGCCGGGCTTACAGTGGCTCGTTCCACCTGGCTGCGGTTGGCCACGTAGTAGATCAACTTGGCCACCTGCTCCTGCGTGGCGGGGTCCGCGGTGGCACGACGAGCCAGCATGTGAATGGTGGCCGCGGTCCCGTAGAGGCCGCGCTGGTCGTAGTCAGGGTGATCGAGATACTGACCCGATGCCAGGGCACGGTCCGGCAGCCGGCCGGCCTCCTGTCGTAAACGCAACTCGATGCGCCGCTTCATCTCCGACTGAGCAACCTTGAGGATCTGACGCGTCAGCACCTACATCATCCCTGGTCCACGCGCTTGCACGCCTCATTCAGGTGTACGGGTCTTCACAGGCTCGCCAGGACTGTTTCGATGGCGTCCCTGGCACTGGGAATGAGATTGAGGCCGAGAACCTCTTCTCGCTCGAACCAGCCGTACTTCTCGATGAAGTCCTGCTTGTCGTTCCCGCTCATGTCCACACGGTCGTCGCTGGCTGTGCACAGCCGTGCGACGGCGACGACGGTCGGGGTCTGCTCCCCGTCGAGTTGCCATGACCAGAGAGCCAGAGGGCGCCCGGGACGCACTTCCAGCCCTACTTCCTCGCGTATCTCGCGGACGAGCGCCTCATCGGGGGACTGATCGCTGGTCTTCATCCGTCCGCCTGGCAACTCCCATCGCCCAGGTTGATGAGGGTCCTCACCGCTCTTTTTGATCAGGAGCAGTCTTCCCTGCCACTCGATCACGGCTTTCTGCGCGAACTGCACGCACATCCGATCCTCCCAGCATCGCTTGCGAACTCATGGTTCTCAGACCTTCCAGGAACTGGAGTCTTCTGAGGTGCACCGCCTCTGCCTCCGGATCACGGGACACCGCCATCGCGGCACGCATCTCGCGATCACGAATGAGCGCGTCGTTTTCCTCGTGGGCGCTGATGACCGTCGGCGCAGTAACACGCTCGGGGAGATAGCCGAACATGGACATGATCTCGTAGTCGATGCCCTCGACGGCCGTCAACAGCTTGATATCGGATGACCTCTTATATGCGGAAACACGGTCGCGCCTGATCGGCCGGTTGAGATTGTTCCACAGCTCGGAGAGCGATGCAGCGTGGTGCGCTTCTTCCCTACGATGAAATTCGAGTGCGACAGCCGACCACCGCAACCCCAAGCTGTCGCACAACGGACTCAGAGCAGTCTTCGGGTCGGCTACGAGATCTTCATATCGCACGGTGAACCAGCAGTCCTCACGGATTGCACTGCGTGCCGCGATGGCTGCCTTCTGGTCACGTAACCACCGTAAAGCGATCGCTCGCGGATCTTTCGGGCCGATGGGCGCCTTGGCGAACGAGTGAGCCACGTCCCGTGGATCCCGTACGAGATGCACCCAGATCATCGGCAGATCCGTGGCGACTATCTGATCGAAGAAGTGCGCATTCTCCAAGCATTTGCTCACCCAGATGTCCTTGTGCAGAGATCGGGCATGGGCGTCATAGAATGCCAACACAGCATGCGCAAGCGTCGATCCCTGTAATTCCGCCAGGACGATACGACTTCGGTCCTCGAGATGCGGCCACGTGAGAGCGTTCAACTCGACCAGCGTGGCCATGTCGTCGACCAGGAGCTTGCTGTTCAACGGCGAACCGTACCGAGGCAGCAGCCCTTGCAGGTCCCGCAACTTGTGCGCTGACGGAGGGGCGAAGACACCCGGAAGAGAGCCCAGCACCAGGCGGAGCAGATTGGACCCCGAGCGCTGGGTTCCGACAATCTGAACTCGCTTCATGACGGGTTCCTCCTCGCTTGCGCGAGGACTCCGCGGAGGATGTCGGCGGCCACCTCGGGAAGCAGCGGGTTGAGATAGATTCCCAGCCCCAACTCCATGCCACCTGGCCGTTTGAGAGTCCTCTCGTCCTTGTGCAGCGGGACGAGCTCGACGCGCAGGTGGTGGGACCTGTCTCCCTTCGGCGCCTGCATCACGTTGAGCAGGTAGGGAGGCATCTGGTCTCCATAGGTCGACCGGCACAATCGCAGGCCGGTGTGCACGCAGCCGGCCAGGGCCGCGATCTCCTCAGCGCTCAGTGACGCGAGGTCCGGCCGATGGGCCACCGGAGCGATGATCATCTCGAACGGCAGCCTGGACCACGAAGGCACCTGGACGAAGGCGAGTTCGGTGGCCATCACCGCGAGCTCTCGCCTGGAGACGCAGTCACAAACGGCACACGGAGCGGCGGCTTGCGTCAAGGTCAGACGCCTCGGAACGAAGGGCAACCCGATGAGTTGCCCGTGTGGATGCGCCACCGTCGGCCCGAAGTGGTCCCCCACCGATTCGAAGGCGAACACGGCCTGCACCGAGGGGTGCCCGAAAAGGCAGGAGCTCGCCTGGGAGATCGCCTCCAGGAACCCTCGCGTGACTGCGGGCGGCAGGTCGGCCAGCCTCCGGGAATGAGAGTCTCCGTAGACGATCACCCAGTGCCGCTGCTCTTGCTCGGGAGAGCCCGACCCTGCCGTGCCAATCATCGGATGCTTGCTCGGCACCAGCCGAACGCCACCCTCAGTCCCTACTCCGTCCGCGTTACGACAGAACGGACACGCAGTATGGGGGGCGCCGTTGGCCCGAATATCGGCTTGGGGTGCCAAGTTCTGCCGGCCTGGCACGCGGAAGACCCACTCCAGTTCAACTGGGCTCCACGTCGCCGTGGGGTCGCTGGACATGCAACGTCCTGAGCATTTATAGCCAAAGGCCATACTAGTGAAATCTGGGACAATGTGTTTCTTTTTGCAGTGTAGCAGCAGATCAGCACCTGTAAAGCGACTTTAGATTCTCGGTGTATCTCGCTTGCGCATACCATGTCTTGGTAAGGTCAGCTATGACTCAGCTGACCAGGGGCTCAGCGGCCGACATAAAGGACACCAACCCCAATCGCGCATCAAACGGTACGCCATCCTCCTTGGCCGCCGAGGTCGATCAGAGGCGCCTGTGGAATGAGCACCATCGAAAATACTGGCACAGCGAAGAGCGCTCCACTCCGACACCGCTCGCCCACCTTCTCGCCGCTCAGCTGAGTCCTGGCCGACGAATACTCGAACTGGGGTGTGGCAGTGGAAGAGACGCCGTACACCTGCAGAGTCTCGGGCACACGGTCACAGCGTCGGACTTCTCGGAGTTCGCCGTCCGCGAGAATGTGCACGCGTGGCGGACATCCGGAGTGCGCTTTCTCATCCAGGACCTGCGCACACCTCTGGCCTTCCCCGTAGGTGCTTTCGACGCCGTCTACGCACGGCTCTCGTTGCACTACTTTTCGGACAGTGTCACTCGCGACATCTTCCGCGAGGTACATCGCGTCCTGCGCCCTGGCGGCCTGATCCTTTTCAGCTGCAGGTCGATCGATGATCCATTGTACGGCCAAGGTGAAAAACTGGGTCCACAGCTCTATCGAAGCGGTGGACAGGTCAGGCATTTCTTCAGCGAGTGGTATACGCGACAGGTTCTGTCCGCCGGCCCGCGATTCACGATCGACGACCTGAGCAGGCGCGATGAGCTCATCTACAGCGAGCGCTCCAGCATCGTCCAGTGCCTCGCTCATCGAGGGGAAGGATGACCGAGGAGCTTGGTCCTCGCGCTGAGTAGCCGCTCGCGCACCGCCAGGGTGTCGGCCCAGCGAACGGCGTCACGCCAGTTCCACACAGCTTCGCGCTCGGTCTCCCGTGCGACGAGACGTCGGAGGTATTGCGTGGCACAGACGGGGGCGTGTGCTCCGTGGACCGGCCCGGGCTCCCGGCCGAACATCACATAAGCGCGGCCGGCCAAGCCATCAAGGGCATCCCCATAACCCGTGAAAGCCTGAATTTCCGGATAATCGCGAGCGACGTGTGGCAACAGGTCGATGTCGCCGGGCAGCAGATGCAGATGGGCGTGATCGATGCACGCGCCGGCATGCCGCCCGCGACTTTCCGCCCCATGCTCGAAGTACGTGAATCGTCCGTACGCCTCGCGCATCCTCAGTTCGGCCTCCCGCTTCGCTGCATATAGCTCGTCACGTTCGATTTCCGGCAGGCTCGCAAGCGCAGTTATGTGACGATCCGGAATGATGAGCAGATGCCCTTCCACGAGCGGCGCGGTATCGAGAACGACCAGAAAGGAGCCGTTCTCGCAGATGACCTCATTGCCGGTGTCAGCAGGAAACAAATGGCTCCATACCGGCGAGCGCCCATCGACCGCGAGGACGCAGAAGGGACACTCAAGAGTCCGGCCAAAAATGCTCATGTGACACCACCCGAATCCGGAAATGTCTGGCCCGTCCCACTACCGATAGTCCTACTTTTCCTGATACGGGGAATTAATCACGGAAAACAGTAGCAAGATCGCTATTTTATGGTGGCGGCCGGGTGAAACACCTTCGAATCACTGCGCCGAACGGGACACGCGGTCGAGCCATGACGGGAACGCAGCCGGGCGGCCTCGTGGTCACCGCCCGTCCACTCGCTGATGCGTGATCGGTGCCGGGCTATGCGCCGCCGCTTAGTGACGCGAGCCGAGGATGGTCTTGGGGTCGTGGGCGGCGCTCGTGGCCTCCTGGCGGTTCGCGCTGAACTCCTCAGCCATGCGGCCCCTCCTTGATGTCCTCGTAGGCGCGCCAGTCGCGGTAGACGGTCTCGACGACGCGGGGGCCGGCGGCCCGGCTCTCCATGCGCAGCCGCAGGCGTACCGGCAGCCCCGCGTCGTCCACCTGCACGGTGAACCGCACCGGGCCCTCGGCGCCGACGCCCGCGAACGACGCGGCGTTCTCCTCGCCCCGCACCCGGTGCGCGAGCGCGGAGCCGGTGAGCACGCGTCCGCCGCCCTCGGCGGGCCTGCTGGTCACGCCGGTTCCCGCCGCGTCGAGCAGCGCCTTGATCGTGTACGGCGAGCTCAGCTCCCGCACGCCGGGCGCCTGCTGCTGGGCGCACGGCTCGTTCGGCGGCCTGGCCGTGTCGAACGCCGCACCGCCCGCCACGCCCCTGCTCCCGACCAGCGAGACCGCGACGGGCGCGGGAGCGTTCCCGCAGGTCAGCTTCATCGCGTACGCCGTGGACGCGGCCCCGTCGAAGCTCAGCCGCCCCTCGGCCACGGTCACCCCGCTCACGTGCCGGAACGTGGCCGTGCGCGCACCCATCGCGTCGACCAGGTCGTCCGTGGCGGCACGCCGCTCGCCGCCGGACACCAGGATCACCACCCCGGCCGCCACCGCCACGGCGAGCACGCCGATCGCCAGCCCCGCGAGGTAGGCCCGCCGCCGCCACAACGGCTCAGGCGGCGGGGGCTCAGGATGCCGGACCCGCTCGTACGGCATCGTCCGCCGCTCGGCCGCCAGCAGCAGCTCGTGCACCGAGCCGCCACGACGCCGCCCAACATGCCGCCTGGGATGCCGCCCAGGGTGCCGCCCGGGATGCCCGAGCAGGATGCGGACCAGGTCCACGGCCGACGGGCGGGCACCCGGATCCGGGCGGCGGCACTCGTCGATGACCGCGCGCAACGCGGGCGGCAGCCGGTCGAGGTCGGCGCCGTCGTCCGGCAGCCGCCCCGTCGCCGCGAACACCACGACGCCCGCCCAGTCGCCGACGTCGTGCCCGGGGAACAAGCTGTCCCTGGGCCCCGGGGCGAAGATCGCCTCCCCCTGGGGTGAGATCAGCACGTTCGCCGGGCTGAGCCGCAGCCCCGCGATGCCGCCCAGGTGCAGGCGCGCCATCGTGGTGGCGGTGCCGAGGGCGAACAGGTAGAGCCACTCGCCCGTCAGCGGGCCCGCCGCCCTGACGACGGCGGCCAGAGGCTCGCCCATGCCGAGGTAATCGCGCGGCCGCAGAGCCAGGCCGTCGCTCCATGCATGAAATTCCATCGCCGTCCCCGTGGTGGCCGGTCAGCGTGGGCGGCACCGCCGGTGATCGCGTTCCGGCAGGTCATCGACGGGTGCCGCAGGTCCGACAGGTTGTACGCCGGCACCTCGCGACGGGTTCAACCCATGCCGAGCAGGTCTGGCGGGCTTGACCTTGACGCGACGTCAACGTGTCCCATGAGCGGGGAAACCGCCGGAGAAAGGAAGCACATGGTCAGAGCGGTGCTGCGGATCGTGGGGTTCGAGGTCAAGGGCCTGGCCGCCATCGCGGCGTGGATCGTGCGGCGGCGGCACGGGGTGCCGGACGGGGAGACGGCGCTCGCGTACGGCAAGGAGCAGGCGTTCATGCTGGGCCTGATGGGCTTCGCGATGGCGGTCGAGACCGTGGTCGTGGACCTGCTGCTGGCCGCGCTGGGCGTGCCCGCCTGGCTGCGGTACGGGGTGCTGATCGCCGACCTGTACGGCCTGCTGTACGTCCTCATGCTGGCCGCCGGCTGCGCCACCAGGCCACACGTGGTCACCGCCGATGAGCTGCGGGTCAGGTACAGCGTCTATCTCGATCTGCGGGTGCCCCGTGACCTGGTGGCGGGCGTACGGACCGGGCGGGCGTACCACCAGGGCGGCATGATCACGGTCGAGGGCGGGCGGCTGACCGTGGCGGTCTCCTCGCAGACGAACGTGACGGTCGAGCTGGCCGAGCCGGTCACCGTGGTCCGCCCGCTGGGCCGCCGCGCCGAGGTGACCTCGATCAGGTTCTTCGCCCAGGACCCCGAGGCGGCGGTGGCGGCGCTCAAACCCGGCATCACCACTCGTACAAACAGCTAGGCGAACCACCTTCGCGGCGTTACCGTCCATTCAGCACCATCTCGGGATCTTCCACCCTCGACCTCGGATGGAGGCGCCGCCTTGCTCTTATCTAGGCGTACGTCCTGGAAAACGAGATCACCCCTCATCGCGGCGATCGCAGCACTGTCCCTCATCACGGTGATGCCGGCCGGGCCGGCGCGGGCCGCCGCGCCGCCGGACATCTCCCTCACCAACGTCAAGGCCCACCTGTCGCAGCTCCAGTCCATCGCCACCGCCAACGGCGGCAACCGGGCGCACGGCAGGCCCGGCTACCTCGCCTCGGCCAACTACGTCAGGTCGCAGCTCGACGCGGCCGGCTACACCACCACCCTGCAGTCGTTCACCTACAACGGCGCGACCGGCTACAACGTCATCGCCGACTGGCCGGGCGGCGACCCGAACGACGTGCTCATGGTGGGCGCGCACCTCGACAGCGTCACCGCGGGGCCCGGCATCAACGACAACGGCTCGGGCAGCGCGGCCGTCCTGGAGACCGCGCTCGAAGTCTCCCGCCAGGCGCTGCAGCCGGCCAAGCACCTGCGCTTCGCCTGGTGGGGCGCGGAGGAGCTGGGGCTGCGCGGGTCGCGGTTCTACGTGAACAACCTGCCGGCCGCGGAACGCGCGCGGATCAAGGGGTACCTGAACTTCGACATGGTCGGCTCCTCCAACGCCGGATATTTCGTGTACGACGGCGACAACTCGGACGGGACGGGCGCCGGGCCGGGCCCCGCCGGGTCCGCTGCCCTGGAGCGCACCCTCCAGGACTACTTCACCTCCATCGGCGTGCAGACCCGCGGCACCGACTTCGACGGCCGCTCCGACTACGGGCCGTTCATCGCGGCGGGCATCCCGGCCGGTGGCACGTTCACCGGGGCCGAGGGCATCAAGTCCAGCGCGCAGGCCGCGCTGTGGGGCGGCACCGCGGGGCAGGCGTTCGACGTCTGCTACCACCGCTCCTGCGACACCACGGCCAACATCAACGACACCGCGCTGAACAGGAACGCCGACGCCATCGCCCACGCCGTGTGGACCCTCGCCACTGCCGTACCGCCGGTCGTGGTCTGGCAGGACACGTTCGAGACGGCCACGGGCTGGACGGCGGACCCGGACGGCACCGACACGGCCGGCACCGGGCTCTGGGAGCGCGGCGACCCGCAGGACACCACCTCAAGCGGCGCCAAGCAGCTCGGCACCACGGTCAGCGGCACGAACGACCTGGTGACCGGCCGCCTGGCCGGCCCGTCGGCGGGCGACCACGACATCGACGGCGGCGTCACCTCGATCCAGTCACCGCCGATCACGCTCCCCTCGGCAGGCCCCCTGAACCTGTCCTTCTCGTACTACTTGGCGCACGGCTCGAACGCCTCCAGCGCCGACTACCTGCGCGTCCGCGTCGTCGGCAGCACCACGACGACCGTGCTCAACCAGCCCGGCGCCGCCACCAACCGCAACGGCGCCTGGACCACCGCCACGGCGAGCCTGAACGCCTACACGGGCCAGACCGTTCGCATCCTCCTCGACGCCGCCGACGCCTCAGGCGCCTCCCTGGTCGAGGCCGGCGTGGACGACGTCACCATCACCCGCTGACCGCAGCCGGGGCGAGAGCGCCCTCGCCCCGGCGAAGCGGGCTACGGGGCAGTGCGTGGCGGGATGCCGCGCAGGTCGAAGGCGAAGCGGGCCGTCGAGTCCGCGATGGCGTCGGCGTTCACGTCGAACACCGTCGCGTTGACGTTCGCGAGGGTGTCGCACGCCTGGTGGTAGCACGGGTCGTACGGCGCGCCCGCCGTGCCGCCGAACATCGCCGCCTCCTCCGGCGTCTTGGTTCCCTCCGCGCCGGTGAAGATGCCGCCGGCCCGCCACTCGCCGAGGTCGAGCGGGGTCGAGTCGGTACGTCCAGGCTGGCCCTCGTTGAAGACGATGACCGCGGACGCGCCCGCGAAGCCCGCGTTGCGTACCTTCTGGGCGAACGGGCTGGTGCCGCGCTGGATGAGCGCGATGTTCCCCGCCACGAACCCGGCGAAGTCCGCCTCCTCGCAACCGCTGGTCGAGCTGGGCGCAGGGGTCGGTGGCAGGGTCAGGTCCACGCCCTGCACCTGCGCGGTGACGTCACCGGGCGGCGAGGGCTGGAAGGTGTGGAAGTCCTCCCCCGGCACGTACGACTTCGCGTCGGGCGAGACGCGGTCGAGCACCGCGGGGCCGTTCGCCGCCCCCGGACGGTAACCCGCCAACCGATCATCGTTAAGACCCATAAATCCGGACTTATCCGCCGCCAGCCGTGCCGCCCACAGCCCCCGCCACCGGCCGCGGGTGACGGCCCGGCTCCGCGGGCGGCAGTCCGGCGCCGCAGGCGGTTATCCGATGCGGGGGCCGGGCGGCTATCTGGCGCGGCGGCGCAGACGGCTATTCGGCGCGGCGGGCGCGGGCGCGGCGCTTGCCCTCGTGCATCGCCTGCGCGCGCGCCACCGGGATCGTGTGCCCCTCCTCGACGAGGTCGGCGGGCAGCGACTGCGGCTCCGGCATGTGCTCGGCCCACGGGTCGCCCTCACCCAGCCGCTCGACAGCGGTGCGGATGGTGAACTCGCCAGGCCGGACGCCGTCGAGCTCGTCCCACGCCACGGGGAACGAGACGGGCACGCCGGGCCGGATCCGCGGGCTGTAGGCGGCCGCCACCGTCGCGCCGCCCGCCCGCGTGGAGTCGAGGAACACCTTGCCCTCGCGGTCCTCCCTGATGAACGCGGTGGTGGCGAGCGCCGGGTCCAGCCGCTCGGCGCGGGCGGCCAGCGCCCGGGTGGCGGCGGCCAGGTCGTCCATCGCGGTGCCGGGCACGACGGGCACGAACACGTGCACCCCCTTGGCCCCGCTGGTCTTGACGGCCCCGGCCAGCCCGCAGTCGGCCAGCGCCTGCCTGACGAGGTGCGCGCCCCGGACGGCCGGCGCGAAGGAGTCGTGCTCGGGCGGGTCGAGGTCGAGCACCATGTGCGTGGGGTGCTCACCGGCGTAGAGCGCCGGGTGGTATTCGACGGCCCGCTGGTTGGCGAACCAGAGCAGCGTCCTGCGGTCGTCGCACAGCGCGTACGTGATCCGCCGCCGGGAGGAATCCGCCCACACGGACACCGAACGCACCCAGTCGGGAGCGTATTTGGGCAGGTTCTTCTGCATGAACGGCTCCTGCCCGGGGCGTACCCGGATGACCGAGAGCGGCCGGTCGCGCAGCACGGGCACCATCCGGCCCGCGACCGCGTCGAGGTAGTCGACCAGGTCCCGCTTCGTGGCGTCGGCGCCGTCGAAGAGGGGCTGGTCGAGGTTGGTCAGGGAGACCCCGTCGCGCGTCTCGTCAGCGGCCACCCGCCCTACGATGCCCACACTCGAACGTGTGGTCAACAACCCGGCCTGTTAGAGTGAGCCGTTGACGCGGGGTGCCCGGAAAGCCGGGCTGAGATTACACCCGTCGAACCTGATCTAGTTCGCACTAGCGAAGGGACGTCATGGCAGCGAACGCCGTTCCCAAGGTCCTGACCATCGCGGGCACCGATCCGAGTGGCGGGGCCGGCATCCAGGGCGACCTCAAGACCTTCTCGGCGCTCGGCGCGTACGGCATGACGGTCGTCACCGCGCTGGTCGCGCAGACCACGACGGGCGTGACCGGCATCCACGAGGTGCCCGCCGCGTTCGTGGCCCAGCAGCTCGACACCCTGCTCACCGACGTGCCCGCCGACGCCGTGAAGATCGGCATGCTGGGCGACGCCGACCTGATCAAGGCGGTGGCGGCGGCGCTCGACACATACCGGCCGCCTCATGTCGTGCTCGACCCCGTCATGGTCGCCAAGAGCGGCGACCGGCTGCTGCCCGCCGACGCGGTGAGCGAGCTGCGCCGCACGCTGCTGCCGCGCGCCGACCTCATCACTCCCAACCTGCCCGAGGCGGCCGACCTGCTCGGCGAGCCGCAGGTGAGCGGGCTGCCCGAGATGCACGCGCAGGCGGCCAGGCTGCGCGCGCTCGGCGCCCGGCAGGTGCTGCTCAAGGGCGGCCACCTCGACGGCGACACCTGCGTCGACGTGCTGGCCACCCCCGAGGGCACGATCGAGCTGGCCGCGCCGCGGGTGCCGACGCACAACACCCATGGCACGGGCTGCACGCTGTCCTCGGCGATCGCGGCGCTGCGGCCCCGTCACGACGACTGGCCCAGTGCGGTGCGCGCCGCGAAGGACTACCTGACGCAGGCGCTGCGCGCCGCCGACTCGCTGGGCGTCGGCCACGGCCACGGCCCCGTCCACCACTTCCACAACGCCTGGTAACCGGCCCCCCTCTCGCGAAAGAGACGCGATGTTCTGCGATGACATCTGGCAGCGCACGTCCGAGCTGATGCGCGCCATCCACGAGCACCCCTTCGTCACGGCACTCGGCGACGGCTCGCTCGACCGTGAGACGTTCGCCTTCTACATGGTGCAGGACGCCCGCTACCTGGAGGCGTTCTCGAAGGCGCTGGCCGCCGCGTCCGTCCGCGCCGACGACTCCGACGAGGCGGCGTTCTGGGCCATGAGCGCGCACACCGCGCTGGTCGCCGAGCGCGAGCTGCACTCCGGCTACATCGAGGAGCTGGGCGCGGCCGTCAAGGGCATCGCGACCTCGCCGACGTGCCTGGCGTACTCGTCGTTCCTGCAGGCCACGGCCCTGTCGGCGCCCTACCCCGTGATCGCGGCGGCGGTGCTGCCGTGCTTCTGGATCTACCAGGACGTCGGCACCGCGCTGCTCGCCAAGGCCGGCGACGACCCCGCGCACCCGTACGCGAAGTGGATCTCCACCTACTCCGACCCGGAGTTCGCCGCGTCCGTCGAGCGGGCCAAGGCCATCACCGACCGGCTCGCCGCCGCCTCCCTTCCGGACACCCGCGAGGCGATGGCGCAGGCGTACGGGCGGGCGGCGGCGTACGAGTGGATGTTCTGGGACAGCGCGTGGCGGCGCGAGGGCTGGCCCACGGCCGCCTGGCTCGCTCCCTGACGGCCTGCCTCACGGTCACGGCGACTTCGCCATCAGCTCCTTCTCCTCGCGGGTGGCGATGAGCCCCGACGGCGCCACGATCGTGGACTCCTGGAACGGCGTCTCCGTGTCGGGCAGCGGTTCGCGCAGCCGGATCGCCTTGATCCAGATGCGGGCGGCGTCGAGGAGGACCACGATGATCAGCACGGCGAAGAGCGCGGCCAGCACGCCGTCCACGGTCGAGTTGACCACGATCTGCCGCATCGCGTCCTCCGTCCTGGCGGGCGCGAGCAGCTGCCCCTGGTCGAGCGCGGCCTGGTAGCGGTCGCGCTGGGCGAAGAAGCCGAGCGTGGGGTCGGGCGAGAACACCTTCTGCCAGCTCGCGGTGAGCGTGACGGCGGCGTCCCAGGCCAGCGGGACGCCCGTCACCCATGCCCACTTGAGCCGGCCGCTCTTGATCAGCAGTGTGGTGGCCACGGTGAGGGCGACGGCGGCGAGGAGCTGGTTCGCGATGCCGAACAGCGGAAAGAGCTGGTTGATGCCGCCGAGCGGGTCGTTGACCCCCTGGTAGAGGAAGTAGCCCCAGGCCGCCACCACGACGGCGCTGGTCGCGACGAGCCCGGGCCACCAGCTCACCCGGGAGATCGGCTTCCACAGGTTGCCGATCGTGTCCTGCAGCATGAACCGGCCCACCCGCGTGCCCGCGTCCACGGTGGTGAGGATGAACAGCGCCTCGAACATGATCGCGAAGTGGTACCAGAACGCCTGGAGCCCCGCGCCGCCGAGGAAGCCGGAGAAGATCTGCGAGATGCCCACGGCCAGGGTGGGCGCGCCGCCCGTCCGCGCGATCAGCGTCTCCTCCTGCACGGCCGCCGCCGCGGCCTGCAACTGCTCGGGGGTGATGACGAAGCCCATGTTCGTGACGGCCTCGGCGGCGCTCTGCACGGTCGCGCCGACGACGCCGGCCGGTGAGTTCATCGCGAAGTAGAGGCCGGGGCTCAGCACGCAGGCCGCGGTGATCGCCATGACCGCCACGAACGACTCCATGAGCATGGAGCCGTAGCCGATCATCCTGACCTGCGTCTCCTTCTGGATCATCTTCGGCGTCGTGCCGGACGAGATCAGCGCGTGGAAGCCGGACAGCGCGCCGCAGGCGATGATGATGAACACAAAGGGGAACAACGACCCGGCGAAGACCGGCCCCTCGCCGTTGAAGGCGAAGTCGGTGAACGCGGTGGTCCGCAGCGGGGGCATGGTGACCGCGATGCCGACCGCGATCAGCACGATCGTGCCGATCTTCATGAACGTCGACAGGTAGTCGCGCGGCGCGAGCAGCATCCAGACGGGCAGGACGGCGGCGACGAACCCGTACGCGATGAGCCACAGCGCCAGCGCCGACGGGCTGAGCGTGAAGGTCGGCGCCCAGCTCGACTCCTGCACCCAGCCGCCGGCCATGATGGCGAGGATCAGCAGCACGACCCCGATGACCGTCGTCTCGACGACCCTGCCCGGCCTGATCACCCGCAGGTAGAAGCCCATGAACAGGGCGATCGGGATGGTCATCGCGATCGAGAAGACGCCCCAGGGCGACTGCGCGAGCGCGTTCACCACGACCAGCGCCAGCACCGCGAGCAGGATGATCATGATGGCGAAGACCGCGATCAGCGCCGCCGCGCCGCCCACCGGGCCGATCTCCTCGCGGGCCATCTGCCCGAGGCTCCTGCCGTTGCGCCGCATGGAGAAGAACAGCACCACCATGTCCTGCACGGCCCCGGCGAAGATCACCCCCGCGATGATCCAGATCGTGCCGGGCAGGTAACCCATCTGCGCGGCCAGCACGGGACCGACCAGCGGCCCCGCTCCCGCGATGGCGGCGAAGTGGTGACCGAACAGGATGCGCCGGTCGGTCGGGTGGTAGTCGATGCCGTTGTCCAGCCGCTCGGCCGGGGTGGCCCTGCGGTCGTCGGCCCGCAGCACCTTGCGGACGATGAAGCGGGCGTAGAAGCGGTAGGCGATCGCGTACGAGCCGAGCGCGGCGCACAGCAGCCAGACCGCGTTGACGTTCTCGCCTCTGGACAGGGCGAGCACCGCCCAACCGACGGCCCCGACGAGGGCCACCGCCGTCCAGATGATGATGGAACGCAGCTTCACCGGTTACCTCCCATGTGTCTGGCGACGGACAGGATCATGAGCAGGGTCGTGAGCTGGGCGGCCGAGACAGCAGCGCAGCCCGGCGTCCGGCAGCAGGTCGGTGGTGAAGCGCCGCCAGCGCCACAGCGGGCGGCAGTCGATGGTGACGGGCAGCTCGGCGAGGTGCACCCAGGCCGTCGGGTGGGCGTACACGAGACCGGTGGGGCCGAGCCCGCGCGCCCGGCGCGGCAACCTGCTGCGCCGCAGCGGCCTGACCGAGAACTCGCCCGCGTCCGCGCAGCACAGACCGGTGACGTGCCAGTCGAAGAAGACCACTTCGTCGGCGCGCAGGGCGTCACGGGCGGCGGAGGTGAGCATGACACGGGACATCCGTGGCTCCTGGTGAACAGGCAGCTCAAATTAACGTCGGCCGTACCCTGCGGTTGCTCCGTTGAAACGCTTCAGTGCCTCACGAAACGATCACATGAGCGATCGGCACGGCTTATCCGGAAATTTCGCCGCATTTACACCATGGACAACAAACCGTCACATAGGTACGTTCGCTAGCGAAGCGATGACAACGCTGTCATTCCTGGTCTCCCCCCGACGAGGAGCAGTGAACGCCATGGTCTCCCGACGTGAATTCCTCCTGGCGAACGGCACGGTCCTCGCGGCCGGCGCGCTGGGTCTGAGCCTGCCCGCCGCCCCCGCCGCTGCCTCCGCCTCCGCCCCCTTATTGCCCGGCTTCGGCCGCCCCAGCCGGCTCGACTACGCCGACATCGCCACCCTGCACGGCGACGACCAGCTCCTCCTGACCACCCTTCAGGGAGTCGTCAACCGCCGCCGCCCCCGCCTGTACTTCAACTACAACGAGGAGGGCTACGACGAGCGCTGGCTGTCCAGCACCGGCGCCGCCGTCACCCGCCACGACCGCCCGCTCGACCTCGTCGCCCGCTACCGCGGCGAGGTGCGCGGCGCGATCCTGCACGACCCCGACGTCCCCGACTCGGTGAACGTCGCCACCACCCTGGCCGGCCTGGAGAACGCCGTCGCCGCCACCGCCGAGCAGGCCGAGCAGCACCGCCTCAAGGTCGTCACCGACCTGCGCGGCCGCTTCGGCGCCGACGACGTGCTCGCCATCTACCGCTGGCAGCTCGACACCCTCTGGCCCCGCTGCACCCACGCCCTGCTCAGCGGCCTGCCGCCGACCAGGACCGTGTCCGTCGAGAACGTCCAGTGGCGCGAGATCGCCAGGGAGACCGAGCGCATCAGGGACACCTCCAACCGCGAGGTGCGCACCTTCGACCTCAGCCAGGAGCTGTCCGGCGAGGAGGGCGTCTTCCTGCGCTTCCAGGACTCGCTCGGCGACGACGGCTGGGGCGCCTCCGTCGGCTCCTTGGTCGTCAAGGCCGACGGCGCCCAGATCGCCGCCTTCACCCCCGGCACCGACGCGGAGGCGCCGTACCTCTTCGACGGCGTCAACTCGGCCGTCGGCGCCGAGTCCAACCGCTTCGCCGACGGCGGCGGCTACTTCATCTACCGCCTCACCCCGCCGGCCGGCACCCGCGAGCTGCTCGTCGAGGTGGACCTGTGGAACCAGTACCTGGTCACCGCCACCACCACCGCGCCCACCCGGGTCGAGCCGTTCCCCTACTTCCGCGACTACACCGTGGCCAGCCGGGCCATGGTCTTCTGGCTGCCGCCGTCCGGCGAGACCGGCAAGCTGCTCGACGAGATCTTCAGCAAGGTCAGGCCGACGACCCCGTACGCCGGCTGGTTCTCCAACGACGTGGCCGGCGAGTGGGGCGGCGTGGACCGCGCCTCCCAGCACGCCGTGGAGGTCGTGCCCGCCGATTACTACATGAACGGCACCGTGCACGCCGGCGTCGCCGCCAAGGTCTCCGACCGCGTACGCCCGCGTCCACGCGCCACCCTCCGCAACCGCGTCTACCTCACGCTCACCGTCGGCGAGGGCGACAACATCCAGTACTGCCAGCGGCGCATGCGGCAGCTCTGGGACGACCCCGCGCGCGGCCGCGTCCCCACCAACTGGACGGTCAGCCCGCTGCTCGCCGACATCGGGCCCGCGCTGCTCGCCCACTACCAGCACACCGCCACCGAGAACGACCTGCTCATCGCCGGGCCGTCCGGCGCCGGTTACACCTACCCGGGCTCGTGGCCCGAGGCCGACCTGGCCGCCTACACCAAGCTCACCGGGCGGTTCCTGCGGCGCACCGGCATGGACCTCGTCTACGCCTACAACCACCGCAACGCCGAGGACGACGGCTGGGTCGCCTTCGACGAGCGGATCGCCGCCTCCTACCGCAGGAACACCCCGATCCGCGGCATCATCCAGTCGTGGGAGACCGGCGACCTGCAGACCCACGTGGGCGGGCTGCCGGTCATCGGCAACCTCTACCCGCAGGGGAAGGCACAGGAGTACCGCGACGGGCTGCTCAGGCACATCGAGGGCTGGGACGGCTCCACGCCGCTGTTCATCGCCGCGGCCGTGAACGCGTGGAACTGGACGCCGTCCGACATCGCCGAGCTGGGCGAGCTGCTGGGCGACCCGTTCGAGATCGTCCGCGGCGACGCCTTCTTCGACCTCCTCAACCGTCACCTGACGAAGAAGTAGAACGGCCGGTCTTCCCCGCCCCCTTCGACGGGCGGGGAAGGCCGGTCGGGTCAGCCGCCCTTGGCCGCCGAAAGTGGGGTGAGGCCGAAGGCGGCGGCGAGATCGGCGGCCAGGTCGTCCGGGGTCCGCGAGCCGTCCACGTCCACGACGGGCAGGCCGGTCTCGCGGGCCTGACGGCGTACCTCGGCGTCCCACAGCTCGTCCCGCGCCACCCGCACGGCCAGCGCCGCGGCGGGGTCCACGTCGCCGTAGGTGGCGCGGGCCGCGGCGGGGTCGGCGTAGCGGGCCGCCAGGTTCCTGCGCCGGAACCCCGGCTCGGGCAGCAGGAACACCGCCTGCTCAGGGCGCTTCAGCAGCGGCGCGAGCTCGCGGGGCAGCGGCCGGAAGTCGTCCACCAGCACCGGCCGATCGGCGGGCAACGCCAGCAGCTCCTCGACCACGAACCCGAACGTCTCGCCGTGCAGGCTCGGCATCGCGCGGAACACCTCTTCCGGCGCGCGCCCGGCGAACCGCTCCTCCTTGGGCATCCGCACCAGAGCGCACATGTACGGCTGCCGCTCCGGCGTACACCGCCCGACGTACCGCGCCTCGGCACGATCACCGTCGTAGACGGGCAACTCATACCGCTCGGCCAGAATCCGGGTGACGGTGCTCTTGCCGGCCCCCGTCCCGCCCGCGATCCACCGTACGTGCGCCAGCTCGTCAGCTCCCATGCCTCCACCCTTTCACGACCCCAGCTGGAAGCGTCGCCCCCTGAGCGAGCTGGCCGACGCCGTCACGCTCGCCGAGCACATCGGCGAAGTCGCCGACCATCTCATAGGCCACTTCGTCGACCAGGCCCGACGTTCCGGAGCATCGTGGACGGAGATCGGGCGTAGCATGGGCGTCACCAAACAGGCCGCCCAGAAGCGGTTCGTTCCCAAGGAAGGCAGCAGCGCCAAGGCGATGACCGACGACCTGCAGACGTTCACCCGCTACACCAATCGCGCCCGCGTCGTCGTGGTCAAGTCCCAGGAGGAGGCCCGCGCGTCCAAGCACGCGCAGATCGAGCCGGCCCACCTGGTGCTGGGCCAGCTGCACCAGCCCGACGCCCTGGGCGCCGTCACGATGGCCGCGCTCGGCGCGCCCGTCGAGACGGTACGGAACGCGCTGGCGGCGGCGCTCGGCACGGGCCCGGGGAGCGAGGAGCAGTTCCTGCCGTTCGCGGCCCAGAGCAGGAAGGCGCTCGAGCTCGCCGCCCGCGAGTCGCTGCGCCTCGGCCACGACTGGATCGGCCCCGAGCACCTCCTGCTCGGCGTCCTGTCCCTCGACGACGCCCCGGTGGTGGGCGTGCTCGCCGGCCTCGGCGTCACCAAGGAGCCGGCCGAGCAGCACATCCGCCGTAGGGTGGACGAGCTCCGCAACCCCACGTGACCGGCGACGCGATCACGGAGGCGAGCAGCCGCGTCTACGAGCAGCTGCGCGACGGCGACCTCGACTACGCCACGCTCCTCGACCTCGTGATCGTGCTGGACGACCACGGTGTCAGCACCCCCGCGACCAGGGAGTTCCTGGAGTCCGACCCTGCCCCTCTCTGTCAGACTGCCGACCTGTCCCGGGTGGCGGAGGCGGTCCTGCGGGAGACGTCGTTCGAGCCGCCGTTCGAGCTCGAACCCGGCTGGTGGCACACCCTGGAAGAAGCGCTCGCCGTCGTGGAGCGCGACGCCCGCGCCACCGGCGTCACCGGCACGCTGCGGCTCAACGTCCCCGACTGGGACCCGCAGGGGTACGCGCGCGTGGAGTTCCGCGGCGCCTACCAGGGCAACGGCATGGCCCCCTCGACCGGCAGCGACCCGGTCGGGGCGCTCGCCGAGGTCGCCGACGCCGCCCAGGAGGTCATCGTGGAGATGATCTGGCGGGCCTGGCCCGTCTGTCCCGAGCACGACCGCGGCCTATGGGTCGCGTACCAGGACGAGACCGTCGTCTGGCGCTGCACGTACGGCGGCGCCCACCTGGTCGCCGCCGTCGGCGAGCTACCGTCCGTGTGAAGGCCAGTTGCGCAGGAGGGCGTCGAGCGCGTCCAGGGTGCGGTTCCAGGACTCGTCGACCGAGCGCGGGGTGTGCCGGAACCCGCCGACCATCTCCAGGCTCACGTATCCGTGGAAGGTGGCGCCCAGCATGCGTACGGCATCGGTCTGGGCGGAGTCCGGCAGGTCGTAGCCGCGCAAGATCGCCCGCGTCATCTCGGAGTGGCGCGGGGCCGCGCTGTCGGCGGCGGTCTCGTAGTCCATCTCCAGCTGCGCGGCGGCGTACCGGCCCGGATGTTCCTTCGCATAGCCCCGGTACGCGTTCGCGAACGCCACCAGCGCGTCCTTGCCCGACCGCCCGGCGAGTGCGGTGGCGGCCCGCTCGGCGAGCTCGGCCAGGGCCAGCTTGGCCACCCTGACCCGAAGGTCCTGGAGGTCCTTGACGTGTGAGTACAGGGCCGCCGGCTTGACCCCGAACGCGCGCGCGAGCGCCGAGACGGTGACGTTCTGGAAGCCGATCTCGTCGGCCAGCTCCGCCGCCGCCTGCGTGAGGCGTTCCGCGGTCACTCCCGCACGTGCCATGCGCTGCCTTTCATCTGCTTGCTACGCTATTTAATCAGTTGCTTACGAGCTTTAAGAAGGACTAGCGTCGCCGCTCATGCGTCCCATCACAGATCACGACATCCGTACATCTTTCATCAACTGCTCCAAGGGTGAGGCCAAGCGGCTCGGCATCCCCAAGGATCTCGCGGACCTCCCGTGGGACGACCTCGACTTCCTCGGCTGGCGCGACCCGGGCGCCCCCGAGCGGGCGTACCTCGTCGCCGACCACGGCGGCGCGCTCACCGGCGTGGCGCTGCGCGTGACGTCCGGCGCGGCGCGCGCGTTCACCTCCCGCAGCATGTGCTCGCTCTGCCTCACCACCCACACCAACGGCGGCGTCGCGCTGATGACCGCCCGCCGCACCGGCGAGGCCGGCCGTCAGGGCAACACCGTCGGCCAGTACGTCTGCGCCGACCTCGCCTGCTCCCTCTACACCAGGGGCAGGAAGAAGGCGCCCGGCGACGGCGCGCTCATGGACGAGTCGCTGACCGTGGAGGACAAGATCGCCCGTGTGCGGGTCAACCTGGAGGCGTTCCTGGACAAGGTGACAGCCTGATCACCTCGTCCAGCAGCCGGCCGGCGCTCTCGGCGGGCGACTCCCCCTCGGTGTGCAGGACGGTCGTGGCCAGCTCGCGGGTCCCGGCGTCATGGACCCATTCGTGCAGGAAGTCGTGGCCGTCGCCGGTGATCCAGTCCGTCCCCTTGGTGGCGATGCTCCGCTCCCGCAGCACCCGTACGGACTGCTCGGGGTCGGCGGACGGCACCACCAGCACCACGTGCTCCACCGGCCGCAACGCCTCCCGCACTCGCTCCCGCAGGTCGGGCCGGGTGTAGTGGCTGTGCCCTGCGCCGAGCGCGACGACCGCGCCGGGATGCTCGGCCACGACCCGCTCGACCGCGTACGCCCGCGCCGGCTCCCACTCGCGCTCGGCCGCGACCCTGCCCACGGCGCGGATGCGCTCGCGCAGCCGGTCCATGCTCCAGCCCACCTCGGCGTAGTAGCCGGCGCCGAGCGCGTCGACGTCCACGAACGTCCGCCCGGTGGTGGCGGCCACCGCCTCTCCCAGCGTGCTCTTCCCGGTCGCGGCCGGACCGATGAGCACCATCCACGCGCACATCCCGCCATTTTCCCGCTGACGGTGAGGGGGCGCGCCTCGGTAGCGTGCCCGCCATGCAACTCAAGGACGTGACCTCCACCTTGGAGACGATCCTCACCGCGCTGCCCACCGTCCCGCCCTACCGCGTCGGCGGCACGAGCGCCGCCCTCCTCCAAGGCGTGCAGTTGCCCGCCGGCGACATCGACCTCCTGGTGGCCCGGCGCGCCGACGTCGACACCTTCGCCGCCGCCCTCTCCCCCTTCCCCTGCCTCCACCCGGCCGCCTGGCTCCCTGAAACCGCCCAATACTTCACCCGGTACGAGGTGAACGGGGTGGTCGTGGAGATCAGCACGGTCGAGCGGGAGACCGACTCCGACGGCATGGAGTGCATCGGCCGCGGCCCCTGGCAGCACTGCACCGAGGTGGCCTGCGGCGCTCATCGGGTGCCCGTGGTGCGCCTTGAGCTGCGGCTGGCAACCGAGCTCGCACGCGACCGCCCCGACCGGTACGAGCCCATCCTCGGCCACCTGGCGACCCACGGCTGCGACGCCGCCCTCCTGCGCAGGGCGATGACCGCCAACGGCGTCCCGGTGCCGGCCGCTCTAGGTGAACTTCCGCTTGAGCAGGTCTTTGGCGGCCTGAGGGGCCTTGGCGGGTGAGCCGGCGTCGAAGGGCGGCTGGGGGTCGTACTCGATGGCGAGCTGGATCGCCTCCGCCGTCGTCCGGTCCTTGAGCCGCGCCACGAGCGCGAGCGCCATGTCGATGCCCGACGACACCCCCGCCGCCGTCACGACGTCGCCCTGGAACACCACCCGCTCCGGCGTGTAGGTCGCGCCGAACGACTCCAGCACGTCCACGGCACCCCAGTGCGTGGTCGCCGACAGCCCCTTGAGCAGCCCCGCCGCACCCAGCAGCAGGGACCCGGTGCACACCGACGTCGTCCATGCGCTCGTCTCGTGCATCCGCCGGATCCAGTCGAGCAGCGGGCGATCGTCCAGCAGCGCCCTGGCCCCCGGGCCTCCCGGGACCAGCAGCACGTCGCAGGCGTCGATGTCGTCGAAGGCGGCGTCGGCGGTGAGTGCCAGCCACTTGGGGACGTCGCGGACGGGCCCCGCCTGCTCGGCCACGAAGACGATCTCGGCGTCCGGCAGGAACTTCAGCACCTCGTACGGGCCGACGGCGTCGAGCGCCGTGAACCGATCGAACAACGGAATGGCGACACGCACGGCGACTCCCCGGCAGATCCGACTGCTCCTCTACGCACACTACTTCGGCGCGTCTCGCCCTCGATCGATGACCGCCCACCCAACCCTTTCAACGATCGCCGCGACGACCCTCTCGTCACCCTTGGAGAACTGGAAACCCGGCTCAGGCTGAAAACACCCCCACCAGTCGAGCAGCACGGAAAGAGCGGCCCGCCTGGGCGCCCCATGCCGTTCGCCGAAGCAACGCCGCGAACGCCTCAGGAACCATCTCCGCCCGATACCACAGGACCCGCTTCGAGCGAGGAAGGGTGGCGCACCATGAAAACGTCCACCTCATCCTCAGCCTCTTGCGTGAAGCCGTGCCGGTCGTACAACCGCCGGGCGGAACTGCCCTGCAACACGTTCAGCCGCACCACGGCGCCTTCCCGATCGCAGCGCTCCAGCAGCGTTTTCAGAACAGCACCACCAATACCCCTGCCCTGCCATTCGGGATCCAGGTAGAAGTGCTCAAGCCAGTACGCGTCCTTCTCCGACCGCAAAGCCACGCAACCGGCGAAGGCCCCACCCACCTCGATCACCCACGTGTGCGCCGGCACGAACCCATCGCGCAACCGCTGCCGCACCCGACGCTCGTCGTACCGCCCGAGCCGCTCAAGGTCCTCCCTGAGCACCACGGCCCGCAACTCAGCCACAGCCTCAACATCGCCCATCACAGCAGCCCGAAGCGCCCAATCCCCCACAAACGCGATGCTATCGCCCCATTGCGGCTCCTCAGAGGGAACCCAGTTTTTGGCGTGCAGAACCGAGTCTTCGACCCCGAACTCGGGACAGCCGTACTCCGATCTCCAGAGCAAGACGATCACTGGCGGTGCGCCGGATGAGCCGCGACAGCCCCATCAGACAGCCTGCCGGGAGCTGTGTTGCCGCGGGGAGGCATCAAGCCTGACGATGCATAATCGCCAGATGTTCGACTTCGGGATCAGTGGATACCGGCCCACCTGGCTGCGCGGCGGCCCGGCCGTAGCCGCCGCGCATGGCGCGAGACTGGCCATGCTGGAAGGCCGGAAGCTGACGCGCGCGCTCCTGGTGTGGGATCTCGACGAGGACAGCTGGTTCTCCGATGGCCTGATCCTGTTGGACTTCGAGGGCGAGCAGGTCGAGATCGTCCACCAGAAGTTTCATGACATCTCCATCACGTGGAACATGGTCGATCCGGCTCAGCCGCTGGATTGGGCCGGCCAGGGATTTCGGCTGGCCTGGCGAGAAGGCGTACCGGCTGAATTGGCGCGGCTGCAGGGGCAGAGCCTGCAGGCCGTGGAGCTGCTGACGTGGATGGAGGAAGACCTGGCGTATGGGACGGTGGCTGTCGGATTCCTTTTTCCGCAGGGCCGAGTGACCATATACAACGCTCTTGATGAGAACGGCATGGACTTCGGAGAGCCCGACCAGCGGTACGCACGCCAAAGCCTCACGAGCGGCTTGCCTGGCTGAACGAGGTCGCGACCGTGGGCACTGATATCTGCGACGCTCGAGTACGTCCCTATGACGCGACAGGCCGTGCTGGGCCCGAGTACGGGGTGGGAGCACGTTTTTCGGGGTGATGGAGGCGTTGGGGCGGCGGTTCGGGGCCGATGGCGTGCGCTTGGTGGTCTGGTTCGACCGACGAATCACAGGCATCACATCGACGCCGGCGGCCATCCGGTTGTAGACACTGTCTACATGGAAGCAGAAGCGGGCCTGAAAGACCGTCTGGTGTCGTGCGCGGCCGCCATGGTCGCCGAGAGCGGCCCCGAGAACGTCACGCTGCGCGCGATCGCCCGCAGCGCCGGGGTCTCACATGGCGCTCCGCTCCGCCACTTCGCCGGAAGGGAAGCCCTGCTGTCGGCCGTCGCCGCTCAAGGGTTCCGCGATCTCGCCGCAAGGGGCCGGCGCGTCCTCGCCGGGCTGCCTCCCACGTACGACAGCGGGCAACGGCTGCTGGCCGCCTGCCGTACCTACGTGGCGTTCGCCTTCGACGAGCCGGGGACGTTCGCGCTGATGTTCCGCCACGACCTGGTCGACCCGCGGGAACCGGAGCTGGCACGCGTCAGTCTGAACGTCTTCGACACTCTGGTGGAGCTGGTACGAGCCCACCAGGCCACCGGCTGGCAGCACCGTACGGACAGCCGCCGGTTGGCGGGCGCCCTGTGGAGCGCGCTGCACGGCTTCGCCCAGCTGTGGATCTGGAACGCTCTCCCCACGGCGACCGGCGCCGTAACCCCCGATGCCGTCCTCGAGGTCCTTCTCCGGGCCTTCGACCTGTCCGCCACCGGAGGAGCCGGCGATGCCTGATCCGTACCAGCGGGTGGCCGTCTTCGACCTCGACGGCACCCTCGTACGAGGTGACTCCTTCGCCCGCTTCCTCCGGCTTCTCCTCCTGCGCCGGCCGATCCGGGCGGTCTTCTCCTTGGTGTCGGCGGTCATCCTGATCCCGCTGTTCCTGATCTCGCGGACACGCCGCCGAGCGGTGGCCGGGTTCCTGTGCTGGCCACGATCGGCGTACCACCTCATCGTTTCGAAGCGCTGGCGGAGGAGTTCGCGCTCACGCACGCCGCCAAGCAGCGCCGCATCGCCGCCACCCTCGACCGCCTCCGCTCCCACCAGCGCGCCGGCGACCGCGTCATCATCGTCACCGGCTGCGCCGACCCGCTGGCCGGCGCCGTGTGCAGGGCCCTCGGCCTGGCCGGGGTCGAGGTGATCGCCGCCCGCCTCGAACACTCCCGGCGCGCGCACCGGGTCGCCGAAGGCTGCCTCGGCGCCGACAAGGTACGCCGTCTGGAACAAGCGGGTGTCGTCCCGCCGATCGAGTACGCGTACAGCGACAGCGCCATTGACCTGCCCCTCCTCCGCGCCGCGAAGCACCCCGTCCTCGTGGGCCCCTCACCCCGTACGCGGCAACGAGTGCGAGCAGCCCTGGGCACGGACCCCGCCGTACTGCCACTCGAATGAGCGGCTGCCCACGTCGATACGTCACCACTCGCGGGTCGCGATCAGCTCCTCCGCGTCCGCGTCCGCGAACCCGTAGGCCGACGCCACGAACCAGAAGTCCTCGGCGATCACCTCGCGGGCCACGGTCTCGATCTCGCTGCCAGCCGCGTCGAACTCGGCCTCGAGTTCGTTGAACTCCTCCGTCGCCGCATGAGTGAGGACGTACAGCGCCGCCAGGTCCGCCGGCCGCTCGTCCTCGATGCGCTCGCACAGCCGCAGCAGAATCTCTCTGCCCTTGTCGACGACGTGGTCGGGGTAGTAGCCGTCCTCGTACATGCTCTTGAGAAAGGTGTGGCCGGCTGTCTGCGGGTTGGTGGGCGGCATCCTCATCTCCTGTCCTCGCCGTGATCCAGGGTGCCGATGCTGCACCATGCCACCGACAAATGAGTGGCGCAGCGGCATCCTTTCGGGCCACCGACCACACCCTCTTCCCTTGTGGAGAGAGTCCCCATGACGTACGAAGAAGAGCCGCGTCCGCATAGCGCGGATCCTGCCAGACCGAAGTCGGGGCCGATCCTGATCAAGCTTCGATCGTCACGACGACCTGACGTCGGGCAGCCACCGCTGGCGTACCTGACCTGGTGGCCGCTGGGCACGGCCGCGCGCATGCTGCGCGACTCCGACGCCGCGCTGAGCGAGATCGCCGGCGCGGTCGGCTACGGCTCGGAATTCGCCTTCGCCAACGCCTTCAAGCGCCAGTACGCCATGGCCCCCGGCAAATACCGCCGACAGGGCTGCCCGCTCCCGGCCCGCACTCCGTCCTTGAGGTGATGGAGCGCGCCCGTTCTACCGCGTGAACAAGCAGAACGGATGCCCCGCGGGATCGAGATAGACCCGTACATCGTCTTGGGGCTGGTATTCCGCGAGCGTCGCCCCCGCCGCCACGGCGTGGGCTCCTGCGGTCTCCAGATCGTCCACCTCGATGTCCAGGTGCATCATCATCTGCTGATCCCCAGGCCCGGCGGGCCACGTCGGCCGCACATGAGCCGCCTCGGTCTGGAACGACAACCCCGCCCTTCCGTCAGGCGCACGAAGAGCCACCCAATCAGACTCCTCTTCCCGTACGACCCAGCCGAGCAACCGCTGATAGAAAGCCGCCAACGCGCGAGCATCAGGCGCACCGAGCACCGTCGCCGCCAACACCATCCGTGGTCTGTCGATCACTCCACCTCCCAGCCCTAGTCAGTGAGCGCCCATCCCTGCCCCTGAGCCCGAAGCAGCTTCCTGACGAGGCCACGGGCGCCGGCGTCCTGTTCGGCGATCGCCTCCAGCGTCTCAACTGTCTGCCGGACTCGCTCGATGATCGCCGCGATGACATCGATCGTGTTCCCATCGCGACCGGTGTACACCTCATAGCCCGGCTCAGGCAGGAAACATCCCCACCAATCGAGCAGAACCCAAAGAGCAGCTTGCCTCGGCACCCCGGGGTGCTCGGTGACGATCTTCAAAAGCACGTCGGTGCCTGCAACGGCCGCTGGATAAAGCGTCCCCGCGTGATCGTTCCCTAGCGTCGATCGAATGCCGCTTCCTGAATTCAGGTCGTTACCAGCACCCCTGAGCAAGGCAGTGAAGGCATCCGCGACGGTTTCCGGCTGGTACCACCTCGGCCCTGGAATCGCCGCCCAATCCACAGCCTGTGGGTCCATGGGTTGCAGCGTACGTCACGTCCTGATCGTCGATGGAGGGTGAGCATCACTGAGACCGCTTACATCTATGTCCTGGCCTGCAGGTTGAAGGATTCGTGGTACAGGCCGCCCGAGGCGAGGAACTCGTCGTGGGTGCCGACTTCGATGACGCGACCGGCTTCCATGTCAAGAGCAGGGACGGCCTGCGTTCGAAGGGACCTCATGGCCGCAGGACCACGACCGAGTAGGGCATCAGCCGGCGCCGATAAGACGTCGCCAAGGTCGGGTCCGGCCCCTTATGTTGCGGCCATGACAGATATCTCCATGACGGACAGGTGCGACTGCGGTGCGACGGCCGGCCCACTGGGCATGTGCGTGGACTACTACCACGGGATCCTGGCCGAGGAGCAGTCGGATCCGCAGATGTTCAGGTGGCACGCGTGCGTGGTCGTGACGTACCTCCTGCAGCACTCTTCCAGAGCCCACGAGAAATACCTCGACGACCAGTATCGCCAGTTGCAGCTCTACGTGGATCAGGGCCTTGACGCGCTGCTCCGCCTGGCGGCCCATCGGGTGGCACGCAACAACCACCGGGCACGGCCGAGCTACGGCACGGCACCGCTGACGACATACGCACCGCTCCCACAGGGCGAACCTCCCCGCTTCTCGGCCTCGTTCAGCGGCCTGCCGGTCAAGGACGGCAGCTTCGTGTTCGACGGACATTCCGCGTACGGGGATCGCATCAAAGCCATCGCCGAAGCGACGGTGGAGTCCTGGAAATCCGTCCAGAGCTGACGCTCGAAGACCGACACGGGGATGTCCCCGCTGACTACTCCAGCGCGCAAGCTGTCCGATCGGCCATGTACGGCATCCGGCCACGCAGTGGCGACTTCGGAGCTGCATCTGCAGTTCCCGGTGTACGCGTTGACGGCGGGCGAGCGTGCGGCGCCCGGCCCGGTGCCCCGCCGACGGCCGGGACCGGCCTCGGGCCGCACACCCGCACGGCGGAAGGGCTACGGGTCCGGCGATCATCCCGCAGCCACAGTTCCCCTCTGGGGGATGGATGGACCCATGGACCGCCCGGATCACCGGTCTCGTTCTGCTACGCCGGCCACCGCTCAGACGTCACACTGTTGTCCCGCGATCTTGCCGTGAAGGACACGCGATGACCGTTCTCACTTCACGACGCCGCACCTGCTGACCAGGCCAAGCTCATACACCACTTCCGCGGACGCAACCGCGGCACTCGTCTTCGGCGACTAGGGCGTGCAGAAAGCAGACAGAAGAATGGATCACGGCCCGTCGTCAGCGTCGTGGGACGACACAGCCGACAGGGCGTCCCCGTCATGCCACCGGGACCAGCGTCAGGTAGACAAGCCCGAGAATCCCGCGATAGCCGGTCAGGTACGAGGCGCGCTGCCGGTCGGCGTCGGCGCGCAACTCCGCGGCCTTGGGATGGCCGGCGTTGGCGGCCAGCCACACCTCGACGTCGGCCAGATAGCCCGCCTCGAACTGGTCCCACTCCTCCTGGGAGGCGACTTCCAGCCACTCCACCCGGAAACCGGCCTGCACCGCCGCCTCGACCATGCCGTCCAGCGCAAGGTGGTCGTCGGGCTTGGCGTCTGGCCACATCCTGGTCAGCTCCTCCGGCTGCGGCCGGCGTTCCCAGAACCCCTCGCCGTACAGCACGCGGCCGCCCGGGCTGACCAGCCTGCGCAGCTCCTTCAGAGCCTCACCGTACTGGTCGGGTGCCGGGGCGTCGCTGAGCGCCTGCCCGGAGCCTACACACAGCACCACGTCAGCGGGACCGCGCTGAGTGCCGGTTGCTGACTCCTTCAGGTACTCCATCCGATCCGCCAGACCGCGGCTGGCCGCGAGGGCCCGGCCACGTTCCAGATCTCCTTCGAGCAGGTCGATGCCGATGCCCGTAGCGCCAGGCGCGGCGGCGAGCAGCCGGAGACTCAATTCGCCCCAGCCGCAGCCGATGTCCAGCACGGTCTTCGGTTCCGTCGCAGCCAGACGCGCGACGAACCCCGCGGCCCGCTCCTCACTCAACGGCCCATGGAACGTCAGCCTGCTCCGCTTCGAAGGAATCTGGTCGGGGGTCGTCTCGTCTGCCGTCTGATCAGTCATGAACGGCAAGGCTAACCACAGCGGATGCCCTCATGCACCTGCATCGAGCCGCAATCGGACTGGTCCAGGGGCTGGTGACCGGTTCCATCCCCGCGAACGATCGTAGATCCAAGCCCAGGTACCGCATTCAACGACCGACCTGCGCCTTCAGGCTGAGAGCGGGTGACGGGAATCGAACCCGCGCTGTCAGCTTGGGAACTCTTTCAAGATCGAACGGGCTGAACTGAAGAAACACTGACCTGGGCGTATGCCGGTCGAGTGACCGTAAGTCCCCCTGAGCCTCCGTAGATCGCTCTGCGAACGGGCACGCAACGGGCACGGCCACCGGCCTGCCTCGCCCTGCACAAATGGTCAGGGAGACAAGCCTGGCGAGGCGTAGACTGCGAGCATGAGCGCGATGCGTGACGAGTTGCATGCTCTGGTCGATCGGCTTCCGGATGACCGTGTCCAGCCGGTTCTTGCACTTGTCCGCGAGAACCTCGAAACGGCTGGTCGGCGCGAGCGAGCGCTGGCCGTTATGGAGCGGGTTCAGGAGAGGATGCGCGGTGTGACGGGCGTCGACGAAGAACTGGACCGGCTCCGGGAAGGCGCGCGTGGCTGACGCGTACGTCGTGGACACTGGCGTGTTCCTACGATGGTTCGTCGATCAACCTGGCTACGGGCATGCCCGCCAAATCCGGGACGACTTTCTGTACGGCCGGGTAAGGCTGGAGACAGCGGACTTCGCTCGGATTGAGGTTGCCGGAGTGCTGCGGAAGAAGGGTCTGCTCGCGGGGCGGCTGTCCGCAGATGAGTTCATTGCGGCCGTTCGAATCATTGACGAGCTCGGTGTCCGGGTTCATCCCGTGGACGCCGACCGGTTGGAGCAGTCCGCCGCCCTGGCGGTGCGGTTGACGTTGCGCATGTATGACGCCGTCTTCGCACAGCTTTCTCTCGATCAAGAGATTCCGCTGCTGACGACCGACGCAAAACTCCACCGGGCGCTTGATGGCGTCGTCGAGACTGAACTTCTCAAAGATTCAAGCCCTCAATGATCACCGCTGAGCGGTGGGACTGAACGCTGTCACACAGACACTGGAGCGGGTGACGGGAATCGAACCCGCGCTGTCAGCTTGGGAACTCTTTCAAGATCATGGACCCTGAGCAGGGGAAACGCTGATCTGGGCATGTGCCGGTCGAGTGACCGTGAGTTCCCGTGACTCCCCGCTGGTCGCTACGAGAACGGGCACGCAGCGGGCACGGGCTTACGGCCATTCAATGCGGACAAGGTAGACCTCGCGCTGCCGGTCCAGGACCACGTACGTGGCAAGGCCGCGCTCTCCGAACGGGTGCGTAAGCATGTTCGCCCGGGGATTTGCAGAGTTGTACGGGTCTCCACCCCACGGAGCGGTCTCCAGTAGTGCGAACAGATCCGCGAGCGGATGCAGTGCGTGATCGGGTAGCGCAGCGATCTGTTCCTCGGCTACGGGATCGATGATGAGCTTGAACACCTAAACATCGACCCCGCGAGCAGCAAGGATCTCCCGCCACGGCCTCCCATGAGGAACAGGTTCGCCGGCCAGAGCCTGTTGGGCTCGGACGTGCATCTGACGGCGCCCCTCGGGATCTTTTGCGGTGTCACACGCGGAGATCCACCAGCGGTGCACGAAAGCGTTCAGCGCTCCAAGATCCAGGCTCACCCTGACCTCGTCGAGCACGGCCTTGAGTCCGGCGTCGAAAGCCTCGCGATCTTCTGGGATGACCAGCGCGGCACGGATGGCCCGCAGGTTCTTCTCAGGCAGAGGCGCGCCGACGGAGATGAAGTCCTGCGGTTGTGCGGTCATACCCGCTCCCTTCCTTGTCCTCTAGAGACTACAGAGGAAGGGCGACATCCTTCACGCACGCACGAGAGATGATGCTGCCACAGTATGAGAGTGGAGCGGGTGACGGGAATCGAACCCGCGCTGTCAGCTTGGGAACTGCATCGATCGCGATCCCTGTAGCAGGGGATTGCTGGTCGCCGGGGGAGTCGGTGAGGTCGTGAGTGACCGTGGTTGACCGCTCGTCACCTTGGTTAATGGCCCGCTAATGGCCCGACGATCAGCCGCTGACCCGGAGCTCGAGTACCCTGCCGGAGGGACTTCCTCAGGGATGATGAGTGCTATGCCCGACCTGTTGTGGGATCACGTGAAGTCCCTCTTCGACCCCGATATCAACGGAACGTTGCCTGACGTGGTCGTAGAAGGAACGACTGTCGAGGACTGGCAGGCGCTGCTTGATCTCGTTCAGTCGCAGGGCTGGCAGTACGCCTACGCGCTGAGTGGCGAGCCGATGGAGCTTACTTCGGCTGCTGACATGGTCGCCGCTGCATCCGCCGACGCCACGCCTGAGCTGAGAATCTGGCCGATCCCTGAGGTCCTCATGATCTTCCGGGTGTATCAGGCTGAGTCGATTGACTTCGATGTTGACCTCAGAGAGCTGCAAGGGCGGGAGCGATTGGATGTCCTGGTGGTTGTCCTCCGCCTGATCGGACAGAGCCTCGGGAAGTCTGTGCTAATGACTCCGGAGGGTTCGGATTCGATGTCGAGGCTGGCCGGGTGGTACTGATGGTCGACCCGATTGATCCGGGGGTTGGTGATTGCTGAAGCTACGGATTGAAAGGTCGGCCGATCATGGTTCTAGGCAGTTCAATGCAGGCCAGAGGGCGTGGGCGATCCATAGTGCACGTCCTTGGACGGCTTCGTATTGCAACCCAAACTGCAACCTGAGGCGGGTCATCTGCGGGCGTCCAACGAAGTTACGACGGTAGTGACGATCAGCCATATCTCCGGTGATCAGTGCAGCAGGAAGAAGGAAGTAGAACCAGAACTGCCGCGCGTCCTGACCAGCTGTCCAGGCGATCACGATCATCGAGGTCATAGCGGCGAGAGTGGGATGAGAAGAGGATCAAGCGCCGCTACGCGACGTCACGTCCTCACTTTTTTCGACTCGCGTCTCTGTTCCCACGCGAAGGAGAGCGCCAGTGCGAGCGCCATGATAAGGCTCCACACTTCGAGTGCGCCCCAGAATACGCCTTCGTTCGGTCGAATATGCGATAGGTACGCGACGCCCGTTAGAGGGATGCAACAGAGTAATAGCCCCCACCAGCGGCCGGTCTTCAGCCCTTCGAGTCCGAGCCCGAAGACAGCTATCACCGGCAGTCCGGCCAGAAGCACCAGGGGCCATGCCCATAACGCGGCCACAGTCCCCACGCCCCACCCCAGCACGAGCATCGAGATCGCGGATGTCCCCAGGAAGGCGGAGATCCACCGCTGGTCGTCTCGTCGCACGCTCATCGCTCCCACACCGAAGGAGGCCAGGGCAATGGTCAGCATTACCGCCGCCGCTCTGAGATCGTTGCGTTCAGATAGCCACAGAGCGATCATCGACGTCACGAGAAGCAGCGCAGCCAGGCTGTAGGCCAGTGCCGATAACTTCCGCACATTCTCCCCTCCCCTAGAAGAAACGCGGACGGGATGCGCATGCGCTACAAGGACATCCCGTGGCTTTCAGCTTCTAGTCCGCTGGCGAGCTGTTCAATGTGATTGAACCACCGGCGATCTCTAACACCAACGGCGGGGATGCAGAACCAGGCCGTCAATCTGCTGCCAAGGCCCAGCCGCGGCCCTGTCCGATCAAGCCATGGCCAAGTGGTGCAGCGTTGCGTCTTGGCCTCCCAGTCCGCGACCGACATCCTGAACACGCGTTACAATCAGCGGGACACTTGCGCCGACCGCGCACCGGCGACCCGCGACCACCGCCATGATCGAAGGAAATCCGCGCGTTCGGGTTAATAAGCCCCACGATCAGCCACCTTGCACGGTGAGCCAGGGTGAGGAACGAACCCTGGATCGTCGATCGCCCCCAGCCATTCACGGCGACCGGCCATGCAGTGGCGATCGTGGGGCTGCATCTGTGCGGCGGCACGGCAACCCCGGTCGGTGCGTTCGGTTAGTGCGGCGGGGCCGGTGTGCAGTGGCCGGCCCGGTGTCCCGCCGTCGTCCGGGACCGGCCCCCAGGCCGCACGCCCGGACGGCGGGCGGGCGGAGGGCCGGAGGTACGGCGGCGCGCCGCGCCGCCGCTTGATACCTACAAGAGCTATTCGGCAATCTTCCGGTCGAACACCCCGGCCTTGCGGGCCTCTGCGATGAGTTCGACGAGATCGGCCACCAGTTTGGGGCTTGCGGCGATGGTCGCTTGGGCGGTCATGCTGTGCGGGCTGCCGTCGAGATCGATCACCGTTGCGCCGGCTTTTCGGGCGATGATGACGCCTGCTGCGGTGTCCCACGGGTTGTTGCTGAGCATGATGGTGGCGTCGATCCTGCCGTGCGCCACCCACGCGAGATCGATCGCGGCTGAGCCGAACATCCGGATGCGCTGGACACGAGCGGCGAGTTCTTGGGTCAGGGCAAGCCGCGATCGGTTGCGCTCGTCAGCGTTCTCCCCCACGGCGTAGTCGCCGATCGCCACGATCGCACTCTGCAACTCGCGGGCATCGCTCACCTGAATCGCGGATCCGTTGGCGACAGCGCCGGACTCTTCAGCCGCCGAGTAGCGGAGGTTGAGGAACGGCAGGTCGATCACACCGAGTGTGGGCGTGTCCTTGTCGATCAGCCCCAGGGAGGCACCGCAGAGCGGGATGCCGTGTAGAAAATTGGCCGTTCCGTCTACCGGGTCCAGCGCCCACATCAGGCCGTCGCCCAGGTGACTGACGCCTTCCTCCTCGCCCAGGAATCCGATTTCGGGCGTCTCGCGAGACAGGAATTCCCTTACTGCATTTTCTACGGCGTAGTCCACCTCTGTCGCCATGTCCCGGTCGCCCTTGGCCGTGATGACGCCGGGAGCCTTGGTGCGGATGATCTGGCTGGCGATCGACACGGCACGTTCAGCGATGGGGAGAACAGTCTTGGCGTCGATGGTCATACGGGTTTGCTCCGCTCCCACATATCTCTAAACACCTGGTCGAAGATGGGGAACAGCCCCTCTGCGGCGGTGTTGTCTTTGATCACAAAGGTAGGTGAATCGACTCCGCGCGCCTGTGGAAGATACGGCTGCACCACGCACAACCCTCGGTCCACGATGATCAGGTTGAATCGGATCGTCTCGTCGTAGACGTGGAGTTCAAGGCGTTGGGCCGACGTGGTGTCGAGCCGATCGCGCAGCCTGGTCAGCATGCTGATGTTGAGCGCCGTTAGGGTCGTCAGGGTGCTGTCGGTGTAGCCCTCTTCTGCTTCGCGGGCGCGGATCGACTGGCCCTTCGGGTCGAGGAAGAGGCAGCGGATGCGCGTGCCTGAGTCGAGCAGACGCTTGAGCTGATGATCGGGATAGCTCTGGCAGAGGATGTTGAGCGACAGGCCTGCTGCGTTGATCTCCTTCGCGTCGTCGAACATCGATGATGCCGGGTATGCGGAGGAGAAGGCCGAGCGGCTACTGAAGACCGCGGTTACATCGGCCATCTGCGGCATGGCGCAGGCGACGATGTCGGGGCCGGCGCTTCTGGCTGGCTCCGGATCTGTTCTCTGTGCGGGGATCTCGACGGCGGTCGTGGTGAACAGCTCATGTACCGACCTGCCCGGGAACATCGCCTCCAAGACGCGGCAGTGGCCTGAGTACGGCAAGCCCTTGAGCTCCCCGTTCAGCCATCGGTGGAGCTGTGCCCGGCTCGGCCAACCGCCCTGCAACGACGGGTCCACCTTCTTGGCCGCCTTGTCGTACTCCTTACAGAACGTGCTGTACGTCTGCCAATGGCGTTGGGTGAGGAGGGTCTTCAACAGGATCGGCTGGTCCGTCATGATCCGCGCCTCGGGCTGGGGTGCCATATGAGCCCAGGTTAGCGACAGAGACGGGCTCGGACGAGACAAAGAGGAGACGAAAAGAGACGGGCCGATCACAGACGGTACGCAGGAGCGATCGAGATGTGACAGATCTTCGGGCAATCCTCGTTGCATGACTGCGCCGTTTAACTCCTGCTCGGGGCGGGGCTGGAAGTACGTCAGCCGCCGCCGGACCGTCGTGGTGGCCGAGAACGAATCAGGCTTCGCTGCCCCTGATGACCGGCACCGCGATGGCTGCTGGCGGTGCAACGGAACCGGACGGGCGGGGGCGTCGCTGTGAACATCTACCTCGGGTGCCTTGCACCTCATGTCGGTCCTCCTCGGCCCAACCACATGCGTCTGGTCTGGAGAGAGATAGTCCGCGAGCAGGGGACACCGCGCGTGCTCGAGTACACCTGCGAGTGCGAGGACATCGTTTACGAACGCTGCCGCGAGGGTGGCTTTGCCTACATCCGTCGGACCACGCGTCTCGATGGGGTCGTACAGCAGATTCACGAGACCTATCGCTGGCGGGCCAAGAAGACGCAGGACGTTTGGATCGCCCTGCTCAACGGCGAGGCTCGATAAGCCGGCGCGGCGGTCGGCGAACAGGGGTGCTGTTCCGCCCGCCGAGTCCGGCGCGGGCCTGAAGGACCTCATGGCCCGCATGGGGCACGACAACGTACGGGCGGCCATGATCTACCAGCACGCGGTAAGAGGAGCAGACGAGGCGATCACCAACGCCATCGACCGGCAACTCGCTGCACGCGACGATGACGATGAGGGCACGGCGGGCGCGCTGGTCCCGGCAGGGTGATCAGGAGCTAATGGCCCGCGAAGATCAAACGAAGCAGGACACAAGTAAGGCCCGGGTCGGGATTCACATCCCTACCTGGGCCTTCAGGCTGAGAGCGGGTGACGGGAATCGAACCCGCGCTGTCAGCTTGGGTACCATCTACTGATCTTGCTGTGCTGAGCTGGGGAAACAGGGGTGCAGGTCAGAGCAGGGCGAGTGACCGTGAGTATCCGTGAATGACCACGGCTGACCGTCTGTTCTGGCACGGATCTGGCACGTGGATCATGCTGTTTCAGCGCAGAGGGAGCGCCCGAACGCGGATACCTCCCGTGGTGAAGGCCGCGATCGCGCCTGTCTGAAGGTGCTGTTCGACCACCTCGAGATTAGCCAAGATGATGTTGACCAAGTCGGGTGGACGAAGCTCCACCAGTTCTCGCACGAGGATTACGGAAGGTCTAGTCGCGCGGGCGTGAGCCAGGAGTGCGCCGAAGTCGGTGTCGGCAGAGATGATGATCCGACCCTCCGCCGCGGCGAGTTCCATGATCGTGGTATCAGGGGCGCTCGTCGCCTGGAGATCACGCACGTGGACCGCGTCGTGACCAGCTTTGGTCAGCAGCTCGGCAATGCGGGGTGAGAGGTTCTCGTCGACCAGGAAGTTCACGCTGGCTCTCGGAGACGGTAGAAGTGGACATTCGTGGACGCTGCTGCGTACTCGAGCGCCTGTTTGATGTCCTCCCGTTCCAAGTCCGGGTAGTCCGAGAGGATCTCGTCGAAGGTCCATCCGCCGGCGACGAGCCGCACCACCGTCTCCACCGTGATACGCAAACCACGGACGGCGGGCTTGCCTTCGAGCTTGTCAGGCTCGACGGTGATCCGATCGAAGTTCATGGTGTCTCCCTCCCCTGCCGATACTGCCAGGTCGGCCAGGCGAGAGCGACCGAGATACCACGCAGGGGGACATGCGTTTCACTCCTCGACGCCATCATGACGGCGGCGTCGCATGTGGAGCGGGTGACGGGAATCGAACCCGCGCTGTCAGCTTGGGAAGCTGATGTTCTGCCATTGAACTACACCCGCGTACGACCGAACGTCGCGCCCCTACTCTAGCGGAAACTTGGGCCACAACAGCAATCCCCGAGCCCGCACGTCGGTCCACGACCGGTAAGTTGCTCACCGTGCTGCTATCTGACCGTGACATCCTGGCCGAGATCGACGCCGGGCGTCTGTCGCTGGATCCGTTCGATCCGGAGATGCTTCAGCCGTCCAGCATCGATGTCCGGCTTGACCGATTTTTCCGGGTGTTCGAGAACCATCGCTACCCGCACATCGATCCGTCGGAGGAGCAGCCGGATCTGACGCGGATGGTGGAGCCCCGGGGGGACGAGCCGTTCATCCTGCATCCGGGTGAGTTCGTGCTGGCCTCCACGTACGAGGTCGTCAGCCTGCCGGATGACCTGGCGTCGCGGCTGGAGGGCAAGAGTTCGCTCGGGCGGCTGGGGTTGCTGACGCATTCGACGGCGGGGTTCATCGATCCCGGCTTCAGCGGGCACGTGACGCTGGAGTTGTCGAACGTGGCGACGTTGCCGATCAAGTTGTGGCCGGGGATGAAGATCGGGCAGCTCTGCGTGTTCCGGTTGAGCTCGCCGGCGGAGCATCCGTACGGGTCCGACAAGTACGGCTCGCGCTACCAGGGTCAGCGTGGCCCCACCCCGTCGCGGTCGTTCCAGAGCTTCCACCGGACCAAGGTCTGACCTCAGGTGAACAACAGATGAACAGTAGAGGAACAGGTAGGTGAACATCAGAGGTCGAGGAGCCATCATGAAGGCGTTCTGAGCGGTCGCAACGCCGGTTCGAGCTGCACGAATGCCCCCGAAACCACCTGCTACACCGGTGTTGTGGGACGAACACCGGGTAGCCAGTAGGCGAAGGGGACATGAAGTTCGCATTTCGCCTGGTAAGCCATACTCTTCCACGGACCATCCCCGCACATCTGGAGAACGACGTGCGCCTGCGTCTCACGCCACGTGAGGACAGCTACTACGACCTGTTCGCCGACTCGGCGAACAACCTGGTCACGGCATCCCGGCTACTGGTGGAGATCATCAGTGACGGCTCGGACAGGGAGGCCCTGGCCGAGAAGATGCGCGCCTGCGAGCACGCCGGTGACGAACGCACTCATGCGATCATGAACCGGCTCAACGAGAGCTTCATCACTCCATTCGACCGCGAGGACATCTACCGGCTCGCCTCGAACCTCGACGACGTGATGGACGCCATGGAGGCGGCCTCCGACCTGATCGTGCTGTACCAGATCGACCATCTCCCCAAGGACGTCGTCCGGCAGGTCGAGGTGCTGGAGCGGGCGGCGGAGCTGACCGCCGAGGCCATGCCGCGCCTGCGGTCGATGAAGAACCTGAACGAGTACTGGATCGAGGTCAACCGCCTGGAGAACCAGGGTGACCAGGTCTACCGGCGGCTGCTGGCCAAGCTGTTCAGCGGCGAGTACGACGCGCTGACCGTGATGAAGATGAAGGAGGTCGTCGACGCGCTCGAGGAGGCGGCCGACGC
Organism: Nonomuraea sp. NPDC004580; assembly: GCF_040609855.1. Classification (NCBI taxonomy): domain Bacteria; kingdom Bacillati; phylum Actinomycetota; class Actinomycetes; order Streptosporangiales; family Streptosporangiaceae; genus Nonomuraea; species Nonomuraea sp. NPDC004580. Next base: position 83,139 of record NZ_JBEXLH010000012.1, on the reverse strand, counting down.
CTTCGAGCACGTCGCCAACACCGTCGAGTCGATCGCGGTCAAGGAAAGCTAGGCTCGGCAGTGGACCTCACGCTTGGCCTCGTCATCGGCGTGGTCGTCATCGCGTTGGCCTTCGACTACACCAACGGGTTCCACGACGCGGCGAACGCGATCGCGACCTCCGTCTCGACCCGGGCCCTGACCCCCAGGGCCGCGCTGTTCATGGCAGCGGCGATGAACTTCATCGGCGCCCATCTCGGCACCCAGGTCGCGCAGACCGTCGGAAAAGGCATCATCGACGCCCCCGACGGCTCGCACGGCCTGGTGATCGTGGCGGCCGCGCTGATAGGCGCGATCGTCTGGAACCTCATCACCTGGTATTTCGGCCTGCCGTCCTCCTCAAGTCACGCGCTCATCGGGGGCCTGGTGGGTTCGGCGCTGGCCTCCAGCAGCGTGGTGCACTGGGACGGCGTCATGGCGAAGGTCGTCATCCCGATGGTGCTGTCGCCGCTGATCGGGTTCAGCCTGGCCGCCGCGATCATGATCGCCATCTACTGGATCTTCCGTAACGGGCAGCCCGGCAAGACCAACCGGGGCTTCCGGTACGCGCAGACCGTCTCGGCCGCGGCGATGGCGCTCGGTCACGGCCTGCAGGACGCGCAGAAGACGATGGGCGTCATCTTCCTGGCGCTCACCGTCGGCGGGTTCGCCCAGCCGTCGGACCCGATCCCGCAGTGGGTCATCCTCGCCGCGGCGGGGGCGATCTCGCTCGGCACGTACGCGGGCGGCTGGCGCATCATGCGGACCCTGGGCCGGCGCATCATCGCGCTGGACCCGCCGCAGGGTTTCGCAGCCGAGTCGGCGGCGGCGACCGTCCTGTACGGCGCGGCCATCGGCTTCGGCGCCCCCATCTCCACCACCCACACCATCACCTCGGCGATCATGGGTGTGGGGGCCACCAAGCGGCTCAGCGCAGTGCGCTGGGGCGTCGCGGGCAACATCGTGACCGCGTGGATCCTCACCATCCCGGCAGCGGCCATCGTGGCCGCCCTGTCCTACCTCGTCCTGCACGCCGTCGTGGAGGGCTGACCCCCAAGCAAGACCGTCACTGCGAGGGCGCGTACATGACATCGACGTCATAGCGGGTGAAACCGAGGCCCTCGTAGAGGCGGATCGCCGCCGTGTTGGTCTCGTCCACGTACAGCATCGCCTGGGCGAGACCGCGCGAGCGCAGGTGTTCGAGCCCGGCCAGGGTGAGCGCCTTGCCGAGGCCGGTGCCCTGCTGGGAGGGGTCGACGCCGACGACGTAGACCTCGCCCAGCGGGTCGTGGCCGTGCTCGGACGATCCGTGCACCTTCGTCCAGTGGAAGCCGGCGAGGCGGTCGCCGCGCTGGGCGAGGAAGAAGCCCTCGGGGTCGAACCAGGGCTCCTGCTCGCGCCGCAGCAGGTCGTCCATCGTCCAGGCGCCCTGTTCCGGGTGGTGGGCGAAGGCGGCGGCGTTCACCTTGAGCCACTCCTCCTCGTCCTGCCCGGGTACGAACGTCCGCAGGATCACCCCGGCAGGCAGCGTCGCCGGGGGCAGCGGTTCCGCCAGAGGGCGGCGCATCTGCCACAGGGAGCGGACACGGTCGAAGCCGAAGGCGGCGGCGAGCGCGGCCGCGCCGGCGTGGTCGCCGTGGGCCCACAGGCGGGGGCGGCCGCCGGCGGCGTCCATGACGGCGCGCAGCAGGCGGGTGCCGTGGCCCTGGCGGCGGTGGGCGGGGTGGACGACCACCTCGGCGCTCGGCCCCTCGACCTCGTCGGTGGGATCGACGTGGGCGTAGCCGGCGAGCGCGTCGCCGGCGTAGAGGAGGAGCGAGCGGGCCTGCGGGTCGCCGCCGTATCTCAGGTGCAGCATGACGTGTTCGTTGAGCGGACGGACGCCGTCGGCCTCCGTCGCGGCCTCCACCAAGCCGAGTACGTCGGCGATCTCCTGGTCAGCGAGCCTTTGCCGGATATCCACGCGCACGTTCACAGAACGAACTCTAGGCGTACGACTGGCAGATAACGCCATCAGGCACCCCGGCAAATCGTTACCTTTGCGACATTGGTTGCATAGCTTCCCGCCGTAACGTCTTGGGCCATGACGTCTGGTTCCTTCCTCCGGCTGGCGCTCGCCGGAGCCGTCGCCTCGGGTGCGGTGCTGATGGCCACCATCCCGGCGAACGCGAGCAAGGCGCCCAGGACGGTTCCCGTCCGGCTCCTGGCGCTCAACGACTTCCACGGCAATCTCGAACCTCCCACCGGGTCCTCAGGCCGCATGGTGGACGAGCAGGGCAACACGGTCGACGCCGGCGGCGCGGCCTACGTCGCCACGCACATGAAGGCCCTGCGCGACAGGAACACGATCGCCGTCGCCCAGGGCGACCTCATCGGAGCCACGCCGCTGATCTCGGCGGCCTACCACGACGAGCCGTCGGTCGAGTTCATGGGCAAGCTCGGGCTCAAGGTGGCGGCGGTCGGCAACCACGAGTTCGACGAGGGCTACACGGAGCTGCGCCGCATCATGAAGGGCGGCTGCCACCCCGTGGACGGCTGCTCGCCCGCCGGCAAGTGGAAGGGCGCCGCGTTCGACTACGTCGGCGCGAACGTGCTGTTCAAGAACAAGAACGAGAAGACCTACGCGCTGGCCGCGCTCGGCGGCGCGCACAGCTCGAAGATCAAGAAGCTGCTGTCCGGCTGGGGCGTGCCCGCGCTGCCGCCGGTCAGCATCAAGATCATGAACGGCGTGCCGATCGGCTTCATCGGCCTGGTCACGCAGACGACCCCGAGCATCGTCACGACGGAGGGCATCAAGGACCTCACGTTCGTGGACGAGGTCAAGGCCGCGAACGTCGCCTCCGAGCTGCTCAAGCTGGTCGGCGTGAAGGCCCAGGTCGTGCTGGTGCACGAGGGCGACCAGGTGAACGCCGGGCAGTCGCCCGACGCGTGCAGCGCGGTCCCCGGCGCGGGCAACCGCATCGCCACCCACGTCGACCCCGAGATCGACATCGTGCTCAGCGGCCACTCCCACCAGGCGTACGTGTGCAAGGTGAAGGACCCGGCGGGCAAGGACCGGCTCTTCTCGCAGGGCGGCTCGTTCGGGCGGGTCATCACGCAGGTCGACATGAAGGTGAACGTCAGGACGCGGGACATCGACCGGGCCTCCGTCGTGGCCGACAACCACGTGGTGACGCGTACGGTGACGCCGGACCCGGAGATCTCGGCGTTCGTCCAGACCTGGAAGGACCGTGTGGCTCCGGTCGCGAACCGGGCGGTCGGCACGATCAGCGCCGACATCACGACGGCCGCGGCGCCGTCCGGTGAGACGCCGCTCGGCAACCTCATCGCCGACGCCCAGCTCGCCGCCACGCGGGAGGGCGGCAACGCGCAGATCGCGCTGATGAACCCGGGCGGTGTGCGGGCGCCCCTCTCGTACGCGGGCTCGCCGGCCGGTGAGGGCGACGGGGTCGTGACGTACGGCGAGGCGTTCACCACGCAGCCGTTCAACAACCTCATGCAGGTCGTCACGCTGACCGGCGCGCAGCTGAAGACGGTGCTGGAGCAGCAGTTCACCGGCGGCCCCAACAACCAGGCGTTCACCAAGATCCTGCAGCCCTCGGCGAACTTCACCTACACCTACAGCCAGAGCGCGCCGTGGGGCTCGAAGGTGTCGGACATGGAGATCGACGGCCAGCCGGTGACGGACGCCCAGACGATCCGGGTGGCCGCGAACAACTTCCTGGTGGGCGGCGGTGACGCGTTCCTGGGCTTCACCGAGGGCACGGACCTGTGGAGCGGGCCGCTGGACATCGACGCCTTCGTCGACCACCTCGGCAGGGACAACCCGATCGCCCCGCCGGCCACCGGCCGCATCACGGTGGTGCAGTGACCAGATAGGCGGTGTGCAGGGGCAGGACGGCGACGAAGCGGGCGCCGGGGCGGTGGTCGGCGGCGGTCAGCGTGCCGCCGTGGGCCACCGCGATCTCCCTGGACAGCGGCAGCCCCAGCCCGGAGCCGCCGCTGTCCTTGGCCCTGGCGCTCTCCAGCCGGGTGAAGCGCTCGAAGACCCGCTCGCGGTCCTGCGGCGCGATGCCGTCTCCGTCGTCGGTGACGGTCACCACCACCTCGCTGCCGCGCACGGCCACGGAGACGTCGATGCGGGTGGCGGCGTGCCTGGTGGCGTTGTCGAGCAGGTTCGTCAGCAGGCGGTCGAGCTGCACGGGCGAGCCGAGCACCGGGGCGGGGCCGCTGAGCCGCAGGTGCACGGGCACGCGGGCGCTCTCGCGGCGGCGTACCTGATCCTCCGCGACGCCGCACAGGTCCACCACGCGGCGCCGCGTGACGGCGCCCGCGTCGAGCTTGGCCAGCATGAGCAGCTCGTCGATGATGCAGGTCAGCCGGTCGGCGGCGGCGAGCGCGCGGGCGCAGGTGACCGGCCAGTCCGTCTCGTCGGGGTAGCTGCCCGCGACCTCCAGCTGGGCGCGCAGCGCGGAGATCGGGCTGCGCAGCTCGTGGGAGGCGTCGGCGACGAAGCGGCGCTGGGTCTCGGCGGAGCGTTCGAGCCGGTCGAGGGTGTGGTTGGTGGTGACCGCCAGCCCGGCGATCTCGTCCCCTGTGTCAGGTACGGTCACCCGCCTGCTCAGGTCCTGCCCGGTGATCTCGGCCAGCTCGGCGCGGATGCGCTCGACCGGGCGCAGCGCGGACCTGACCGCGCTCCAGGTGAGCCCGCCGACGGCCAGCAGGACGAGCGGCGCGCCGAGCGAGGTCCACAGCAGCGCCCGCCGCGGGTCGGCGAGCGCGAGCACGACCCCGGTGGTGAAGACGGCGGCGGCGGCCAGCGTCGCGATCGTGGTCAGCCGTGCCCGGATCGAGCGCGGGAGCACGCGCAGCGCGCCAGGTGTGCCGCCCGGGGTCCTGATCGAGCGCGGAACCAGCGGAACCAGCCGGACTGTCATCCCATCCCCCACTCTCCCACGTCACTGTCCGTGACTTTACCCTCCGTTGACGTTCTCGCTAACCTGCGAACACTTCTCCGATAGACACGCTCAGTGAGCGTCACGGCGGCTGCGCATCAGGTCGTACAGCGCGGCGAGCAGCGCGATGCCGACCGACGACACCACGACGATCAGGCCGTGGCGGAACGCGCTCGCCCAGCCGCCGCCCAGTGAGCCGAAGAAGGTCGAGCCGGCCGCCGCGATGCCGACGGCCGAGCCGAGCCGCTGCCCGGTCTGCAGGACGCCGGCCGCGCTGCCGCCGCCCGCGGGCGGCACCTCGGAGAGCGTGATGGCCTGGTTGGGCGAGATGACCAGGCCGCTGCCGAGGCCCGCGAGCAGCAGCGGCAGCGCGGTCGCGAGGCCCGTGCGCGGCCCGGGGACGAGCGCGGTGGCGACCATCGTGGCGATGAGCCCGGCGATCACCATGCACAACCCGATCGCCGTCAGCCGCCGCCCCATCCGGGAGACGAGGTGCCCGCCGAGCACGGCGGCCGAGGCGGAGCCGAGCGCGAACGGCGTGATCGCGAGCCCGGCGAGCAGCGGGCTGTAGCCGTGGCCGCTCTGCAGGTAGAGGGTGAAGATGAAGAAGATGCCGGTGAAGCCGGAGAAGTAGAACAGCGCGATGGCGGTGCCCAGCCGGTACGACCGCTTGCGGAAGAGCTCCAGGTTCACCAGCGGCTCGCGGGGATAGCGGCGTTCCCAGGCCACGAAGGCGGCCAGCACGACCAGCGCGGACACGGCGATCAGCGCGGTGACCTGAGCGTCCCAGCGGTGCCGCTGGATGGCGGGCACCAGCAGCCCGGCGACGCCGACTCCGAGCAGCAGCACGCCGACCGGGTCCATGCTCTCGCGCCGGCGCTCATCGACGCCGGGGCGCGGCAGCACCCGCCAGGCCAGGGGCAGCAGCGCCAGCCCGATCGGCACGTTCACCAGGAACACCCACCGCCAGCCCAGCTCGGACCCGAAGACGGTGACCAGCGCGCCGCCGATGAGCGGCCCCGCGGCGGTGGAGACGCCGATGGTGGCGCCGAGCGCCCCGAACGCGCGGCCCCGCTCCGAGCCCCGGAACATCTGCTGGATCAGCCCGGACACCTGCGGGTTCAGCAGCCCCGCCGCCATGCCCTGGACGAGCCTGGAGACGATCAGGACGGGCATCTGCCAGGCGAGGCCGCAGAACGCGCTGGAGAGGGTGAACAGCGTGACGCCCCACAGGAAGATCGTGCGGCGGCTCCTGGCGTCGCCCAGCCGTCCGGCGGGGATGAGGAACAGGCCGAAGGCGAGGGCGTAGCCGGACACCGTCCACTGCAGGGCGTCGTCGCCGGCGTGCAGGGCCTCGCGGATCGACGGCAGCGCGACGTTGACGATGCTCACGTCGAGCCCCGTCATGAAGGCGGAGGTCAGGCATACGGCCAGGGCGCGCCGTCGCGGGTCGGAGCCGAACGCGCCGATCACCTCCTCCGCCGGAAACCGAGCTGGATGATTCCCCGGGAAAGCGGAGATATCGCCCACAAGGATTTTCTTTGCCCGGAATGCCCCCTCACGAGTACCGTCCGATCATGAGCACCATGGAGGTCGAGCAGAACGGCATCAACGCCGTCCCCGAAGGTGAGCGGCGGGGCCGGCCGCGCGACCTGTTCTGGCCCTGGGCGGGCTCGAACCTGTCGCTGTTCGGGGTGGCGTTCGGCGTCTACATCGTCGGGCTGCAGCTCGGCGTGGTGCCCGCGATCATCACCGGCGCCGTGGGCTACGTGCTGTCGTTCCTGCTGGTCGGGCTGGTCGCGGTGGGCGGTGCGCGGTCCGGCGTGCCGACGATGACGCTCGGGCGGGCGCCGTTCGGCTACCACGGCAACAAGCTGCCGGCCCTGTTCTCCTACATCTCGAACGTCGGCTGGGAGATCGTGCTGGTCACGCTCGCCGCGCAGAGCGGCGCCGAGATCCTCGGCCGCGTCGCGCCCGGCATCCCGGAGACGACGACCACCGCGATCTGCTTCGCCGTCGCCGCCGTCGCGGTGATCGCGGTCGGCGTGTACGGCCACGCGATGATCATGGTCGTGCAGCGCTACCTGACGTACGTGTTCGTCGTGCTCACCGTCGTCTACATGGTGCTCATGGCCCCCGACCTCGGCGTCTCGCTGGAGACCACGGCCGGTCCCGGCGGCTGGGTGGGCGGCGTCATCTTCGCCATGACGCTGCTCGGGCTCGGCTGGGTCAACTGCGGCGCCGACTACTCCCGCTACCTGCCCGCCACCTCGTCCCCGCGCTCGGTGACCCTGTGGACGACGCTCGGGGGCGCGCTGCCGCCGATGGTGCTGCTGGTGTTCGGCGTGCTGCTGGCGGGCGGCGACCCCAAGCTGGCCGAGGAGGCGGGCGCCAACCCGGTGGCGGCGCTGGCGGCGGCGCTGCCGACGTGGTTCCTGCTGCCGTACCTGCTGACCGCGATCGGCGGGTTCCTGGCCGGGGCGATCATGGACATCTACTCGTCGGGGCTGTCGATGCTGGCACTCGGCGTGCCGATCAGGCGCCACTACGCGGTGCTGATCGACGGGCTGCTCATGGTGCTCGGCGGCTACTACCTGCTCTTCGTCTCCACCAGCTTCCTGGCCACCTTCCAGGCGTTCCTCGCGATCGTGGGCGTGGTGATGGCGGCCTGGGCCGCGATCTTCCTGGTGGACATGTGGCGGCTGCGGGCCGGCGGCCGGGGCTACGACGAGCGGCTGCTGCGGGCCGGCGCGCCCGCGCTCAACTGGGCGGGGCTGCTGTCGCTGGTCGTGGCGTCGATCACCGGGCTCGGGCTGATCACCTCGGCCGACCCGAACATCGCGAACGTGGTCGGCTTCCTCATGAGCGCGGAGCTGGAGGGCGGCACGTTCGGGTCGGCGAACATCGGCGTCGTGATCGCGCTGGTGCTGGCCGGGGTCCTGTACTTCGCGCTGTCGGCGGTGCCGCGGCTGCGCACCCACGTGCGGAGCTGAGCCGCGCGGTTACGCTTGGTGCGTGACGATGAACGTTCCGTACCGGCTGCTGGCCTGGGCGGTGCACGCGACGGGGCTCGGGGTGCTGACGGTCGCCGTGGTCACCACGTGGCAGCAGGACCGCCTGGCGGTCGCGTCGGGCGGGGTGGTGCTCGGCCTCCTCTACGCCGCCGCGCCCGCGACCCCGGGCCCGGCCAGGGCGGTGTGGCTCGGGCTCGTGAGCGCCGGGTGGGCGGTGCTCGCCGTGGCGGCGCCGCCGTTCGTCTGGCTGGCGTTCCCGCTGCTGTTCGCGTACCTGCACGTGCTGCCGCTATGGGCGGCGATGTTCGGCGTGTCGGTGCTGACCTCGTCGGCGATCATCGCGGCGGCCTGGCACGCCGGTGAGCTGACCCTGCCGCTGCTGGTCGGGCCGGGCGTGGCCGCGGCCCTCGTGACGCTGCTCGCGCTCGCCTGCAAGGCGCTGCGCGCCGAGCTGGGGCGCTAGCTACGCGGTCACGAGCGCGAAGTCCGGCACCGGGTGGTCGAGCACGGCCACCAGCCGGCGCAGCACGTTCGTGTCGCCCTCGCGCTCGACGCCCTCCACGCCCTTGCCCGACAGCAGACCGGCGAGCTGCGCCCTGGTCAGCCGCAGGGTGAGGTCGGCGGCGCCGTCGTCGCGCGGGTCGCGCTGCTGGACGAACGCGCCGTTCGACAGCGACGTGCGGTAGCGCCGCCCGAGGTCGGTCAGGTGCCAGTCGATGGTGAGCCGCTCGTGCCAGGCGCGCGGCCCGTCCACCCTGATGGCGATCGAGTCGAAGATCTGCTCCACGGAGAGCGCGGCGAAGAAGTCGGCCTCGGGACGGCCGGCCGTGGCCGGCACGATGCCGTCGGCCAGCTCCAGCGCGCCCATGAGGTAGAAGTTGCGCCAGGTGGCGTTCTCGGCGCCGTGGCCCAGCCGGGTGTAGACCTCGGCCAGCAGGTCGCGGGCCTCCTTGTTGCCCTCGTCGGCGAAGACCGCGTGGTTGAGCAGCTGGGCGGCGAAGCGCAGGTCGTTCTCGTCGATGTAGCGGCGGGCGAAGGCCACCACGGCCGCGCCGCCGCCGAGGCACTCGACGTACCTGATCGCGCTCTCCTTCGGCGGGTGCTCCCACAGGTGGGCCGGGTTGCCGTCGAACCAGCCGAGGTAGCGCTGGTAGACGGCCTTGACGTTGTGGCTGACGCTGCCGTAGAAGCCGTGCGCGTGCCACGCCTGCTCCAGCTCGGGCGGGAGCTGGACGACCTCGGCGATCTCGGCCGCCGTCAGGCCCTTGTTGAGCAGGCGCAGGGTCTGGTCGTGCAGGTAGGCGTACAGGTCGCGCTGCTGCGACAGGAAGCGCGCGATGCGCTCGCGGCCCCAGGTCGGCCAGTGGTGGGAGGCGAAGGCGACGTCCGTGCCGTCGAGGAACAGGGCGAGCGCCTCGGTGAGGTAGCGGGCCCAGGCGCGCGCGTCGCGGACCTGCGCGCCGCGCAGCGGCAGGATGTTGTGCTGGTTGTGGGTGGCGTTCTCGGCCAGGCACAGGGCGCGGCGGCCGGGGAAGAACACGTTCATCTCGGCGGGGGCCTCCGCGCCCGGCGTGAGCTGGAAGATCATCCGTACGCCGTCCACGACCTCCTCCTGGCCGGTACGCGTGACCTCCGCGGTCGGCGGGATGAGCGACATCGTGCCGGTCGAGACCGTCATGCCGAGCCCGGCGCCGATCTGGCCCTCCGCGGAGCGGGGCAGGGCGGGGCCGTACATGTAGACGGCGCGGCGGGCCATCGCGGGGCCCGCGTAGACGTTCTCGGTGACCGCGTGCTCCATGAAGCCGGCCGGGGCCAGGATCGGCACGCCGCCGCCGGTCACCCCGCGCACGCCGCCGAAGTGGTCCACGTGGGAGTGGGTGTAGACGACGCCGGTGACCGGGCGGTCGCCGCGGTGGGCGCGATAGAGCTTGAGCGCGGCGGCGGCGCACTCGGTGGAGATCAGCGGGTCGATGACGACGACGCCGGCCTCGCCCTCGGCCAGGGTCATGTTCGACAGGTCGAGGCCGCGTACCTGGTAGATGCCGTCGGTGACCTCGTACAGGCCCTGTCGGGCGCAGAGCGCGCCCTGCCGCCACAGGCCGGGATGGGCGGTCCGCGGGCAGTCCTCCTTGAGGAAGTCGTAGGCGTCGTTGTCCCACACGACGTCGCCGTCCACCGATTTGACGACGCCTGGGGCGAGGGCGGCGATGAAGCCCCGGTCGGCGTCCTCGAAGTCGGCACGGTCGTGAAATGGAAGGTCTGCCATGCCAAGCCGCATGCCCCAGAGAACCAGACATATAGCCCAATAGATGCACTAAAGAGGATGAATCTCCGGCAAGTCCGGGGTGATTAGGGTGGTCACGTGGATGCGTGCGTATTCGATCTCGACGGTGTGCTGGTGGACTCCGAGCCGGTGTGGGAGGAGGTGCGGCGGGCGTACGTCGCCGATCACGGCGGCACCTGGCAGCCCGACACGCAGACGAAGCTGATGGGCATGAGCACCGGCGAATGGGCGGCCTATCTGCACGAGATCGGCGTCGAGCAGGAGCCGGGCGACATCGCGCGCGGCGTGATCGACGAGATGGCGGTCCGCTACCGCGACGGCGTCCCGCTGATGCCGAAGGCCGTCGAGACCGTCCGCCGCCTGGCCGCGACGGCCACGCTCGGCCTGGCCAGCTCGTCCCCCCGGCGGCTGATCGACGTCGTGCTCGACACGGCGGGGCTGACGGAGTGCTTCGCGGCCACCGTGTCCACCGAGGAGGTCGAGCGGGGCAAGCCGGCGCCCGACGGCTACCTGGAGGCGGCGCGGCGGCTCGGCGTCGATCCCCGGAGCTGCGTGGCGGTCGAGGACTCCAGCAACGGGCTGCGGTCGGCGTACGCGGCGGGCATGCACGTGATCGCGGTGCCGCATCCGCGTTACCCACCGGCGCCCGACGCGCTCGCCCTGGCCTGGCGGGTGCTGCCCGGCCTCGACGCGCTCACCCCCGAGCTGATCGGCTGAACCCCCTTCACGACTCGCGGGGCCGCTGCCAGGCCATGTCACCGCAGGTGGCTACGATGTGTGAATCGTGCGAGACATCACGGTTTTCAGTGGCAGTGCCCACCCCGAGCTGGCCGAGGAGATCTGCGCCCAGCTGGGCACTCCTCTCCACCCCGTACAGATCAACCGGTTCGCCAACGACGTACTCGAAGTGCAGCTCCAGGCCAACTGCCGGGAGCGCGACGTGTTCCTCATCCAGCCGCTCGTCCCGCCGGTGCAGGAGCACCTCGTGGAGCTGCTGCTGATGCTCGACGCCGCGCGCGGCGCCTCCGCCGCGCGGACGACCGTGGTGCTGCCGCACTACGCCTACGCCCGCAGCGACAAGAAGGACGCCCCGCGCATCTCCATCGGCGCCCGCCTGGTCGCCGACCTGATGGTGGCCGCGGGCGCCAGCAGGGTGCTGGCCATGACCCTGCACTCGCCGCAGGTGCACGGCTTCTTCAGCGTGCCGGTCGACCACCTCCACGCGCTGCGCGAGCTGGCCGCCCACTTCCGCCGCTACGACCTGTCCAACACCGTCGTCGTCTCCCCCGACCTGGGCAACGCCAAAGAGGCCGCCGCCTTCGCGCGGCTGCTCGGCACCGGCGTCGCCATGGGCGCCAAGCAGCGCTTCAGCGACGACCGCGTGGTGATCAGCTCCGTGATCGGCGAGGTGACCGGCAAAGACGTGATCATCCTCGACGACGAGATCGCCAAGGGCAGCACGGTCATCGAGCTGCTCGACCGGCTGCGCGAGCAGAAGGTCAGCTCCGTACGCGTGGCGTGCACGCACGGTCTGTTCTCCAGCGGCGCGCTCGAACGCCTCACCTCGCTGCCCGAGGTCGAGGAGATCGTCTGCACCAACACCGTGCCGCCGCCCAAGCCCGCCGACAAGCTGACCGTGCTGTCGATCGCGCCCGCCCTGGCCGAGGCCATGCGCCGGATCCACGACGGCGAGTCGGTCAGCGCCCTGTTCAGTACATCTTGACCACCTGACCCGTCACCCGCCGCCCCTGGTGCGAGGCCAGGAACGTGATCACCTCGGCGACGTCGTCCGGCTGCGCCACCTCGGGCAGCACGCCGTCGGCGGCCACCGCGACGGCGACCTTCTCGTTGACCCAGCCGGTGTCGGTGACGGGCGGATGGACCATGTTGGCCGTGACGCCGTGGCGGCCCAGCTCGCGCGCGGCCGACATGGTGTAGTTCTCCTGGGCGGCCTTGGCCGCGCCGTAGCTGACCTCGGTGGGGAAGCCGTCGGGGCCGCCTGAGGTGAGGCCGATGATGCGGCCCCAGCGCGCGCCGCGCTCCAGGTGGCGGCGGGCGAACTCGGCGATCAGCAGGGCGGGCGCGCGTACGTCGACGGCGAACAGCCGCTCGTGGGTCTCGGCGTCGACCGGGCGCAGCGGGCGGCCGAACCCGTCGCGCTCGGCGGGCGAGAAGGTGTCGCTGAGCCAGCCGCTGGCGTTGTTGACCAGGATCTCCACAGGGCCGAACGCCTTTTCGGCCTGGTCGAACAGGGCCTTGGGGACGGCCGGGTCGGCGAGGTCGGCCTCCACCGCTTCCGCCGTGCCACCCGCCTCACGGATGCGGGCCACGACCTCAGAGGCGTCGGCGGCGCGCGCCTGGTCGTAGGCCGCGGGATACACCGGGTCGTTCAGCGGCGTCAGCCGTTTGTACGTGAGGAAGACCGCCACGCCCTCGGCCGCCAGCGCGCGGGCGGCCGCCGCGCCGATGCCCTGGTTGGCTCCGGTGATCAGCGCGACCTTTCCAGACAGCCGGGTATCGATCATAGTTGCCATCATGCACGCAGCGACGGAACGCCTGCTGGAGGTTTTTCTCGAGGGCGTCGAGCCGGCCGTCCCCCTGGTCGCGCTCTGGGCCCACGGCTCGTTAGCGGCCGGCGACTATCAACCAGGACGCAGTGACCTCGACCTGGTCGCGGTGCTCGACACCACGCCGACCATGGATCACTGGCGGCGGATCAAGGCGGTGCACAGGAGGCTACGCCTGCCGCTCGCGGAGCGGCTGCACTGCTCGTACATGGCGAGACAGGAGCTCGACGACCTCGGCGCCGAGCACATCACGTGGGCGCACGAGCACATCTTCCGGCGCCCTGTGACGGCGGTGACGCGGCGCGAGCTGCACGAGGGGGCCAGAGTCCTGTACGGCCCGCCGCCGGCCGAGCTGCTGCCCCCCGTCTCGGACGAGGAGCTGGCCCGCTTCATCCGCGCGGACCTGCGCGACTTCTGGCTCGTCCGGGCGCAGGGACGGCGGCGCTGGCTGCAGGACGTCTGGGTGGATCTGGGCATGGTGACGGTGGCCAGGGCCACGGTCACCCTGCAGGACGGCCGGCTGATCAGCAAGCGGGAGGCACTCGAGGTACTGCACGAGCTGGGCGCCCCCGCCGTGCTGATCGCCGACATCCGCGCCCGCCGCTACGGCACCGAGCAGCCGGTGCTCAGCCGCTATCGGCGGGGCCGGCTGGCGCGCGCGTTCGTCAGATCCGCGATCGGCCGGGCGCTGGCCTGAACCCGGAGCGGGATGGCAATCCGGGAGCCGGTTGTTACGAGCTACGTACCGACACACCTCATCCCGGGAGAGTGCGACCTATGGTCGAAAGCAGGCAGTCCTATCTGCTGGCCGCGGAGTCGGCGGTGGAGCTTCTCCGCCACCCGGCGGTGGCGGCGTCATGGGACAAGCCGAGCGCGCTGGTGGAGTTCAGCGTCGCGGGGCTCGCCGGGCACCTGGCCCATCAGCTCGTCAGGGTCGGCGAGGCGCTCACCCCCAACGGGGCCGTCCGGCCGCCCGTCACGCTCCTGGAGCACTACACGCGCTCGCCGTGGGTGCAGGCCGGGCTCGACCACGAGAGCAATCTCAGCATCAGGCGCGGCGGTGAGGCGGCCGCGGCCGCCGGGCCCGCCCTGCTGGTCGAGCGCAGCCAGGCGCTGCTCGACATGCAGCGCGCGGCGCTAGCCTCCGAGCCCGCCGACCGGGTCGTCAACACGCCTGCCGGCTGGTCGCTGCTCCTCGACGACTTCCTGCTCACCCGGCTCGTCGAGCTGGTCGTCCATGGCGACGACCTGGCCGCCAGCGTCGGCGTGGAGACGCCGGGGCTGCCGCCGTCGGTGATCGACCCGGTGGTGGAGCTGCTGGCCCGCCTCGCCGTCCACCGCCACGGCCCCACGGCCGTCATCCGCACGCTGAGCCGCGCCGAGCGCGCCCCCGCCACCATCAGCGCCTTCTGACGTGCGGGGCGTTCAAGCGCCGTCTGAGGGCCGCTCAGCTTCTCCCTCGGTACGGAAGTGGTCGGTGACCTCCGGATAGTTCTTCACCGGGGTGCGCCGGCCCAGCAGGTGCCGGTCCGCGAAGGCGGCCAGGTGCGCCCGGGTGATCTCCAAGGCCCGGGCGCCGTCGAGCTTCTGCGCCGGGATGCCCAGCGGCTTCCTGATCAGCGCGTAGTCGACGAACGCCGAGTGGTCGGTGTCCGCCACCGTGATCCACCGCTTCGGCCCCTTCAGGTGCGTCCATGCCTCGTCCCAGCTGCCGCTTCCCTCGCCGGGGGCGTGCGACGGCGTGCCGATCATCATGAACGGCCGCTTCAGCGGCTTGCCGACCTTGAAGGTGCCGTCCAGGTTGACGCCCGCCTTGATGCGGTGGTCGGCGAGCATGGTCTGGGCGGCGGCGTACCCGCCCATGGAGTGGCCCACCATGGCGATCTTGCTGCGGTCGATGCGCCGGCCCCAGCGGCCGTCGAGCAGCTCGTCCAGCACGAACCGCACGTCCTTCACCCGGCCCGCCGCCACGTCCGCGCCGTCCGGCCGCTGCTCGCAGGACAGGCAGGTGGTGGTGCGGCCGTCGGGGAACGTGGTGCCGACCGACTCGTACGTGTGCTCCACCGCCGCGACGAGATACCCCCTGGCGGCGAAGTCCTCGGCCAGCGAGGTCAGCGTGGCCCTCGGGAAGCTGAACCCCGGCGACATGACGACCAGCGGCAGCCTGCCCTTGGCGACGGGCGCCTTGAGCCGCGCGTGCGTGACGATCCGGCTGAGCACGCTCTTGTCCGGCACGTCGTAATCGGCGAGCACCGCCTCCGACTCCGCCCGCGTCATGTACGGCGCCCGCGCCCCGACGGCCTTCTTCGCCGGGTACCAGAGCGTCACCATCAGCTCCCTGTGCTCCGCGTCGGGATTCCACGGGTCCCGCCGGCTGCGGTCCACAAGGTGCAGGCTCTCCGTCCCCACGGGCCGCCTCCCGGTGGGGGCCGGCAGCTTGAGCTCAGAGACGTGGGCCTGAACGGGGGCGTGGGCCGATGCGTGGGCCGATGCGTGGGCCGATGCGTGGGCCGATGCATGGGCCGGTGGGGCGGCGAGGGTCGCGGGCAAGGTCAGGGTGAGGGCCGTGAGGGCCAGGGACTTGTGCATGGCTGCCAGGCTGGCGCGCCGGGCCGCCGAGGTGTCCGCCCCGATCGTCGATCGCCGCTTACTACTTTCGTCGTAAGGCGCGCCCCGCTCGGCGGGTTACTACTTTCGTCGTAAAGCGTCGTGCGGCGTGCGGCCTACGCTGTGGCCATGCGGTTCGTTCTGCTCGGCGCGGTGGTGGCCGGGCTGTCGTGGTTCACCGGGACCGGGCAGGCGGGGGTGCCGTCCGGGCTGCCGGTCCCCGTGCTCGGCCTGATCGCCGCCGTGGCCGGGGTCGCCGCCTGGCATGCGCGCCGCGCCTGGTGGCCGCTGGCCGCCGTGGGCGCGCTGGCGTACGTGTGGCTGCTGATGTGGCCGCCGCTGCTGGTCGCCGCCTATCAGGCGGGCCGCACGCTGCGCGGCGCCCGTCAGCTCGTCGCGTACGTCGCCGGCTGCCTGGTGGTGTGCGCCCTTCCGCTGGCGGTCGGCGGCCCGCGGCAGGCGCCCGCCACGGGGCCGGGCAACGCGCTGCTCATGGCGGTGGCCGTCGTCGGGCTGCCGCTGGCGCTCGGCATGTGGACGCGGGCCAGGGCCGAGGTGCTGGCCGCCGCCGAAGAGCGGGCCGAACGGCTCGAACGCGAGCGGGTCATGCGGGCCGAGCAGGCCAGGGCGCAGGAGCGGGCGAGGATCGCGCGGGAGATGCACGACGTGGTGGCCCACCGGGTCTCGCTGATCGTGCTGCACGCGGGCGCCCTGGAGGTGCGTACCGGCGACCCGGAGGCGGCCGAGACCGCGGCGCTGATCGGCGGCATCGGCCGCGAGGCGCTGGCCAACCTGCGTGACGTGCTCGGCGTGCTGCGCGCGCCCCGGCACGAGCCGCCCGACGCCGCCCTCAGCCCGCCGCCCACGCTCGGCGACCTCGACCGGCTGCTCGACCAGTCGCGGGCCCTCGGCATCGACGTGACCAGGCGCGACGAGGGCGAGCCCCGGCCGATGGAGGAGACGGTGGAGCGCACGGCGTACCGGGTGATCCAGGAGGCGCTCACCAACGTGCACAAGCACGCGGGCGACGCGGGCACCGACGTGCTGATCCGCTACGGCGAGCACGAGCTGCGGGTGGAGGTGCGCAACGAGGCCCCGCACGCCCCCCGCGAGGGCGGGGCGGTGCCGGGAGCGGGATGGGGGCTGGTGGGGCTGCGCGAGCGCGTCGAACTGCTCGGCGGCACGCTCCGCAGCAGCGCCCAGGAAGGCGGCGGCTTCCTCGTGAGCGCCAGGATCCCCGCATGATCGACCTTCTCGAGAGACCTGGAGTTCCCGCGTGATCAGGGTGCTCGTCGTGGATGACGAGGAGCTGGTGCGGTCCGGGCTGCGGCTGATCCTGGAGGCGTCGGGGGACATCGCCGTCGCCGGTGAGGCGCGGGACGGTGCGGAGGCGGTGTCGGCCGTACGACGGTTGCGGCCCGAGGTGGTGCTGATGGACGTCCGCATGCCGGGCCTCGACGGGCTGGCCGCGGCGGCCAGGATCCTCGCGCTGCCCGAGCCGCCCAAGGTGATCATGCTGACCACGTTCGACTTCGACGAGTACGTCCACGAGGCGCTGCGGCACGGCGCGGTCGGGTTCCTGCTGAAGGACACCCCGCCGCGCGAGCTGGCCGCCGCCGTGCGCACGGTCGCGGCCGGTCAGGCGATGCTCTCGCCCTCGGTCACCAAGCGCCTGATCGCCTCCTACGCCGACCGCGCCCCCTCCCGCGCCGAGGCCGCCCGCCGGCAGCTCGCCGGGCTGACCGGCCGGGAGGAGGACGTCATCAGGGCCCTGGCCCGCGGCCTGTCCAACGCCGAGATCGGCCGCGAGCTACGCCTGACGGAGGCCACGGTCAAGGCCCACGTCAGCCGCGTGCTGGCCAAGCTGGGCCTGGCCAACCGCGTACAGGCCGCCATCCTCGTCCACGACGCCGACCTCACCTGAGCGTCAGGAGACGGTCTCCGCGTAGTGGCAGGCGGCCTGGGCGTCCGGCGCTGCGGGCAGGATGTCCAGGAGCCGGCTGCGGCAGTGGCCGTCCACTCCCGCCTCCGCCGCCCTGCCCGACGCCAGCACCTGGCAGCGGACGTGGAAGCGGCAGCCGCCGGGGATGCGGGTCGGGTCGGGCGGCTCGCCGGTCAGGACGATCCGCTCGGGCGACTCGGGCAGCACCGACAGCAGCGCCTGCGTGTACGGATGCCGCGGCGCCGTCAGCACCTGCTCGACGGGGCCCGACTCGACGATCCTGCCGAGGTACATCACGGCGACCCGGTCGGCGATGTTCCAGGCCAGGCCGAGGTCGTGGGTGACGACCAGCGCGGAAAGCCCCAGCTCCGCGCGCAGCTTGAGCAGCAGGGCGAGGATCTCACCCCGTACGGACGCGTCCAGCGAGGCCACGGGCTCGTCGGCGACCAGCACCTTCGGGTCGAGCGCCAGCGCGCCCGCGATGACGACGCGCTGCCGCTGCCCGCCGGACAGCTCGTGCGGGTAGCGCTGAAAGAACCGCTCGGGCGGCCGCAGCCCGGCCCTGGACAGGGCGGTGGCCACGATGTCGCGCTCGTCGGCCAGCCCGTGGATGCGGGGGCCTTCCGCGACGGCCTCGTACACGGTGTGGCGGGGGTTGAGCGAGCCGGTCGGGTCCTGCAGGACGAGCTGCACCTGCCTGCGGTAGGCGCGCAGCGCCTTGGTGGTGTAGCCGAGGCTCGCGCCGTCGTAGCGGACCTCGCCCGAGGTGGGGCGTTCGAGGCCGAGCAGGGTGCGGGCGAGCGTGGTCTTGCCGCAACCCGACTCGCCGACGAGGGCGACGATCTCGCCCTCGCCGATGGCCAGGTTCACGCCGTCCACGGCGCGGGCGCGGCGGCCCCTGGAGGCGAACTCGACGTGCAGGTCCCGCGCTTCGAGCAGGGCGGACCTGGTGGTGCCGACCTCCTCCGCGGCGGTGCGGGTCTCCGTCATGTAGCGACCTCCTCGTCGACCCTGGCGTGCACACAGGCCGCCGTACGGTTGGGCCCGGCCGGCCAGAGCCGCACGTCGAGGTCGGCGCACGTGTCGAGCGCGACCGGGCAGCGCGGGTGGAAGGCGCAGCCGGTGGGCAGCTCCATCGGGTCGGGCGGGTCGCCGCCCAGGCCCTTGGGGGCCATGCGCGAGACCGGGTCGCCGACGGTGGGGAACGCCGCGGCGAGCGCCTTGCTGTAGGGGTGCTTGGCGTCGTGGAACACCTCGGCGGACGGGCCGTGCTCGACGACGCGGCCGGCGTACATGACCGCGAGCCGGTCGCACACGTCGGCGAGCACCGACAGGTCGTGCGAGATCATGATGAGCGAGATGCCGTGCTCGGCGACCAGGTCCTTGATCAGGGTGAGCACCTGCGCCTGCACCATCACGTCGAGCGCGGTGGTCGGCTCGTCGGCGATGATCAGGCGCGGCGAGCAGGCCAGCGCCATCGCGATCATGATGCGCTGCCGCTGGCCGCCGGACAGCTCGTGCGGGTAGCTGCGGGCCCGCCAGGCGGGCAGGCCCACCTGGTCGAGCAGCTCGGCGACGCGCGCGCGGGCGGCCTCGGGCTTGGCCAGGTTGTGCACGAGCAGCGGCTCGGCGATCTGCTCGCCGATCCTGCGCACGGGGTTGAGCCCGTGCTGGGCGCCCTGGAAGACGATGGACGCCTCGGCCCAGCGGACGGCGCGCATGCGCCCCCACTTCATGGTCAGGACGTCCTCGCCGTCGAGCAGGATCCGGCCGCCGACCTGCGCGTCCTTGGGCAGGAGCCGCAGCAGCGCCATGGCCAGCGTCGACTTGCCTGACCCCGACTCGCCGGCGACGCCGAGCGCCGCACCGGCGTCGAGCGCCAGCGACACTCCGCGCACGGCGGGCACCTCGCCCGAGGCGATGCGGTAGGTCACGGACACGTCGTCGAGTTCGAGCAGGCTCATGCGGCCCTCCTCAGCCTCGGGTTGAGCACGGCCTCCAGGGCCCTTCCGACCAGCGTGAACGCCATCACGACGAGCAGGATGGCGAGGCCGGGGATGAGGATGTACCACCAGGCGCCCTGGGTGGTGGCGCCGAAGTCGTAGGAGGCCCGGAGCATCGTGCCCCAGGACGTGCGGTTGGAGCTGGCGCCGAGGAAGGCCAGCGTGGACTCGGTGACGATGGCGCTGGCCACCTCCAGGGTGGTGCTGGCCAGCAGCAGCGGCGCCACGTTCGGCAGCACGTGCCGGGTGGTGATGTGCCAGTGGCCCGCGCCGAGCGCCTTGGAGCGTTCGATGTACGGCCTGGCCTCGACGGCGAGCGTCTGCGCCCGGATCAGCCGGGCGGTGGACGGCCAGGTGGTGATGCCGATCGCGGCGATGATCGTGAACGTGCTGCCGCCCAGGATGGCGGCCAGGACGAGCGCGGTGACCAGCGAGGGCAGCACCAGGAACCAGTCGGTGACGCGCATGAGCGCGCCGCCCGCCCAGCCCCTGAAGTGCCCGGCCGCGACGCCCACGATCAGCCCGATCACGATGCTGAGCAGCGCGGCGAGGAAGCCGATGAACAGCGACGTGCGCGAGCCCCACCAGACCATGAGCAGGATCGACCGGCCCGACTCGTCGGTGCCGAACGGCTCGGCGAGGCTGGGCGCGGCCCACCGCTGCCCGGTGTTCTGGATGACGCTGGTGACCGTCTCGTCGATGAACAGCGGCGCGGCGAGCGCGAGCACGACCGCGACGACGAGGACGACGAGGCCCGCGACGCCGCCGCGGTGGGTGCGGAATCCGGCCCAGAAGCGGCTCAGCGCCTGCTTCCTGCGTTCCGCGGCGACAGCCGTCATGCGGACCTCACCCTCGGGTCGAGCACGTGGTAGACCACGTCGGCCAGCGTGTTCATGACGATGACGGCGACCGTGATCAGCAGGAACGTCCCCTGCATGAGCGTGAAGTCGGGCACTCTGACCGCCTCGTAGAACAGCTGCCCGAGCCCCGGCCAGGTGAAGATCGTCTCCACGGTGACGGCGCCGCCGACGACGAAGCCGATGCGCATGAACACCAGCGTGACCGTGGGCAGCAGCGCGTTGGGCACCGCGTGCCTGCGTCGTACGTCGTCGTCGCGCAGCCCCTTGGCCCTGGCCACCGTCACGTAGTCCTGGCTGACCTCCTCAAGCAGCGACGAGCGCATGATGAGCAGGTATTGGGCGTACACGACGGCCACCAGCGTCAGGCAGGGCAGCACCATGTGGGAGGCGACGTCCAGCACGTACGCGAACCCGTCGGGCGCGTCCACGCTCTCGATGCCCCGGAAGGGGAAGATGCCCGGGATGGGCCCGATGCCGACGCCGAACACCATCATCAGCAGCAGGCCGAGCCAGAACGTCGGCACCGACCACAGCAGCAGCGACAGCCCGGTGGAAAAGCGGTCGAAGCGGCTGCCGTGGCGCCAGCCGGCCCTGGTGCCCTGCCAGACGCCCAGGCTGACCGCGATGACCAGGCCGGTGCCGGCGAGCAGGAGCGTCGGGCCGATGCGCTCGCCGATGAGGTCGATGACCGGCCGCTTGTACTCGTAGGAGGTGCCGAGATCGAGCCTGAGCGTGTCGCCCACGAACTGGAAGAACTGGTCGACGAGCGGCTTGTCCAGGCCGAGCCTGCGGCGTTCGAGGTCGAGCTGGGCCGGGGTCATGTTGCGGCCCTGGGCCAGGTTGCGTACGGGGTCGCCGGGGAGCAGCCGGAACACGAAGAACGTTCCGATGATCACCATGGCGATGCTGAACAGCGCCCCACCGGCCTTGGACAGCGCGTACTGCAGCGTGCCGCGGCGGGTGGGGCGCTCGTCACCAGGGCCCGCCGCCTGGGCGGCGGGCTCTGCTGCTTCGAGCGGTGTCGTCATTCGCGTTCGTCTGCGGTGCTCTTGCGCCGCCTGCTCAGGAGGAACACCGCGAGACCGATGACCACCACGCCGCCCACGACGCCCGCGATGAGGCCGGTGTTGGAGCCGCCCTCGGCGCTGGAGCCGGACGCGGCCACGGCCTTGACGTCCACGGTGTAGAACGGCCAGTAGCCGCTGCCGCCGTAGAGGATGCCGCTGTCCTCGGGGATCGGGGTGATGCTGGTGATGCGGTCCTTGCGGTAACCCTCAAGGTCGTTGGTGTAGTAGATCGCGATGACCGGGGCGTCGGTGTAGAGACGCTCCTGCATCTTCTTGATGAGCTCGGCGCGCTTGGGCCGGTCGAGCTCCTTCTGCTGGTCCTTGTAGAGCTGCTCGAACTCGTCGTCGCAGTAGAAGGACTCGGTGCCGCCGCCCTCACCGGTCGGGCTGGGCCGCCGGCTGCACAGGTGGGTGGCGAGGACCTCTTCGGGGTCGGGGTTGACCGACCAGCCGCTGATGGCGATGTCGAACAGGCCGGTGACGCCGGTCTCCTCGGTGAACTTGCTGGAGTCGAGCTTCTTGGTGGTCAGCGTGATGCCGATCTCCTTGAAGAAGCCCGTCAGGTATTCGGCGAGCTTGTCCTCGATCGGGGTGTCCGTGTGGATGCTGAACCGGAACTCCAGCTTGCGCTTGCCGTCGGGCATCGTACGGACGCCGTCGGCGCCCTTCTTGTAGCCGGCGTCGTCGAGGATCTGGTTGGCCTTGGCCGGGTCGTAGCTGACCTTCTCGTCACCGGTGGCCTCCCAGAAGAAGTCCTGGTACATCGGCGGGACGATCGAGCCGTCGGCCGGCTTGGCCAGGCCGTTCTGGACCTCGTCGACGAGCTTCTGCTTGTCGATGGCGTAGTGGAGCGCCTGGCGGACCTTCTGGTCCTTCAGCGCCGGGTGGCCGTCACCGACGGGCTTGTCGTCGCTGGTGGTGGCGCCGTGGTTGATCTGCAGGTACGCCGCGCGCCGGCCCTGCTCGTTCCAGGCGACGATGTTGGGGTCGTTCTGGATGGCCTCGAACTCCGGCGGGTTCATCCGGCCGAGCAGGTCGATGTCGCCGTTCTTCAGGCCCGCGATGGCGGCCTGCGGGTTGTCGTAGAAGATGACCTGCAGCTCGTCGATCTTTGGCTTGCCCCGCCAGTAGTTGGGGTTGGCCTGCAGCTTGACGTACTGGTCCTTCTTGTGCTCGATCGCGAAGTACGGGCCGCTGCTGACGGTCGGGTACTTCTCGGCGTCGTAGTTGGCCATGTCGGTGACCGATTCCCAGACATGCTTGGGCATGATCGGGACCGGGTTGTCCAGCATGCTGGCCTGCGGCGCCTTGAGCTTGATGACCAGGTCCTGGCCGTTGGCGGTGACGCTCTCGAAGTTCTCCACCGCGGGACCGTTGGCCGTCTTGGCGGCCTCGTCGGTCATCATCTTGTTGAACGTCCAGGCGGCGTCCTCGGCCGTGATCGGCTGGCCGTCGGACCACTTGGCGGCACGGATCTTGAACGTCCAGGTGAGCCCGTCCTCCGACGTGCTCCACGACTCGGCCAGGTCGGGGCTCGGTGCGAGCGTCTTGGAGTCGGGCACCGTGAGGAACCCGTACATCCAGCGGTGGATCGACGTGGAGACCAGGCGGACCGCGAGGAAGGGGTTCATCGAGTCCATCGCCTGCGTGGCGCCGACGCGTACGATCTTCTTCCCCGCCGCCGGGTCCTGGGCGAGGGCAGCCGTGGTGCCCTGACCGGCCACTAATAGCGCGACGCCCAGCGCAGCCAGGCGTGCGAACCATTTCCTCATAAGTGCCTCACCTTCAGGCGGGGGGTCTCTGTGTAGAAGAAGGCACACCATACGGAGACCGCGTGTCAACGAGTGGCGGAAAATTGTTTCATCTTCGTTTCCAACGGCGGTGTAAATTTTCAGTGCCCTTGACACGGCTGTGAGCTGGTGTCATGTCCCCGCGGGCGCCATCACTTGGCGCGCCAGGATAGCGAGTCGCTCGGCGTCGGGGGTACCCGGCTCGGCGGTGTAGACGATGACGCGAAGATCGCTGCCGGCCACGCTGAGCATGTCGCAGTCGAGCGTCATCGGGCCCACCCGGGGGTGTTCGAACGTCTTGCGCCCGCCCACCTGACGGGCGACCGTGCCGGAGTCCCAAAGCGCGGCGAAGCGGGGGCTGCCCGCGCGCAGCTCGGCGATCAGCTCTCGCAACGAGCGGTCGGCGGGGTAGCGGCCGGCCGTGGCGCGCAGGTCGCCGACCAGCGCCGCCTCGAACGCGGCCCGCTCGTCAGGGGTGCGGCTGACCGCCGCGACCACCGAGGGCACCCCGGTGCACGCCTATCCCGGCGTCGCCTACCCGGCCTCGAAGTCGGCGGTCAACCGGCTCACCGTCCAGTACGCCAAGGCGTTCCCCGAGATGCGGATCAACGCGGTCGAGCCCGGCTTCACCAAGACCGACCTCAACGTCAACACCGGCACGCAGAGCGTCGAGGAGGGCGCCGAGATCATCGTACGGATGGCGCGGCTCGGCCCCGACGGCCCGACCGGCGGCTTCTTCGCCGCGCAGGGCCCACTGCCCTGGTGAGCTAGCAGCAGCCCCCGGAGCCGCAGCACGACTCCCCTGCCATCGGGAGCAGCTCGACGGGGGCCGCCCGGCCCGCCAGCTCGTAGCCGGCCTCCGTGACGGCGGCGCCGATCAGCGCGTCGTCGATGGGGGCCTGGCTGGTGACGGTCACCGCTCCGGAGGCGAGATCGACCTCGACTCCGCTCACCCCGGCGATGCCGCTCACCTCTTCTGTCACGGCGCTGACACAATGGCCGCAGGTCATGCCCTCAACCTGGTACGTGGCGACGGTCATGCGAACGCTCCTTCCTGGATCGGCTCCGATGCGCTCACTCTATACCCCCTAGGGGTAAAGACGCATACATGCGCGCCGCCCGGTAAGGGGACGGGAAACACGCAGTCCAAGGGGGTTCTCATGCTGGACGGCAAGACCATCGCTTTCCTGGTGGCACCCGAGGGAGTCGAGCAGGTGGAGCTCACCGAGCCGTGGAAGGCGGTCAAACAGGCGGGCGGCACGCCCAGGCTGGTCTCCACCTCCCCCGGCCAGATCCAGGCGTTCAACCATTTGGACAAGGCCGACACCTTCGCCGTGGACGACACGGTAGATGAGGCCGACCCGGCGTCGTACGACGGCCTGGTGCTGCCGGGCGGCGTCGCCAACCCGGACTTCCTGCGCATGTCGCCCGACGCCGTGCGCTTCGCCACGTCCTTCTTCGACGCCGGCAAGCCGGTGGCGGCCATCTGTCACGCGCCCTGGACGCTCGTCGAGGCGGACGTCGTCCGCGGGCGCACGCTCACCTCGTGGCCGAGCCTGCAGACCGACCTGCGCAACGCCGGGGCGACCTGGGTGGACAAGGAGGTCGTGGTGTGCACGGAAGGCGGCAACACGCTGGTGACCAGCCGCAAGCCGGATGACCTCAAGGCGTTCTGCCAGGCCGTGACCGACCTCTTCGGCGACAAGTAGGACCCGCCGGGGCGGCCTGGCGAAAAAGGCGGCCGCCCCGGCCCCGCCGGATCGAAACCCGCCCGCAACGCCTTGTCCCCTGGGGAGAAATGGTCTAGACGTAGACCAAAAGGAGCGTCCTCCACGCCCCCCAGGGAGACCTCAATGAGCACAGAAGAGGATTCCAGGCGACTGGCCGAGCTCGGCTACAAGCAGGAGCTGGCCCGCACCTGGAGCGGTTTCTCCAACTTCGCGATCTCCTTCTCGATCATCTCCATCCTCGCCGGCTGCTTCACGACCTTCGGACAGGCCTGGAACAACGGCGGCCCCATCGCCATCTCCTGGGGCTGGCCGCTGATCTCCCTGTTCATCCTCGTCATCGGTTTCTGCATGTCGGAGCTGGTGTCGGCGTACCCGACGGCGGGCGGCATCTACTGGTGGGCCGCCAAGCTGGGCAAGCCGATCCACGGCTGGTTCACCGGCTGGCTCAACCTCATCGGGCTCATCGCGGTCACCGCCTCGGTGGACTACGGCTGCGCGACATTCCTCAACATCACCCTCAACCGGCTGACGGGCGGCGCGTGGGAGGCCACGCTCCCCCAGGCGTTCCTGCTGTTCGTGATCGTCCTGGCGCTGCACGCGCTGATCAACATCTTCAGCCACCGGCTGATCTCGCTGCTGCAGAACATCTCCGTCTGGTGGCACGTCGCCGGCGCCGCGATCGTGGTCGCCATCCTCGTCTTCGCGCCCAGCGAGCACCAGTCGGCGAGCTTCGTCTTCTTCGGCACCAACAACACCTCGGGCTTCGGCGACGGCTCCGACGGCCTGCCCTTCTGGCTGTACGTGCTGCCGCTCGGCTTCCTGCTCACCCAGTACACGATCACCGGCTTCGACGCCTGCGCCCACGTGTCGGAGGAGACGCAGGGAGCGGCGAAGAGCGCCGCCCGCGGCCTGTGGCAGTCGATCTTCTACTCGGCGATCGGCGGCTGGATCCTGCTGCTCGCGTTCCTGTTCGCGGCCACGAACGTGGAGGAGCTGAACGCCCAGTCCGGCTTCGTCGGCGCCATCTTCGAGACCGCGCTGTCGTCCCCGCTGGCCACCGCGATCTTCGCGATCTCCACCATCGGCCAGTTCTTCTGCGGGATGAGCTGCGTGACCTCGATGTCGCGCATGACGTACGCGTTCTCGCGCGACGGCGCCGTGCCCGGCTGGCGGCTCTGGTCGAAGGTGGACCGCAACCGCACCCCGGTCAACGCCATCGTGGCCGGCTGCGTGGCCGCCGCCCTCATCACGCTGCCCGCGCTCTACGCCCCTCCCGGGCTGACCACGCCGGTCGCGTTCTACGCCGTCGTCTCGATCGCGGTCATCGGCCTCTACCTGGCCTTCCTCATCCCGATCTGGCTGCGCCTGCGCATGGGCGACGCCTTCACGCCGGGGCCGTGGACGCTGGGCCGCAAGTACAAGGCGCTGTGCTGGATCGCCTGCGTCGAGATCGTGATCGTCTCGGTCTACTTCATCATGCCGTTCTCGCCGGCCGGCGTGCCCGGCAGCACGGACTTCACCTGGACGTCGGTCAACTACGCGCCCGTCGCGGTGGGCATCGTGCTCGTCGGCATCGCGCTGTGGTGGGCGCTGTCGGCCCGCCACTGGTTCACCGGGCCGCGCCGCACGATCGACGACGAGAACCTCGTCTCCTGACGCGAAACGCCCGGGGGTCCGTCGGCCCCCGGGCGTCCTGCGAGCGTGCTCTAGCCGGCCCAGCTCAGCCGGTCCGTCGGCCAGGCGTGCGTGCCGGCCTTGCGCTTGAGCAGGCTCTCCTCCTCAGGCGTGCCCACCGCGCAGCGGGTGCCGTGCGCGGGCACCTTCAGCGAGATCAGGTACTCGTCGAAGATGTCCGTCTGGCACTTGTCCTTGCCGTAGATGCGGTGCCCCCACCCCTCGTACGTGAGCAGCACCGCCTTCGGGCCGAGCTGGCGGGCCGCGTTGGCCGACCAGATCCACGGCGTGGCGGGGTCGTGCAGCGAGTTGCCGAGCAGCAGAGGAGCGTCACCCGTGTACCGCAGCTTGTGCGGCTTGTTCGTCGTCGGGTAGTTCATGCAGATCGGCAGGTCGTCCACCGGGTACGGGTGGTACCGCGTGTCGGGCGCCAGCTTGCCGGAAACCGCCATGAGGGCGGCGTACTCGGCGTAGTTGCGCACCCGGAGGTTGTAGTCCTGGCACAGGATCGTGGTCGGCAGTTCGGCCACGTCGCCCTCCACCGGCCCCCTGCCCGGCAGCGGCGGCACCCAGTCGGGCTCGGGCCCGCCGTTCAGCCAGTTGATGGTCTGGCTGAGCGTCCACCAGTCGGGTCCCTCGTTGCCCAGCGCGGCGTTGTAGATGAGCTGCAGCTCCGTCATCTTCGTGCCGGTGCTCGGGTAGACCAGCTCGCCCCGCTGGGCCTTCTCCCGCAGGCTCTTCCAGATCGCCCGCACGTCCTGGCCGTGCAGGACGCAGCTCGGCTCCTGGTCGCACCAGCCGACGAACTGGTCGAAGGCGTCCTCGACGGCCAGCGCCTCGGTCGTCAGGAAGCCCGCGACGCCGAGGCTGTGGTCCATGTTGCTGTCGAGGCCGAGCGCGCGGACGCGGTCGGGGAACAGCTCGGCGTACATCTGGCCGATCAGGGTGCCGTACGAGATGCCGTAGTAGGTGAGCTTCTCCTCGCCGAGGGCGGCGCGCAGGGCGTCCATGTCGCGGGCCACGTCCACGGAGTCGACGTGGTCGTACAGGGGGCCGGTGCGCTCGCGGCAGTCCTGGTGCAGGCGCTTGGTGAAGGCGTCCCATGCCGCGAAGTCGGCCTGGCTCTTCATCACCGTGTGCGGCATCTGGTTGTAGACCGACGCCGAGCAGATCACCGGGTGGCTGCGACCCACACCCCGAGGGTCGAAGCCGACGATGTCGAAGCGGCGCTGCAGCTCCTCGGTGTAGGAGCCGGGCGCGCCGTACACGGCCTCGACCCCCGAGCCGCCCGGGCCGCCCGGGTTGATGACCAGCGAGCCGATCCTGGCGTCGGGGTCGGTGGCCTTGCGGCGGGCGACCGCGATGTCGACGGTCGGACCGTCGGGCTTCGACCAGTCGATCGGCACGGTGAGCGTGCCGCACTCGGCCGACGGCTCCTCCTCGCACGGAGCCCAGGTGATGGTGCGTTCGGCCTGCGGGACCGCCGCGTTGGCGGGCGCCGCGGGCGACAATGTCGCCACCGCCACTAAGGCGGCGGCGAGCAGTGTGAACCTCTTTCGCACGATGCTCCAATCTTCTGTCGATCCCCCCGTCGGGGCGTGCGACCGAAGATGGATCATCGCTTATCTGGGGTTATGTGCGGGGAGAAATGCCGATTTTTCCTCCCTAAGGATGACTCGTCCCGTCAGGACGCCTCGAACGCCTCCGCCACGACCTCGCGGACCTCGTCCATGTCCGCCCTGCCCAGCTCGCGCTTGAGCGAGGTCATGTCGACGTCGGGCATCCCGCACGCGACCGCCCAGTTCCACGGCGTCAGATCGCCGTCGACGTTGAGCGCGAACCCGTGACTGGTGACACCCCTGCTCTGGCGCATGCCGATCGAGATGATCTTCCGTGCGGTCTCCACCGTCCACACACCCGTCAGCAGCTCGGAGCCCGGCGGCGTGTCACGCCGCTCGGCCGGCAGCCCCAGCTTGCCCAGCGCCTCCACCAGCCGCAGCTCGACCTCGCGGACGTAGTCGACGATGCCCTCGCCCTCGTCCAGCTTGACGATGAGGTAGCCGACGAGCTGGCCAGGACCGTGATAGGTGAGCTGGCCGCCCCGGCCGGTCTCGACCACGGGGATGCCACGCGTGGGATCGGGCAGGTGGGTGATCGGGGTGCGGCGCCCGATCGTGTAGACGGACGGGTGACTCAGCAGCCAGAGCGTGTCCGGCCGCTCGTCCCGTTGGCGCTGCCCGACGAGGTCGGTCATGCGCTCCATCGCCTGGTCGTAATCGACGAGCCCATCGTGGATGAGCGTCAGCGGCCTTGCCCTCATGTTTCGAGGATATGCCCGTCCTTTGACTGACCCCGCCGCAGGTCGTCAGCAGGCCGCGACCCACTCGTCCACCAGCGCGCAGAGCCGGTCGAGCGCGGCCTCCACCCGCTCGCGCTCGCCCGTCGTGAGGAAGTCGATCTGCAGCCCGGTGTACGCCGAGTTCGCCAGCGTCGAGATCCGCGTCGCCTCGGGCTCCGGCACCCCGCGCTCGCGCAGCAGGCCGGCCACGAACTCCGACCGGTCCGACAGCAGCCGCGGCACGTGCCCGGCCAGCTTGCCGGCCACCGCGAGCCCCTCGATCTCGTGGATGAGGCGGGCGATCGGCTGGTTGTCCTCGCGGGTCTGCCAGTCCCAGGTGCGGCGGATGATCGTGCCCACGCTGTCGGAGCCCGACCAGCCGGGCAGCCCGCGCAGCCAGTCGCGGTGCCGCTCGTCGAGCCGCTCCATGGTGGCCGACAGCAGCTCCTCCTTGTCGGCGAAGTGGTGGGTGAGCACGCGGGTGGACTTGCCGAGGTGCTGGGCCAGCGGGCGCATGGACAGCGTGGACAGGCCGTGCTCGGCCAGGTAGTCGATGATCTGGTCGAGCAGCTCGCCGCGGCGGTGCGGGTCGGCGGTCCTGGCCATGCGCGATTCCCCTTTGACGCCATTGAGGTGACGACTGTTACCCTATCGAGGAAACGACCGTTACCTTAATTCCAGGGGACACCCATGCCCATCGACGTGCGCCGGCGTGCCCGGCTGCCCACGTATCTGCCCACGTGGCTGCTCGCGCTGGTCTTCACCACGTTCACCTTCGCCACCGACGACTACGTGATCGCCGGCGTGCTGCCCGCGCTCTCCGCCGACCTGGGGGTGAGCGAGGCCGTGGGCGGGCAGCTCGTCACCGCCTTCTCGCTGGCGTTCGCGCTGGCCGCGCCCGTCGCATCCGTGGTGACCGCCACCTGGTCGCGGCGCGGGCTGCTGACCTGGGCGCTGGTGCTGTTCGTCGCGGCCAACGCGGCGGCCGCGTTCGCCGGCTCGTACGCGCTGCTCCTCGGCCTGCGCGTGCTGGCCGCCGTCGCCGCGGCGGCGGTCGTCCCCGCCGCGTACGCGATCACCACCTCCCTCGCGCCCGCCGAGCGGCAGGGCCGCTACCTGGCGCTGGTGATGGGCGGGCTGACCGCGTCGCTCACGTTCGGCGTGCCGCTCGGCACCTGGGTCGGCGGCGCCTTCGGCTGGCAGGCCACGTTCGGGCTGGGGGCTCTGCTGGGGCTCATCGCGCTGATCGCGGTACGGGCCACACTGCCCGAGACGCCGCCCGCGCCCGCCATGTCCATCGGGCGGCGGCTGGCCCCGCTGGCCCGCCCCCAGGTGCTGCTCGGCCTGCTCGGGATCGTCGCGATCGTGCTGGGCAGCATGATGGTGCTGAGCTATCTCGCCCCGTTCCTGCGCGACCTGGCCGGCGCCGGGCCGGCCGAGCTGGGCTGGGTGTTCGTGCTGGCCGGCCTCGCCGGGCTGGCCGGCGGGCAGCTGGGCGGCCGGGCCGCCGACCGCTGGGGCGCGAGCCGGGCGATGACCACCGGCGTCGCCGCCTTCGCGGCGGTGATGGCCGCCTTGACCTGCTGCCAGCTCGTCAGGCCCGTGCCGCTGCTCGCCCTGCTGCCGCTGCTGCTGCTCTGGGCGGGTGCGTCGTGGTGGATCCCGCCGCCTGCGCAGTCCCGCATGATCGCCCTCGCCGGTCCTGCGGCCCCGCAGGCGCTCGCGCTCAACAGCAGTGCCGTCTACGTGGGCGTGTCCTGCGGTGCCGCGCTCGGCGGGGTGGTGCTGGAGACGTACGGGAGCGGGTGGTTGCCGGCCGCCGCGGTCGGCGCCGAGCTGATCGCGCTCGCGCTCTTCCGTGCGGCGGACCGGGGCCGCTATGCCGCCCGGTAGCCCTTCGGCGCCTCCGGGACGAGGATCCACATGGCGACATAGGCCACCCACAGCGGGCCGGGGATGAGCGACAGCAGCAGCCAGAGGACCCGGACGAGCGTGGGAGGCATGCCCGTCTTGTCGGCGATGCCGCCGCAGACGCCGGCCAGGATCCTGTGCTCTCGTGAGCGGTACATGTGCTGTTCCTCCGTCTTGGTTGTCGACCTACTTGGAGAACGGACGACAGATCGGCCCGACTCCCGTCAGGGACCCTGAGAAAACCCTGAGAGGGTCAGCCACTCCTGTGCCATGCCCAGATCGCGGCTGGTCAGTCCCCGCTTCGGATCCACGTGCACGAGCAGGAAGTCGGTCAGTCCCTGATGGACCCTGAGGTACTCCTCGTCCTCCGCCCACACCTGGTCGTCGAACCAGACGAACGGCCGCCGCCCCGCGTACGCCGCCACGTGCGGGGTCTTGAACATCTCCCCGTGCTCGCTCGGCGGCGTGCCGGGCGGCACGGCGATGACCGGCAGCGAGGGCAGGCCGATGCGCGGCGCGATCCACGCGTTGGCGTGGTGCTCCCACGTGGTGGCCCAGACCAGCTCGGAGCCGGTGACCAGGGCCAGCTCCAGCAGGCGGCGGCCGTGGCGCGGGTTGAGGTAGACGGTGTAGACCTCCGCGCCGATCGTGCACCGGTAGGGCCGGAAGTCCGGGCTGGGCCGGCCCATGGGGTTCAGCACGCCGTCCACGTCGAGCAGGAGCAGGGGTTTCACGTGACAGCCCCGGCCCTGTGCTGCTGGGGACTGACCCCGCGGACCCGCTTGAACGCCGCGCTGAGCGCGAACGGGCTGCTGTAGCCGACCTTCCTCGCCACCGAGCCGATCGTGGCGTCGGGCTCGCGCAGCAGGTCGGCGGCCAGGGCCAGCCGCCAGTCGGTGAGGAACGCCATCGGCGGCTCGCCCACGAGGTCGGTGAAGCGCCGCGCCAGCGAGGCCCGCGACACCCCCACCTCGGCCGCCAGCGCGGCGACCGTCCACGGGTGTGCCGGGTTGTTGTGCAGCATGCGCATGGCCTTGCCGACGATCGGGTCGCTCATCGCGCGGTACCAGCCCGGCGCCTCGTTCGCCGCGAAGTGGGCCCGCAGCACCGCGATGAGCAGCAGGTCGAGCAGCCGGTCGAGGACGGCCTCCTGGCCTGGCTCGTCCTTGACGATCTCGGCGCTCATCAGCCCGATGAGCGGCCCGCCGGGCTCCACGATCAGCCGGGGCAGCACGTCGAGCAGCCGCCTGCTGACCTCGCCCTCCAGGTTGTAGGCGCCGGTGAGCAGCACGGTGCCGCCGCCGGGGTCGTTACCCCACGTACGGACGCCGAGGTCCATCGCCTGATAGACGGACTCGCCGTCGAGGGTGGTGCAGCGCTGGCCGGGGTGGATGACGATCTGCGGCTTCGTCGCCGGGTCGTCGGCCACCGTGTACGGCTCGGGCCCCCGGACGATCGCCACCCGCCCCGGCTCGACGCGTACGGGCTCGCCGCCGTCGAACGTGATCCACGACTCGCCCCGCACCTGCGCCACCACCGACAGCGGAGCCTCGTCCTGGATGCGCAGGGACCACGGCGGATCGAGGATCGAGCGGAGGAGGAAGGCGCCGTGCGCTCTGGGCCCGTCGAGCAGCGCCGCGAGCTGATCCATGGTGAGACGATGGCACATGGGATTCGCCTGCT
The DNA here is from genome assembly GCF_040609855.1 of Nonomuraea sp. NPDC004580. Classification (NCBI taxonomy): domain Bacteria; kingdom Bacillati; phylum Actinomycetota; class Actinomycetes; order Streptosporangiales; family Streptosporangiaceae; genus Nonomuraea; species Nonomuraea sp. NPDC004580. The sequence continues at coordinate 50,696 of NZ_JBEXLH010000012.1, read as the reverse complement.
CAACCGGCGGGGCGCTCCGCCCTACGAGCGGGCGAACAACCGGCCAATTCTCCATGAACAGGACGCATCGACCTCGCTACGACACGCGATCACAGCAGCTCAACGCCTTATGAGAGCAATCGCTTGACCCCCGATTCCGCTAGCCTCACCCTCACACTCGCTGCGTCCACGGAAGGTGTCGTCGTGATCGGCTGGCTAGAAGCGGTGGTTCTGGGGTTGGTCCAGGGGCTCACGGAGTTCCTGCCGATCTCCTCCAGCGCCCACATCCGGGTGGTGTCCGCTTTCGCCCAATGGCCGGACCCGGGGGCGGCGTTCACGGCGGTCATCCAGCTCGGCACCGAGGCCGCGGTGCTCATCTACTTCCGGCAGGAGATCTGGGAGATCATCTCCACCTGGACCCGCTCGCTGTTCGTCAAAGAGCTGCGCGGCCACTGGGCGGCCCGCATGGGCTGGTACGTCATCGTCGGCACCCTGCCCATCGCCATACTCGGCCTGGCGCTGAAGGACCAGATCGAGACCTCGTTCCGCGACCTGCGCCTGGTCGGCACCACGCTCATCGTCTTCGCGGTCATCCTGTGGTTCGCCGACCACACGGCGCGCAACAAGCTCACGCTGGAGAAGCACCTCAGCTTCACCCACGCGATCATCTACGGCTTCGCCCAGTCGCTCGCCCTGGTCCCCGGCGTGTCCCGCTCGGGCGGCACCGTGACGGCCGGCCTGCTGCTCGACTACCGCCGCGAGGACGCCGCGAAATACTCGTTCCTGCTGGCCATCCCGGCCGTGCTGGCCTCGGGGGTGCTGGAGCTGGCCGAGATCGGCGAGGGCCCGGCCCCCGACTGGGGCCCCACCATCCTGGCCACGGTCATCTCGTTCCTCGTCGGCTACGCGGCGGTGGCCTGGTTCCTGCGTTACATCAGCACCCACCGCTTCACCGGCTTCGTCATCTACCGCATCGCGCTCGGGTTCTTCGTCATCCTGGCCGTCACACTGGGCTGGATCCCCGCTCAGGGCTGAGCACCGGGCGTCCGCCGTCAGGGAGCGGCGGGCGCGGGCTCGGCCGTCAGGACCCTCACCGGCCGGTACGTCACGAGCGTGAAGATCAGCACCATCAGGCCGAGCCCGGCGGACAGCACGACCACGCCCGTCCTTCCGTACGTCTCCAGCGCCGCCCCGCCGGCCAGCCCCGCCACCACCAGCCCGAGGTACTGCGCCGACGACAGCAGCCCCAGCCCGATCGAGACGTTGCCGGGCACCGCCGTGACCGTCCTGAACTGCTGTGCGGGGGCGATCATCCAGCCGGTCGCGCCCCAGAGGAAGCCCCACACGAGGGCGACGGGCAGCGCCAGGTTCGCCACGGGGATCAGGGCCATGAACACCACCGCCGCGGCCAGGCCGCCGATGATCATGCGGCGGGGGCCGTACGCGTCGGTGAGCCGCCCGCCGAGCAGGTTGCCCACGATGCCGCCCAGCCCCCACGCCCACAGCAGCGCGGCCAGCGGCAGGTCGAACAGCGAGCCGATGTAGGTGTACGCGGTGAACCCGGCCGCGAAGAACAGCAGCTGCGTCACCATCACCGCGGGCACCCGCCGGTCGCGCAGCGGCTCGAACCGCTCGCGCAGCCGTCCCGACGCCGGCAGCCGCAGCTCCGGCACCAGCGCCGCCACCCCGGCGAGGCCCAGCACGCCGAGCCCGGCGACCAGCCACAGCGTGGCCCGCCAGCTCACCGCCTCGCCCAGCCACGTGCCGAGCGGCACCCCGAGGGCCGACGACACGCTCAGCCCGCCCATCACGAGTGCCAGCGCGCGCCCGCGCCGCTCGGGGGCGCTCAGCGCGCTGGCCACGGCCGAGGACGTCGGCGTGAACATCGCCGCACCCGCCGCCGCCACCACGCGGGTGATGAGCACCAGCGCGTACGTCGGGGCCAGCGCGGTCAGCACGTTGCCCGCCACGAACACGCCCATGGCGAGCAGCAGCAGGGTCCTGCGGGACATGCGGGCGGTGAGGGCGGCGAGCACGGGGGAGAGCACGGCGTACGCGAGGGCGAACACCGTCATCAGCTGGCCCGCGGCCGGCCGGGACACTCCCAGGTCGGCGGAGATGGGTGCCAGCAGACCGGCGGTGACAAACGTACCGGTACCGATCGCGAAATTTCCGGCGGCCAACGGATAGAGCCGCGAGCGCATGTGGGCCTCCCCCGAGAAAGTTGGATGCCCATCAAACTGACGTATAGTTGGATCGTTGTCAAACCATGGGACGGAGGTAGGGTTTCCCCATGCGCCTGCTCCCGCAACCCGCCACGGAGAACATCCAGCTCACCGAGGTCCTGCGGGCGCTCAGCGACCCGGTGCGCCTGGAGATCGTCGCCCGCCTGGCCGCCGCCGGGCAGATGAACTGCACGGTCGCGGGCGACGCCCTCGGCATCCACAAGTCGACCGCCTCACACCACTACCGCACCCTCCGCGAGGCCGGCGTGGTGCGGACGGAGCAGGACGGCCGCCTGAAATACATGAGCCTGCGCCACGAAGACCTGGAATCCCGCTTCCCCGGCCTCCTGCCGGCCATCCTCACCGCCACCAGCCTCCACCGCACCCCCACCACGTCCGAAGGCACGGTGAGCGCCACAGCGGAGGCGCGCGCCTCCGCCGGGTCCCGCTGACGAGCGGAGTCGCCGCCCGTGACTGAGACCGACCTGCCCATCAGGGGCGTGCTGCCCGAGCTGCTCGCCGTGCTCGAACGCCACGGCAGTGCGGTGCTGACCGCGCCGCCCGGCACCGGCAAGACGACCGTGGTGCCGCCGGCGCTGGCCGAGGCGGGCCTGCGCGTGCTGGTGGCCGAGCCGCGCCGCCTGGCCGTACGCGCGGCGGCCCGCCGCATGGGCGTGAGCTACACGATCAGGGGCGAACGCCACAAAGGCGCCAACCCCATGGTCGAGGTCGTCACCACCGGCGTCCTGCTCCAGCGCCTCCAGCGGGACCAGGAGCTGACCGGCGTCGACGCGGTCATCCTCGACGAGTGCCACGAACGCCACCTCGACGCCGACACCGCGCTCGCGTTCCTCCTCGACGTACGCGACACGCTCCGGCCCGACCTGCGCCTGCTGGCCACGTCCGCGACCGCCGACGCCGAACCGTGGGCGCGGCTGATCGGCGGCCCGGTGGTGGCCGCCACCGGCGCCACCCACCCCGTGGAGACGATCTGGGCGCCGCCACCGCGCCCCGTCGCCCCGCCCCATGGCCTGCGCGTCGACCCCGCGCTGCTCACCCACGTGGCCTCGGTCGTCCGCAGAGCCCTCGCGGAACGGGACGGCGACGTGCTGTGCTTCCTGCCCGGCGTCGCCGAGATCGCCAGGGTGGCCGGGCAGTTGGCGGGCGACGTGGACCAGGTCCTCCAGGTACACGGCCAGGCCCCGGCCCACGTCCAGGACGCCGTCCTGTCCCCCGGAGCGGGCCGCCGGGTGGTGCTGGCCACGTCGGTGGCCGAGTCGAGCCTGACCGTCCCCGGCGTGCGCGTGGTGGTGGACTCCGGGCTGGCGCGCGAGCCGCGTACCGACCATTCCCGCGGCCTGGGCTCCCTCACCACGGTCAGAGCCTCGAAGGCCGCGGCCACCCAACGAGCGGGCCGAGCGGGCCGCGAGGCCCCCGGCACGGTCTACCGCTGCTGGACGGAGACCGACCACGCCCGCCTGGCCGACCACCCCCGCCCGGAGATCGCCCTGGCCGACCTGACGGCCTTCGCCCTCCAGGCCGCCTGCTGGGGCACCCCCGACGCCAAGGCCCTCGCCCTCCTGGACCCACCCCCGCCCGCGGCCCTCACCGCCGCCGCCGAAACCCTCACCATGCTCGGCGCCCTCGAACCCGGCGAAGCGGGCCCGCGAGTGACCGGGCGAGGGCGGCGAATGGCCCTGGCCGGCGTCCACCCACGCCTGGCCCGCGCCCTCCTCGACCTCGGCCAGGAAGCCGCCGAGGTCGTCGCCCTGCTCTCGGAACAACTCCCCCGCGACGCGTCGGACGACCTGGTGCACGTCTGGCGCACAACCCGCCGCGCCGGCACCCCCTTCGCCACCCGCTGGAAGCAAGAGACCCGCCGCCTCCGCCACACCACCACCGGCGCTTCCTCCCCTACCAGGGGGAGGTCCGAGGATGAGGTGGCGGGGACGGTGGTGGCGCTGGCGTTTCCTGAGCGGGTGGCGCGGCGGCGGGGTGGGGGGTACCTCATGGTGTCGGGGACGCAGGCCCAGCTCCAGGAGGGTTCGCGGCTGGGGAGCGCCGAGTGGCTGGCGATCGCGGTCGCCGACCGTCCGGCAGGGGCGGCGTCGGCCCGCATCAGGCAGGCCGTGGCGATCGACGAGGCCACCGCCCGCATGGCCGTGGGCACGACGGTCGAGGACGAGGTCGCCTGGAAGGTTCCGCCGGGCGAGCGCCGCGGCGACGTGTCGGCCCGCCGCGTGGAGCGGATGGGCGCGATCGAGCTGAACGCCACCCCGCTCAAGGACGCCGACGTACGGGAGGCCATCCTGTACGGCCTGCGCACCGAAGACGTCCTCACCTGGACGAAGGCCGCCAAAGACCTCAGAGACCGCCTGACCTTCTGCCATCGGGCCCTGGGCGACCCCTGGCCACCGACCGGCGACATGAAGGACCTCATCGACCTGGCCGACCAGTGGCTGGAGCCCGAGCTGTCCCGCGCCCGCCGCCGCGCCGACCTGGAACGCATCGACCTGGCGAGCGCGCTCAAACGCCTCATCCCGTGGAGCGAACGCCTGGACCAGGCCGCCCCTGAACGCATCGAGGTCCCCACCGGCTCCAAGATCCGCATCGACTACTCGGGCGAGCAGCCGGTGCTGGCGGTGAAGCTGCAGGAGCTGTTCGGCCGGCAGGAGACCCCGCGGATCGCCGGGGTACCGGTCCTCGTGCACCTGCTCTCCCCGGCGGGCCGCCCGCTGGCGGTGACGGCGGACCTGGCGTCGTTCTGGCGTGAGGGCTACCGGCACGTACGGGCTGAAATGCGCGGTCGCTATCCTAAGCACCCATGGCCGGAAGACCCCCTCACCGCTCAGCCGACGCGCCGAACGAAGTGATCGCGGCGGCCCGCGACAACGCCGCCTGGTGTGACCTGATGTGCCGCGCGCACGGCAGGCCCGGCACGTTCGCCGGCATGGCGTGGACGAACCCCGTCCGCACCCCGCCCTTCTACCCCGACGCCGTCACGCTCTCCCCGCTCGCCACGGCCACCGACGTGCTGCCCCACATCGACGCCGGCTCCGGCGCCTCGGTCAAGGACAGCTTCGCCACGCTCGACCTGCCGGGCTTCGAGGTCCTGTTCGAGGCGCACTGGATCCACCGCCCGGCTCCCGGCCCGGTGGAGACGACCTGGCAGGTGGTGGAGGACGCCGCCACACTCGCCGCCTGGGCGAGCGCCTGCGACCTCACCGGCCTGTTCACCCCGGCCCTCCTCGACGAGCAGGGGGCCACGATCGTGTACGCCCGCACCGGCGACACCATCACCCAGGGGGCGGTCCTCACCTCGACCGGCCCGGTGGTGGGCGTCTCGAACGTGTTCGGCCCGATCTCGGCCTGGGAGGGCGTCGCCGCCATGGCCGCCCACCTGTTCCCCGGCCGCCCGTTGGTCGGCTACGAGATCGACCCCTCAGACGCCCTCACCCACGGCTTCACCACCACCGGCCACCTCCGGGTCTGGCACAAACCGTGAAGCTCAGGGGATGAGGTCCTCCAAGGCCGGCTCTTCGAGTGCGGGGTAGCGTTCGGTGGCCACGCCGGTGTCCTTGAAACCGCTGGACGTCGCGATGCACACCACAGGGCCGTCGAAGTCGCGGCGCAGGCGGCGGTAGCCGGCGAGACCGGCTGCGCCGGAGAGCTCCTGCCACAGGCCGGCCCGGGCCAGATCCCGCTGGGCGAGGCGGAGATCCTCGTCGGTGACCAGGACGGGGTCGCCACCGCTGTCGCGGACGGCCGCCACGCCCCGGTGCCCGCCGACCGAACAGGCCACCCCGTACGCGTCCGTCGGCCCCAGCCCGACGACGGCCGCGTCGGCGCCGGTGGCCAGGGCCTTGGCGTGCGGCCCGCCGGCGGCCGTCTCACAGGAGAACATCCGCGGCGTCCGGTCGGCGACCCCCAGCAGCCGCAGCTCGGCGAACCCCTTCCACACGCCGTACAGCAGCTCGGCGTAGCCGGTGGGCGTGAAGACGGCGGCAGGGACGGTGCCGAGCTGCAGAAACAGCTCGTACGCGAGTGTCTTGTAGCCCTCGGGCCCGAACGGATGCCCGGTGTGCGTCACGGTCTGGTTGCTGACGGGGTGGTAGCCCAGCTCGTCCACGACCTGACGGAGCAGCGGCCAGCGCGCCTCGACGGGCACGGAGACGACCTTGGCCCCGTACGACCGCACGAACGCCTGCACGGCGGGCGGCGAGTCGGCGGAGGCCAGCACGATCGCGGGCAGCCCGGCCCTGGCCGCGTAGGCGGCGGCGGAGGCGCCGTGGTTGCCGGAGGAGGCGACGACCACGCCCGGCGCCCCGGACGCCACGGCGGCGCTGACGGCGACCCGGTTGAGCCGGTCTTTGTGCGACCAGGTCGGATTGCGTGACTCGTCCTTGATGTGCACGTCACCGAACGGGATCAGCGGCGTGCCGCCCTCGCCCAGCGTGGGCGCGTCGAGCGGCGGCAGCAGCGGCGACCAGCGCGCGATGTCGGGGCCGGGCGGCTGTGTGAAGAGCCCTCTGTCGACCTTCGCGTAGTCGTAGACGACCTCCAGCGGATAGGCCAGCTCGGCGGTGCTGGTCTTGGGGCAGCCGCGCGTCAGCGGCGGGAACAGCGGGAACTCGGCCGAGGGGTCGCCCAGGGAGCGCTGGCGGAGGGCAAGCGAAGGTCCGTTCACGTGCAAGGACCCTACCGAGCCTCGCAACGATCAGTGAAAAGCTGCACACTCTAACCATGGTGTGGGCAGGAAGGTCCGCCATCGAGATCGCGGCGGCCGTCAGGAGCGGTGACGTCAAGGCCACGACCGTGGTGGAGGAGCATCTCCACGTCATCGCGCGGCGCGATCCTGGCATCGGGGCGTTCCGGCTGGTCAGGGAGCAGGCCGTGGACGAGGCGCGGGCCCTGCAGAAGCGGCGCGACCTGGCCGGGCTGCCGCTGGCTGGGGTGCCGGTGGCGGTCAAGGACAACCTGGAGGTGGCGGGCGAGGCGACCAGGGGCGGCTCGGCGGCGACGTCCGAGGCTCCCGCGCCGCACGATCACGAGACGGTGGCGCGGCTGCGGGCGGCGGGCGCGCTGGTCGTCGGGCTGACGAACCTGCCGGAGCTGGGGCTGGTGGCGTTCGGCGACAGCGCGTACGGCATCGTCCGCAACCCCTGGAACCCCGCACGCACGGCCGGCGGCTCCTCCTCGGGGAGCGCGGCGGCGGTGGCGGCCGGCATGGTGCCGATCGCGCTCGGCAACGACGGCATGGGCTCGTTACGCATCCCCGCGGCCTGCTGCGGCGTGCTGGCGATCAAGCCGGGTCTCGGCCTGGTGCCGCCGCCGGCGAACGACTGGGATCACCTGACCGAGAACGGCCCGATCGCGCGGACCGCCGCCGACCTGGCGCTCGCGCTGTCCGTGCTGGCCGCCGATCCGGCGCTGGCCGAGGCGTGGCGTTCGGGGCGTCGCGTGGAGCCGCCGCCCCGAATGCTGCGCTCGGTCTGGGCGGACGACGACGAGGTGTGGGAGCCGCAGCCGCCGCCCGACAGCCCTGAGCCGTTCGATCTGCGGGTGGCGTACGCGCCGCAGCCGCTGCCGCTGGGGCTGCGGGTGGACGCGGAGTTCCAGGCGGCGGTACGCGGCGCCGCCGAGACGTTGCGGGTGGCCGGGCACACGGTGGTGGAGCACGAACGGTCGCTGCCCGCCTGGCTGGGGCCGAGCACGATCGCGACCTGGCTGGTCAGGGCCGCCGAGGCGGTGAAGGGGCTCGACCGGCAGCGGCTCGAACGGCGTACCAAGGGGCTGGCCAGGACGGGCCGGGTGCTCGCGGCGCTCAAGCTGGACGGCGTGCGCGGCCGGGAGCGCTGGAGCGGCTACGGCGCCGACCAGTGGTTCGGCCGGGCCGACGCGCTCGTCACGCCTGCCCTGGCCGGCATCCCGCCCAGGGCTGAGCGGTGGGGCGAGCGCGGTTTCCTGCGCAACGCCCTCTCCAATGTCGCCTACGCGCCCGCCACCGGGCCGTGGAACATGTGCGGCTGGCCCGCCGTCGCCGTGCCGCTGGCCACTCATTCGAGCGGCCTGCCGATCGCCGTGCAGATCGCCGCCCCGCCGGGCGGCGAGCCCCACCTCCTGGGACTGGCCGCCCAGCTCCAGGCCGCACACCCACCACTCAGCCCACCGGGCTTCGCCCGCTGAAAGCGCACAGACAGCGGACGGCCCGCGCGGCCCTCGACGGCCGGACGGGCGGCCCGCCGCGTGAGCGTCAGATGCCGACGGGGTGCCAGACGGTCTTGGTCTCCAGGAAGCGGGTCATGCGCCCGATCCCGGGGTCGGCCGTCCAGTCCTCCTGGACCGGCCGCGAGACCCGCTTGAGGTTCTCGGCGGCCGCCTGCTCGCAGCTCAGCGCCAGCTCGGCGTCGGAGACGCCGGTCAGGTCGAGCCCGTTGACGTCCATGTGGGCGGACAGCCAGGGGGCGAGCTCGGCACGCTGCCCGGTGAGGACGTTCACCACGCCGCCGGGCAGGTCGGACGTGGCGAGCACCTCGGCCAGGGTGATCGCCGCCAGCGGGGACGGCTCGGACGCCACCACGACGCAGGTGTTGCCGGTCACGATCACCGGCGCGACCACCGACACCAGGCCGAGCAGCGGGTCGTCGGGCGCCACCACGGCGACGACGCCGGTCGGCTCGGGTGTGGACAGGTTGAAGTAGGGCCCGGCGACGGGGTTGGCGCCGCCGTGCACGGAGGCGATCTTGTCGGACCAGCCCGCGTACCAGACGAGCCGGTCGATCGTCGCGTCGACCTGCTCCAGCGCCGCCCGCTTGGTGCCGCCCAGCTCGTCGGCGAACTGCGCGCGCCGCCCTTCCAGCATCTCGGCGACGCGGTAGAGGATCTGCCCCCTGTTGTACGCCGTCGCCCCCGACCAGCCGGGGAACGCCTTGCGGGCGGCCACCACGGCGTCGCGGGCGTCCTTGCGCGAGGCCCGCGAGGCGTTGGCGAGGAAGTCGCCCTTGGCCGAGGTCACCGGGTAGGACCTCCCACTCTCGGAGCGCGGGAAGGCCCCGCCGATGTACAGCTTGTAGGTCTTTCTGACGGACAACCTACTCATCGCCCCGACCCCTCCACGTGGACTCCTGCGACATCTGGACCGGCACGAAGACCTGGCCGCACCGGCTGACGCCGCAGCGGTGGGCGTACCAGCCGGTGCGTACGGGCCGCCCGGCCCTGGCGTAGGCGTGCCCCCTGGTGGCCTGGGCGCGCAGCTTCCTGCGGCGGGGCCTGCGGTACTCACACGTCAAGGTAGGCCTCCAGCCCGTGGCGTCCGCCCTCGCGGCCGTAGCCCGACTCCTTGTAGCCGCCGAACGGCGAGGTGGGGTCGAACTTGTTGAAGGTGTTGGCCCACACCACGCCGGCGCGCAGCCGGTCGGCCATCCACAGGATGCGCGAGCCCTTCTCGGTCCAGACGCCGGCCGACAGCCCGTACGGGGTGTTGTTGGCCTTCTCGACGGCCTCGGCCGGGGTGCGGAAGGTCAGCACGGACAGCACGGGCCCGAAGATCTCCTCCCTGGCGATGCTGTGGGACTGCGCGACCCCGGTGAACAGCGTCGGCGGGAACCAGTAGCCGCGCTCGGGCAGCTCGCAGGCGGGCGACCAGCGCTCGGCGCCCTCCGTCTCGCCCAGGTCGCTGAGCTGCCGGATCTTGGCGAGCTGGTCGGCGGAGTTGATGGCGCCGATGTCGGTGTTCTTGTCGAGCGGGTCGCCGAGCCGCAGCGTGCCGAGCCGGCGCTTGAGCGCCGCCAGCAGCTCCTCCTGCACGGACTCCTGCACCAGCAGCCGCGAACCGGCGCAGCAGACGTGGCCCTGGTTGAAGAAGATGCCGTTGACGATGCCCTCGACGGCCTGGTCGATGGCGGCGTCGTCGAACACGATGTTGGCGGCCTTGCCGCCCAGCTCCAGCGTCAGCTTCTTGCCGGTGCCCGCGACCGTGCGGGCGATGATCCGGCCGACCTCGGTGGAGCCGGTGAAGGCGACCTTGTCGACGTCGGGGTGCGCGACCACGGCGGCGCCGGTCTCGCCTGCGCCGGTGACGATGTTCACCACGCCGGGTGGCAGGTCGGCCTGGCGGCAGATGTCGGCGAAGGCGAGCGCGGTCAGCGGCGTGGTCTCGGCCGGCTTGAGCACGACCGTGTTGCCGCAGGCCAGCGCGGGAGCGATCTTCCAGGCCAGCATGAGCAGCGGGAAGTTCCAGGGAATCACCTGGCCGGCCACGCCGAGCGGCTTGGGCGTGCCGAACCCGGCGTACTCCAGCTTGTCGGCCCAGCCCGCGTAGTAGAAGAAGTGGGCCGCGACCAGCGGCAGGTCCACGTCGCGCGACTCGCGGATGGGCTTGCCATTGTCGAGCGTCTCCAGCACGGCCAGCTCCCTGGCACGTTCCTGGATGATCCGCGCGATGCGGAAGAGGTATTTGGCCCGCTCGGCGCCCGGCAGGGCGCTCCACACGCCGAACGCCTTGCGCGCCGCCTGCACGGCGCGGTCGACGTCGTCGGACGAGGCGGTGGCGACCTCGGCCAGCGTCTCCTCGGTGGCGGGGTTGACGGTCTTGAACGAGGGCCCTGAGCCGTCGACGAACTCGCCGTTGATGAACAGCCCGTAGGAGGACTTCAGATCGACGACGTCGCGCGACTCGGGTGCCGGTGCATATTCGAACATCGTCTAGTCCTGGGTGAAGTAGTCGGGGCCCGCGTAGCGGCCGGTGGCGAGCTTCTCGCGCTGCATGAGCAGGTCGTTGAGGAGCGAGGAGGCGCCCAGTCTGAACCAGTCGGGGGTCAGCCAGTCGTCGCCGGCGGTCTCGTTGACCAGCACGAGGTTCTTGACGGCGTCCTTCGACGTACGGATGCCGCCCGCGGGCTTCACCCCCACCTGGCGGCCGGTGGCCTCGCGGAAGTCGCGTACGGCCTCCAGCATGATGAGCGTCACCGGCGGCGTGGCGGCCGGCGACACCTTGCCGGTGGAGGTCTTGATGAAGTCGGCGCCCGCCAGCATCGCCAGCCAGGACGCGCGCCGCACGTTGTCGTAGGTGGACAGCTCGCCGGTCTCGAGGATCACCTTGAGGTGGGCGGCGCCGCAGGCCTCCTTCACGGCGACGATCTGCTCGTAGACCTTCATGTACTGGCCGGACAGGAACGCGCCGCGGTCGATCACCATGTCGATCTCGTCGGCGCCGGCGGCCACGGCGAGCCTGGTGTCGCTCACCTTGACCTCCAGCGAGGTGCGCCCGCTGGGGAACGCGGTGGCGACGGAGGCGACCTTGACGCCGCTGCCCTTGAGCGCCTCGGCCGCGACGGCGACGAGGTCGGGGTAGACGCAGACGGCCGCGACGGAGGGGGCGTCGCCGCCGGGGCGCACGGCCTTGGCGCACAGCGCGCGCACCTTGCCGGCCGTGTCGGCCCCTTCGAGTGTGGTCAGGTCGACCATGGAGATGGCCAGGTCGATGGCCTGCGCCTTGGCCGTGGTCTTGATCGATCGGGTGCCGAGCATCGCCGCCCGCTGGTCGGCGCCGACCCGGTCGACGCCGGGCAGGCCGTGCAGGAATGCTCGCAGCGCCGCGTCGGACGAGGCGACGTCGGCGAGCGAGGTAGTCACAGTTGACACCTAGACAGCATCGCCGACCAGGGCCGCCTCCTCCAAACCGGATCACCTTAGGGTACGCCGGGCCTGGTCCTAGGGATGCGGGGAGCCCTGAGGCGGCCGGGCTAGGTATGCCGGAGGCGGCGCGACGGGAGAGATAAGGCATCCACCTGATGTGCGAGGCCGGGCCTTAGCCCGACTCTTGAAGATGTCAGCAAGAAGCACGACATTTCAGGAGATTCTCGATGCATCCCGAGATCGAGTTCGAGTACATGAAGAGCCAGGCCCGCGAGCTGCGCGCGGCCGCCGCCGAGCACCGCCTCGCCCGCGACGCCGAGCGGCACAACAAGTCCGAGCGCCGCTCGCTCTTCGGCCGCCGCCGGCACGCATGACCGCCGCACGAGAGCCCGGCCACCCACTGCCACGTGGCCGGGCCTCCCAGCCCCCTTGAGACCGTGTCCAACAGCCGGACAAAAGCGTCGATAGCAGCGGATGTGGCGTGACATGCTGGATGACATGCGGGGACGATCTGTCAGTCCCGTCTTCGTCGGGCGGGAAGAGGAGCTGACGGCTCTATCTGAAAGCCTCGACGACGCCAGGAAAGGCACACTGACCGCCGTCCTGCTGGGCGGCGAGGCCGGAGTCGGCAAGACCCGGCTGGTGCAGCGCTTCGCCGAGCAGTGCACGGCCGGCGGGGCCCACGTGCTCGTCGGAGGCTGCGTGGAGCTGTCGACCGAGGGCCTCGCGTACGCGCCCTTCACCGCCGCCCTGCGCCAGCTCGTCAGGGAGCAGGGCCCGGCCGCGGTGACCGGGCTGCTGCCCGACGGCGCCGAGCGCGACCTCGCCCGGCTGCTGCCCGAGTTCGGCGAGCCGAACGGCGACGGCGAGACCGACACCGGCCGCGCCCGGCTCTTCGAGCAGTTCCTCACCCTCCTCGAACGCCTCGCGGACCACCGCCCCACGGTCCTCGTCATCGAGGACATCCACTGGGCCGACCGCTCCAGCCGCGACCTCATCGCCTTCCTCAGCCGCAACCTGCGCACCCCGCAGGTGCTGCTGGTGATGACCTACCGCTCCGACGACCTGCACCGCCAGCACCCGCTCAGGCCCGTGCTGGCCGAGCTGGGCCGCGTGCAGGGCGTGCTCCGCGTCGACCTGCCCCGCCTGTCCAGGGACGAGGTCGCCCAGCAGATGACCGCCATCCTCGGCAGGACCCCCGAGTACGCCAAGATCGAGAACGTCTACGAGCGCAGCGAGGGCATCCCGCTGTTCGTCGAGGCCATGCTGGAGAACGGCGACGAGTGCACGTTCCCCGACTCCATGCAGGACCTCATCCTCGCCTCCGTCGAGCGCCTGCCCGAGGAGACCCAGCGGGTGCTGCGGGTCGCCGCCGCGGGCGGCAACCGGGTCGGCCACGCGCTGCTCGCCGCCGTCAGCGGCCTGACGGACGTCACGCTGGAGACCGCGCTGCGCCCCGCGATCGCCGGCAACGTGCTGCAGATCGCCGACAACCGCGCGTACGTCTTCCGCCACTCGCTCATCCGCGAGGCCGTCCACGACGAGCTGCTGCCCGGCGAGCACCAGCGCCTGCACGCGCGCTACGCCGAGGAGATCTCCAAGGACCGCACGCTCGTCCCGCCGGGAAGGGCCGCCGTCGAGCTGGCCCACCACTGGTACGGCGCCCGCGACGACCGCTGGGCCCTGCTGTCGGCCTGGGACGCCGCCCACGAGTCGTTCAAGACGTTCGCCTACACCGAGGCCCTGCAACTGCTCGAACGCGTGCTCATGCTCTGGGACCGGGTCCCCGACGCGGCCGAGCTGACCGGCGTGGACCACACCGCCGTGCTCGAACGCGCCTCCGAGGCCGCCAACGCCGGCGGCGACGTGGACAAGGGGGTCAAGTTCGTCAAGGCGGCGCTCGCCGAGCTGGACGAGACCCGCGAGCCCGCCAGGGTGTCGCAGCTCATCGTGCGCAGGGCCGCGTTCAAGAACTCCAAGAACCAGCCCGGCGTCATCGACGACCTCAGGCACGCCCTGCGGCTCGTCCCCGAGAACACCCTCGACTGGGCCGAGGTCGTCACCCCGCTGAGCCGCCACCTGATGCTGCGCGGCGAGCTGGCGGAGGCCGACCGGCTCATCAGCGACGGCCTGCGCTGGGTCAGGGAGCACGGCGACCGCTGCCTCGAAGGCGACCTGCTGATGAACCAGGCGCTCGGCCACTCGCTGCGCGGGCAGCTGGAGAGCACGACCGTCATCAACGAGCAGGCGATCGCGATCGGCCGCGAGCAGCGCAGCGGCCGCGTCATCAGCCGCGCGATCGGCAACCTGGTGGACACGCTGATCGACATGGGCCGCGCGGACGAGGCGCTGCGCCGGGCCGACGAGGGCTGGCGGGTCGCCAAGAAGTACGGGCGGCTGCGCGGCAGCGGCACGTTCATCCTGAACAACAGGGCCGAGGCGCTGGAGGCGCTGGGCCGCTGGGACGAGGCCGTCGAGACCGTCGAGACGGCGCTCAGCCACGGCCCCGTGCTGCGCACCCGCTACGCCCTGCTGCGCGTCCGCGCCGACATCGCGCTGGCCAGGGGCGAGATGCCGCTCGTCAAGAGCATCCTGTCGGAGATCGGGCTGTTCACGTCACGCGCGGAGGAGTTCGTCCAGGACATCATCAGCAACGCCAGGCTGCTCATCGGCTGGCACCTCACCCGGGGCGAGCCGGCCGCCGCGCTGGCCGCGGCCGAGCAGGTGCTGGCCCAGCCCAAGCGGTCGAGCAAGGCCATGCTGTCGTGGCGGCTGCTCGCGGTGCTGCGCAACGTGTGCGACGCGGCCCAGGAGACCGAGCCTGAGCGCAGCGCCGCCGTCCGCGCGCACGCCGCCGAGGTGGCCGCGGGGCTGTCGGTGGACGGGCCGGTCGTGGAGGCGTACCGGCTGTCGTACACGGGCGACTTCGACGCCGCCGCGGCCGCGTGGGAGCGGCTGCGCCGCCCGCACAACCAGGCCAAGGCCCTGTTCAGGGCGGCGGGGGTGAGTGCGCGCTCCGGCGACAGGGAGGGCGCCGCGGCCCGGCTGAAGGTGGCGCTGCCGCTGGCCGAGGCGCTGCGCGCGACGCCGCTGATCGAGGAGATCGAGACGCTCTGCCGCCGGGTGGGCGGGCTCGACCTCGCCCAGGAGCCGTCGGAGCTGCTGACGCCGCGCGAGCTGGAGGTGCTGCGCCTGGTCACCCAGGGCCGGACCAACCGCGACATCGCGGCCGAGCTGTTCATCTCGGCGAAGACGGTGAGCGTGCACGTCTCGAACATCCTCGCCAAGCTCGGCGTCACGACGCGCGGCGAGGCCGCCGCCGCGGCCCACCGCCTGTCGCTGCTGTCCTAGTCAGAAAATCGCCTCGGCCAGCATCACCACGCCGAAGACGGCGAACGCGGCGGCGGCGCCGTACTTGATGGCCTTGTCCGGCAGGTGCTTGCCGAGCAGCCGGCCCACCACGATGGCCAGGGCGTCGGCGGCGACCATGCCGATCGTCGAGCCGATCCACGTGCCCAGCCAGTCGTGCCGGGTCGCCAGCGTGATCGTGGCCAGCATCGTCTTGTCGCCCAGCTCGCTCAGGAAGAACGCCACGGTCACCGCGATCACGGCGTTCCTGGTGGTGCGGCGGGCCTTGCTCTTCTCTTCCTCGGTCAGCTCGTCACCGCGCAGCGTCCACACCGCGAAGCCGAGGAAGGCCAGCCCTGCCACGACCGAGATGGCCGTGGTGGGCAGCGCGGTGCCGATCAGCCCGCCCAAGGCGACGCTGGCCAGGTGGACGGCGGTGGTGGCGATCGTGATGCCGGCCAGCACGGGCCAGATCTTGAACCGGGTCGCGAACGTCATGGCCATCAACTGGCTCTTGTCGCCCAGCTCGGCGATGAAGATCGCGCCGAGACTGATCCAGAACGCTTCCAAGAGGGGGTCCCCTTCCGCGCGACCGGACCGGAAGCGCGGCACCCAGGGGATTTCGGGCACGACTTCGGCCCGGCAACGCCTCGTCAACATGGCTTGCCAGGCCGAAGGTCTCGTCCGCCCGCGAAGGCCCGCATGACCGGGCGCCCTGAGGCGCCAGTGTGTCGATCACACGATTGGGACTACTCCCCTTCGGTAACTCCAGAACACCCTAACAGCAGCCCGCCCGTGGCTATTCCCCCAGGGTGCAGCCCACCATCACCGGCTCGTTGACCAGCGTGACCCCGAACTTCTCGCGCACGCCGTCGCGCACCTCCCCGGCCAAAGCCAGCAGGTCGCGCGTGGTGGCGGCGCCGGTGGGGTTGGTGAGGGCGAGCGTGTGCTTGGTCGAGATGCGTACGGGCCCGCGCTCGTAGCCCTTGGCGAAGCCGGCCTGCTCGATCAGCCACGCGGCCGGCACCTTGACCAGCCCGCCGGGCACCTCCCACTGCGGATGCCCCGGCGCGCGGACCGCCAGCTCCGCCGCCTGCTCGGCGGTCAGGATCGGGTTGGTGAAGAACGAGCCCGCGCTGCGCGTGTCGGGATCATCGGGGTCGAGCACCATGCCCTTGCCCCTGCGCAGCGCCAGCACGGCCTCTCGGGCCTCGGCGAGCGGCACCCGGCCTCCCGCCTCGGTGCCGAGCCTGCGGGCCAGCTCCTCGTACGCCAGCGGCCTCGACAGCGCGGACACGTCGAGCACGTACGTCACCGCGAGCACCACGTACCGCGAGAGGTCCCGCTTGAAGACGCTGTCGCGGTAGGAGAACCCGCACTGCCGCGCCTCGATGTCGACGACCTGCCGGGTGAGCCGGTCGTAGGCCCGCACGCAGCGGACGGTCTGGGCGACCTCCTGCCCGTAGGCGCCGACGTTCTGGATCGGCGTCGAGCCGACCTGCCCCGGCACCCCGGACATGCACTCGATGCCCGACCAGCCCTCGCTGACCGCGCGGGCCACCAGGGCGTCCCAGTCTTCGCCGGCCTCGGCGGTCAGGACGATCTGCTCACCGTCGCGGGTGAACGTGACGCCCTCGGTGGCGACCTTGATGACCAGCCCGTCGAAGCCCTCGTCGGCCACCACGAGGTTGCTGCCCCCGCCGAGCACCAGCGTGGGGGTCGAGGTCCTGTCGGCCTCCGCGACCAGCGAGACGAGCTGCTCCGCCGATGTGGCCTCGGCGAAGTCTCGGGCGGGGCCTCCCAGGCGCAGCGTGGTGTACGGCGCGAGCATCTCCATGACCGACAAGCTTATGAGGCATGCAGCCTGCGCAGCACCTCGTCGTGGTTGCGGCGTGACTCGCGCTCCTGATAGTCGGCCGGGACGTCGTGCGGCTGCAACGGCAGCACCGGCGGCCGTCCCTGGGGCACCACCAGGTCGCCCGGCAGGGCCAGGGAGAGCTCCAGGTCGGCGTGACGGCCGTAGTTGGCGTCCTCGGGCAGCGCGGTCAGGGCCTGCGCCCGGCGTACGGCGATGATGCCCCCCGTGAGCGCCCGCACCTTGCCGGGGCCCGCCTCCAGCCACGTACGCCCGTCGTCGGCCGGCTCGGCGCCCTGCCACCCGGCCGCGACCGCGCCCTCGTTGACCGCGGCCACGAGCGGGGTCAGCGCGTCGCCGTGCAGCTCCAGGCCGGTCTCCATGAGGACGTGCACCTCGGAGTCGTCCAGGTGCAGCAGCTTCGCGCGGCTCTCGCCCCACGTGGCGGTGCCGCCGCGCCAGTGCGGGGTCTCGGCCACGTGCCAGGCGGTGATCCGCTCGGGGTGCCGCTGCGCCAGCTCGGCCAGCACGTCGCCGGCGCCGTCCACGTTGCCCAGGTCCAGGGCGAGCACCTTCGCCCTGGTGTGCGCGATCACCGACTCCAGGCAGCGCCTGACGTCCTCGGGCCAGCCGTCCACCAGCACGCCGACGCACTCCGTCACGTCCTGCGTCGCCACGCGCTGCCGCTCGACGTTCACGCCGAGGTCGTCGAGCCGGTTGGTGGCCAGCGTGCCGTCCCAGGTGCGCTGGGCGTGCAGCATCTCGTCGCCGGGATCGCCGTGCTGGCCGGGATCGCCGGAGAAGCCCAGCTCGGCGGCCGGGTTCATGCGGGCGTGGGTGCCGCGCGTGCCCACACCTGACGCCCGCCTGCCTTCCACCCCGGTAGTCGCCTCGGTACGCGCACCGCCCGCCGTGTCACGCCCGGTGCCGGTGCCGCCCGCGACCTGCTCGGGGCGGGCGGCCTTGAGATGTCCTGGGGGTCTCGCGTCGGTCACGGCGGAAACGGGGATCGATCGAACCGTGGGCCAAATGTGTCGTACGGCTTCACTCATAGGGTCACGCGCTACCCGAGACCCGCCCACTTATCACCGAGTGTTCAAGCGAGCCGGACGACCGCGCGGGCCGGGGAGCGAGTCAGGCGAGCTGGACGACCGCGCGGGCCTTGGAGAGCACCTTCGCGTCACCCGACGTGGCGGTCAGCCCGATGACCACCCGCTTGTCGGGCAGCTTGTCCTCGACGACCCCGCTCACCGTGATCGTCGCGCCCCTGTCGTCGTCCGGCACGACCACCATCGACGAGAACCGCACCCCGAAGTCCACGACCGCCCCCGGGTCGCCCGCCCAGTCGGTGACGAACCGGCCGGCCTGCGCCATCGTGTACATGCCGTGCGCGATCACGTCGGGCAGCCCGACCATCTTGGCGAAGCGCTCGTTCCAGTGGATCTGGTTGAAGTCGCCCGAGGCGCCGGCGTACATCACCAGGTCCAGGCGGCGCATCCGGTAGTCCACGGCCGGGATCTCCTGCCCGACCTCGACCTCGTCGTACTTCACCGCAGCGCCCATCTCAGCTCGCCCCTCCGCGCTCGACGATCGTGTTGTAGGTCACGCAGACCGGCTCGCCCTCGACCGTGCGCACGTCGCTCCTGACGGTCAGCAGCTCGTTGTGCCCGGCGGTGCGGATGTCGGTGATGGCGGAGGTGATGACCAGCTCGTCGCCGGCGTGGATCGGGCGGACGTACTCGAAGCGCTGCTCGCCGTGGACGACCATGGCGAGGTTGAGGCCCAGGTCGGGGTCCACGAGCGCCTCGCCGCCGCTCTGCAGGCTGAAGACGATGGGGAACGTGGGGGGCGCGATGACGTCGGGGTGGCCGGCGGCCCTGGCGGCCTCGCGGTCGCGGTAGAGCGGGTTGTTGTCGCCGATGGCGGCCGCGAACTCTCTGATCTTCACCCGGCTGACCTCGTACGGGGCACTGGGTGGATACGTTCTGCCCACGAAGTCACGGTTCAAGGCCATGGCTGCTCCCTCGCATGTCTCCGTACCGGCGTCGATGAGCGAGACGCTAACAGAACAACGTTCGGCTGTCCCTGCTATGAAAGCCTTTTTGCCGAGGGCACGGAACCGGGGCCTCAGACACGACGAACCGGCGCCCTACGAAGGGACGCCGGTTGTGCGTTATGCGAGATATGGAGGCAGAAGCCCTGCCCGGAGAACCTAGCGGGTCTCGCGGTGCGCGCGGTGGCAGCGGCAGTTGGGGCAGTACTTCTTCAGCTCAAGCCGATCCGGGTCGTTGCGCCGGTTCTTCCGCGTGATGTAGTTGCGGTGCTTGCACTCCTGGCAGGCCAGCGTGATCTTCGGCCTAACGTCGGTGGCAGCCACTTGGGAGTGCCTTTCTACGTTCGGGACATGGACACGCCCGTGCCCAGGTCGGTGGACCTGGGCGAGGGCAGTAGCGGAGGCCGGACTTGAACCGGCGACACAACGATTATGAGCCGTTTGCTCTGCCTGACTGAGCTACTCCGCCTTTGAGCCGGAACGACCCGGCCCGTAGAGGATACCCGAAGCGGTGAGCACGTGAGTAACTCACCCGATCGGGTGGGGTGCTCCCAGTATGCCTCAGGAACCCCCGTCAATCGAAATCGTTTGTGCGGCATCCCCCATGCCACACCACGCGAGGGTGATCAGCCTAGCAGCGCCACCCGACCGCCGCGAACCCGCACGCGCCCGCCACCCCGCCTTGACGGCCCCGGCGCGAATCCGCCCGCACCCCCGGCCGCTCCCCCAGCGGGCGGGTCCGGACAACGAAAAAACGCCCGGCTCCGAAACCCGGAGCGGGCGTGATGTCGGTGCGAAGTGGAGCCCCCAAACGGAATCGAACCGTTGACCTTCTCCTTACCATGGAGACGCTCTGCCGACTGAGCTATAGGGGCCTGTCCGGCGCTGCGGACAGGTGTAACCATACACGGCACTCACCGATGATGCGAACTCGTTCGGCCCTCTCCAGAAGAGCCCGCCGAAGACTCCGTCACGGGGTCCGTCACGGGGTCCGTCAAGGGGTCCGCCAAGGGGCCGACCGGCCGCCGCGGGAACTCGACGACCTCGCACAGATCGGCCAGATCGACGAGCGAGGCCACCTCCGCGACGGACGTGCAGTCGGCGACCACCCACCCGTTTCTGCGCACCCGCAGCACCTGCCGCCCCGCGCGCACGGCTCCGACGACCTCCCAGCCGTCGACGCCGACCCAGCGCCTTCCCGTTGGCCTTTCCACAACGGCACAGAGTAGCCCTGGGGTCTCTCATTTTTCGTCGCGCACCACGCGTTACCGGCATACCGAATCGGTAGGAGCCGGGCATTCAGTAGCGGTAGAAGCCGGCGAGGTCCTTCTTCTCGGCGATGGAGTCGACGCGCACCACGGCCCCGGTCTCGGGGGCGTTCATCATCCTGCCGCCGCCGAGGTAGATGCCGACGTGGTGGGTCCTGATCCGCTTCTTGCCGATCTTCCCGAAGAAGACCAGGTCACCCGGGCGGGGCCGGCTGACCCGGTGCATCCTGCGCACGTGCGCGTCGGTGTTGCCGGGGCCCAGCACGTCGCGGCCGTGCGCCAGCGCGTACACCCAGCGGGTGAAGCCGGAGCAGTCGAGCCCGCGCGTCTTCGCGGCCGGGCAGGGCTTGATCGAGCCGCGGTAGCCCCGGCAGGTGCCCTTGGACGGGCCAGGGTCGGGGGCGTGGCCGCCGCCCCAGGAGTAGGCGATGCCGCGCTGCTGGATCTCGTACGCGAGCCGCACGGTCAGCGGCGGCAGGGACAGCCCCAGTGGCACCGACGCCGTGACCAATGCCGTGACCACTGCCAGGGTGGTCAGCAGGAGCAGCGCCGCCGCCGCGGCTGACCGCCGCCTCATTCCGCCCCCAAACACCGTTTTATCGGGCTTTAAGGGTAAGTTTCACCGATCCGACCGTCACGTTCATCCCGACCGTGCCCTTCGACTTCCCCGGCTTGGTCGTGAACACAAAGGTGATCTTCTTCCGGCGCGGCAGCTCCTTGACCACGCAGCGCACCGCCGTGCCGCTGAACGTGCAGCCGGGCGCCTTCACCACGCGCTGCCCGCCGAAGGCGCGGCCGGACAGCTTGACGTTCGTGACCGGGTGCGGGCCGGTGTTGGTGATCGTGACCGCG
Source organism: Nonomuraea sp. NPDC004580 (assembly GCF_040609855.1). Taxonomy (NCBI): domain Bacteria; kingdom Bacillati; phylum Actinomycetota; class Actinomycetes; order Streptosporangiales; family Streptosporangiaceae; genus Nonomuraea; species Nonomuraea sp. NPDC004580. Next base: position 29,480 of record NZ_JBEXLH010000012.1, on the reverse strand, counting down.
TACGACGTCCTGCCGCCGACCCGGCCCGACACCCGCACCTCGGCGGGCGGGTTGGCCAGCTCCTTCAGGAGCGACTCCGAGCCGTTGAACGCGTTCCCGCCGCCGACCAGCGGCCCCTTCTCCGCCGACTGCCAGAACGTGTGCTTCTTCCAGCTCTTCGGCAGCTCGCCCGGCTCGCTCCCCCAGCGGGCCAGCCAGAGCGGGTTGGCGGCGAACTTCTTGGAGTCGCCCGTACACGTACGCCACCAGCTCGTGGTGGTGTAGATGATCGCCCGCCGCCCGGTGGCCTCGTGGTACTTCTTCGTCCAGTCCGTGATCCAGGTGACCATGTCCTTGGTGGACAGGCCGTAACACGAGTTCTTGCCGTTCTTCGACTGGTACGGGTTGTCCTCCAAATCGAGGACACCCGGAAGTGTCTGGCCGTCGCCGACCCAGTCACCGCCGTTCTGCAGGAAGTAGTCGGCCTGCGCTGTCCCATCGGATTCGTGCGGTTGTGCGAAGTGATATGCGCCGCGGATGAGACCGGCCGAGGCGGCGCCGCCGTACTGGGAGTCGAAAATCGGATTGCGATAGTTCGTGCCCTCGGTGGCCTGCACGAACGCGAATTTCCCGCCACCGGCCACGACGGCGGGCCAGTCGATCTCGCCCGTCCAATTACTGACGTCCACGCCGGGCACGTCATCGGCGGCATGAGCGACGCCGGTCATGCCGATCGAGGCGATCACCGTAGATAACAACAGACGTTTCACGCCGGTGATCATTCCGGACCCTTACACCATTTCGCAAGCTCGCAAATATCAACGTCTTTTGTGGTGTCGACCCGCTGGACCGGGCCCAGTGCCAAAGGCCGCGCCCCGGCCGCCCATTCGGCCCACCGCTCGTCCCCGACCTCGTCGTCGTGGTGGACGTAATGCCGTACGCGGCTCTCGTACCGGCTCCTGGCGAGGTCGAGCGGGACGTCGCACCAGACCTCGCGCACGTGCGGGCCCGGCTCGACGCCCACCCGCCGCAGCCCGGCCTCCACCACCGGCCGCAGCGGCGCAAGCCAGGGGCTCTCCAGGACCGCGCCGGGTTCGGCGGTGGCGAGCAGCGTCCACAGGCTCTCGGCCGCTGCCCTGCCGAGATGCCTGCTCCACTCGCGCGGCTCCAGACCCTCGGGACGCGGGATCGTGTCGGCCAGCGTCTCCTTGAGCAGGTCCTTGGTGAAGACGGGCAGCCGCAGCCGCCGGCCGAGCTCGCGGGCCAGCGTGGTCTTTCCCGAGCCGGGAAGACCGTTCACGATGACGACCAGTTCGCACATGACGGGCATCGTCGCAAAAAATCTTCCTGACGTAGGGAGAAACCGCACCTCAGCGGCCGGAAATTCGCCTCTGTCGAAGACGTCGGAATGACGTCGTTTTCGCAGGTCAGAGCCGTTTGTGTACGTGACATTCACGTTTGCTGAAATCCGATCCGGCGCCCAAACTTGAGCCGACCCACGAATGCGGCCCCGACCAGGGGTTTCTTCGTCATGCCCGCAGGAGGCCGACCATGATCCACACACGGGGACTGACCCGTGACTTCAAGGTGAAGAAGGAGACCGTCACCGCTGTACGCGGCATCGACCTCGACGTCGAAGGCGGCCAGCTCGTCGCGTTCCTCGGCCCGAACGGCGCGGGGAAGTCCACCACCCTGCGGATGCTCACCACGCTGCTGCCGCCCACCTCGGGCACCGCCACCGTGGCGGGCCACGACGTGGCCGCCGACCCGAGGGCGGTGCGCTCCCGCATCGGCTACGTCGGGCAGCGCAACGGCGCGGGCGAGGACCAGCTGGTCCGCGACGAGCTGGTCTCCCAGGGCCGCTGCTACGGCCTGCGCCCGAAGGAGGCGGGCGTCCGCGCCGACGAGCTGCTCGACCTGCTGGAACTGACCCCGCTGGCCAAGCGGGCGCCGGGCACGCTCTCGGGCGGGCAGCGCCGCCGCCTCGACATCGCGCTCGGCCTCATCCACCGCCCCGACCTGCTGTTCCTCGACGAGCCCTCGACGGGGCTCGACCCCAAGAGCCGCGCCGACGTCTGGCGGCACATCCTGCGGCTGCGCGAGACGTACGGGACCACGTTGTTCCTGACCACCCACTACCTGGAGGAGGCCGACACCATGGCCGAGCGGGTGGTGATCATCGACAACGGCCTGATCATCGCGGACGGCACCGCGGAGCAGCTCAAGAACGACCTGGCCGGCGACCACATCACGATCACCACCGGCACCGAGCGCGAGGCCGCGGCGGCGGCCGGGATCGGCGGCGGCAGCGCCGAGGGCACCACCGTGCGGCTGCGGGTCGCCCAGGCCCCTGCCGCGCTGCCCGACTACCTGCGCGCGCTCGACGCCGCCGGCATCAAGGTCACCACGGCCGAAACCACCCGCCCGACCCTCGACGACGTGTTCCTGACTCTCACGGGGAGAAGCCTCGAAGATGACGACGTTCCTGCGTGACACCGCCACCGTCTTCACCAGGGAGCTGCGGCCCAGCCTGCGCAACCCGGCCGCGATGCTGTTCGACATGGGGCAGCCGCTGCTGTTCCTGTTCCTGTTCGGGTCGCTGCTGGGCGGGGCGGTCGGGTCGTCGTGGCAGTGGTTCGTGCCGGGCATCCTGGTCATGATGTGCCTGACCGGGCCGATGAGCTCCGGCTACACGCTGCTGGTCGAGCTGATCGGCGGCGCCATGGAGCGCATGATGGTGACGCCGCTGAGCCGTACGGCGATGCTGGTCGGCAAGAGCATGAAGGCGGTGGTCACGCTGGTCGTTCAGGCCGTGCTGATCATCGTGCTGGCGCTGCCGCTCGGGTTCGAGCTGCACGCGGTGGGAGTGCTGGCCGGGCTGGCACAACTGGCGATCTTCGGGGTGGGGCTGGGCGCGCTGTCGTTCGTGCTGGCGATGAAGTCGGTGCCGAGTGGCACCCTGTTCTACGTGGTCAGCCAGTCGCTGCTGTTCCCGTTGCTGCTGCTGTCGGGGGTGCTGCTGCCGCTGGAGACCGCGCCGGGATGGCTGAAGGCGCTGGGACAGATCAACCCGGTCACGTACATCGTGGACGCCCAGCGCGCCCTCTTCGCCGGCAACCTGGGCGAGCCCAGCGTCCTGTACGGCACGCTCACCGCCTGCGTCGTCGCCGCGATCGGCCTCTACTTGGGCAACCGCGCCATGAGCAAGGGCCTCTGAGCCGTTTCGACACCCCGTGCGGCGGGGGGCAGAGTGAGCCGGTGCGTGGTCTCGCCTGCGAGAGCAGGGGGTTGCTAGACGGAAAGGTCCCAGCTCGGCCCCTGACTGTGATCCAGCCAAAGTTTCATGCCGTCGGGCTGAATGGTCAGGCCGAACCGCTCATGGCTTGAACTTCCCAGAGACACCCACTGAAGGTACGCCTCGGATACCTCCGTCCAAAGTCTGCGCTCACCGAATTGGGTCACCTCGCCAAGATCGGTCCCGGACTTGATGTCGCAGGCCGCCCAAGAAGCCTTGGGGTCCGTGGTCTCGAACAGCAGCATCGAGTACGTGCTGTCCTCCTCCAGGACGTGCCAATCCACGTGGGGAGCGTAAGCGGCCATGAGGAGCCTTGCGCCCAGATCAGCAGTCGCCACCGTCCGAGGATGGAGTCGGGTCGTGGATTGCCCGGCCTGCTCGGCGTGGTGAGGGTTCCACTTGCTGCCTTGACGCTGCGACCGCACCATCATGAAGGAGGCCGGCCCGTGGAAGGACCCGACAGCCGTCTTCTCTGAGGTGACGGTCAGTCGCAGCATGTGTCCCAGCCCGCCGGTCGGATGCCACGGCATGACGATGATTCCGCCGGGTCTGGTCTGGCTGATCCAGGCCATCGGTATGTCGCTGACACCGGCAGTGACGTGAACCCGGTCGAAAGGTGCCCCCTCTGGATGCCCCTTGAGGCCGTCTCCAACGACCAGGTGTGGGGCTCGTCCGGCCGACTTGAGGTTCGCCGATGCTCGCGCGGCCACCTGCGCATCCACCTCGACCGACGTCACGCCGTCCTGACCGATGGCCCAGGCCAGCAGTCCAGCGGTCCAGCCGGACCCCGTGCCGATCTCCAGTATGCGATCACTTTCCTGTGGAGACAGCAGCTCAAGGAAGGGGAACACGATGCCGGGTGCCGATATCGAGGAGGTGAAGGCTCCCTTCCCGCTGCTGGCGTCGCCCTCTCCATCGTCGGTCTGGATGATGATGGAGGCATCGGAGTAGATCGCATCCAGGTAGGCCGCAGGATCGGTGGCGAGTTCGATTCTTCCCCTGGGCGCGCTCTCGTGGTTCGGCACGGCCCATGCCACATCTGGCGCGAAAAGGTGTCTGGGTACGTCGCGAAGCGCCTGTTCCCATTGGGGATCGGTGATCCGTCCACGCGCCCGGAGATCGCCGGCCAGGCGTGCAGCCAGCTCGGTGACCGACTGCCCATCCGGCGGGGTCACCGCGCCCACGCCGGCCCCTTCGCGAGGATGTCGGCCATGGCGGTGTGTACGGGCAGCCCCGTTTTCAGGTTGAGCCAACCCCACTCGCCCGACTGGTTCGTCTCCAGGAAGTACCACCGCCTCGATCCACTCCTGGAAGAGCTGTGCCGTTCGGCTCAGGGCCGGATCGAGCAGCTTGTCAGGGTCTTGAATCGGGGTGGTGTAGATCACCCGCACCATGTCCTGGTCGGCATGCCAGATGCCTCCGAGCGCCTTGTAGACGAAGGGCTTGCCAAGGTCCTTCGCCCACGCACGCGCCTTCTGGGGATCAGAGGTGATGGTGGTCTTTGGGATGTTGAGGCCGATACGGGCAGCCATGGCAAGCTGGACTGGCTTGTACTCAGCCCGCATGGCGGCCATCGGGTCGTTGACCCAGAGGGCGCCGCTCTGCCGGAGGGCAGACAGTACGCCGCCGAATCCGTAGCGCGCTTCTTGATAGGCGAAGGCGCGTTCGGGACTGGACATCCGCTCGTCCATCTTGAACTGGGTCGGCCGCCTTGGTGACGACGGGGATTCCACGCTCGATCAGCTCGACCGCCACGCGCTCGGCCACAGCGTCGGAATCGTCCGTGATGATCAGGACAGTGTGCGCCACGATGGCCCCTCAGTCCTTGGTCTTCTCCTCGTTGGGGCCGTTGCCGTCCGAGCTGGTCTCGCTGGACTCGTTGCTTCCTCCCTCGTGGGCGCCCGCTGAGATCGGCGGGATCGTGAGGAACTGCAGTCCCCAGGGCCTGGCGTCGGTGGCCGGAGTGCCGGGAGCGGAGAGGATGTGCTGGGACGGAGACATGGGGAAGAAGTCCCCAGCTCGGAAGAGGAGTCCACGCGACTCCCCGTCTGGACTGTGGGTGATCAGGTCAAGCCCACCGAGTGCCGTGGTGCTCATGTGGTGCCTCCTGTGGCAGCTGGTCACTGCTAACTACTTGTCAATGACAGCGTCACGCTACGTCACAAAGGACGCCTTGCCTAGGTGTGGAACTTTTCCTCACGAACGGTTCCAGGAATCTGCCGTTGGGGACAGACAAGGGAAGGCCCTCCCTGTCAAAGAGAGGGCCTGGACACGCGAATATCCACCTGAGGTAGTGGTGATGGACCGTTCGGCTAGATGAAGCGGTCCAACTGGCCGGCCTTGGCCGCCCGAACCCACGCGCTCATCTCACTATGGGAGAACACGAGCGCTCCTCGGTCTGGGTCCTTGCTGTCACGGAGGACGACCACGCCTCTTCATCCAGCCTTGACGTGACCTGGGCCCAGCGCGCCCTCTTCGCCGGGAACCCGGCCGATCCCAGCGTCCTGTACGGCACGCTCACCGCCTGCGTCGTCGCCGCGATCGGCCTCTACTTGGGCAACCGCGCCATGAGCAAGGGCCTCTGAGCCGTTTTGACACCCCGTGCGGCGGGGACCAGAGTGAGCCGGTGACTCAAGTGCTGGCCACGCTGACCGTGCCGTGGATCCCGGTGGCCCATCGCCTCGAGGTCGTCAGGACCGCGAGCCTGCCGCCCGACGGGCACACGACGTCGGCGTTCGCGTTCGTGTCCGACGAGACCGGGCGCACGCTGATGACGTGCGTCGACCGCGAGGGCCGCGGGTGGGACATCCCCGGCGGCCACCTGGAGCCGGGCGAGGGCGCCGTCGAGGCGGCGGCCAGGGAGCTCTATGAGGAGACCGGGCTGCGGCTGCCTCCGTCCGCCCTGTCGGTCTTCGCCTGGCAGCGCATCGAGCTGCTGGAGCCGCCGCCCGCCGGCTACCGCTACCCCTCGCTGGCCTACATGGTGATGTGCCGGGCCGCGCTGCCGGGGCCCGGCGCCGCCACCCGCCCGCCGGCCGGGTCCGAGAGCACCAGGGCAGCGTGGCTCACCCGGGCCGAGATCGACCGCCTCTGCGGCGAGCAGACGTGGTCGCTGCTGCTCTAGACGCTGTGCGCGCGCTCCAGGTCGTCGTCCGGCCGGTAGAGGCGCTCGGGGATCGTCGCCAGGGTCGAGCGGTGGACCTGGGGGCCGAGGCCGTACAGGTGCTGGAAGCTCATGATGAGCGGCCGCCAGGCGTCCGGGTCGATGCGGTCGTCCGTCCCCGTCATGCGGATGTCCTCGTGCACCCAGACGCGCTGCACCCGCACCTCGAACGCCAGCACGCCGCCGTCGTCCACGGGGTGGTGGCGCTCCAGCACGGCCTCCATGGCGACCGGGCACTCGGCCGCGCGGGGCGGCGCCACCGTCTCCGACGCGAGCGGGGTGAGCCCGGCCCGGCCGAACTTGTCGCGGACGAACCGGTAGCCCCGCTGCTGTTTGCCCTCGGGCACCGGGTCGGAGCCGGTGGTGAGCGCCAGCCGGTCCACCGCGGCGGCGAGCGCGTCCGACGGCAGGTTCAGCACGCACTCACGGGTGCGCAGCAGGTTCTGCGCGGTCTTGGCGCGCCGGCCGAGACCGAGCACCGCCCGCCAGCCGAGCCAGAAGGCCGACGACATCGGGGCCAGGTTGGGCGTGCCGTCCTCGTTCGCGGTGGAGATCAGGACGACGGGGGTGCCGAAGTAGAGGATGTTCGGCTCCATCGCGGTGTGGCTCTCAACGGTCGTGGTCATGACCATCAACTGTCGTACGTGCTCACCGCGCGCGCTGGCGGCCTTCGGACCTCGCGTCAGCCGCAGAACGTCTTCACCGCGATGCCCATGACCTCCTCCGTCGACGGGTTGCGGGTCGAGGGGTTGAGCGAGAGGGTGAGCGACTTGCCGGTGTCGGAGCGGAAGACGAAGGTCAGGTAGCCGATCAGCTCGCCGCTGTGCCCCCAGACCGTGCCGCACGGCAGCTTGTACGCCTGCAGCCCCAGCCCGTAGCCGAACCCGGCCCCCGTCTCGACGGTCGTGCGCATGGCGCGCAGCGACTCGGCGCTGGTCAGCTTGCCGCCCAGCAGCGCCGCCATGAACCGCTCCAGGTCGGCCGCGGTCGAGATCATCTCGCCGGCCGCCCAGTCGAGCGACGGGTTCATCCTGGTCGCGTCCACCATCTTGCCGTCCACCGGCTCGTACCCCTTGGCGTGCGGCGACGGCACCCCCGCCCTGTTCCCCGGCACCAGCGTGTGCCGCAGCTTCAGCGGGCGCAGGATGCGGCGCTCGACCTCCTTCCCGTACGGGCGGCCGGTCAGCTTCTCCACCAGCAGGCCGAGCACCACGTAGTTGGTGTTGGAGTAGTGCCACTTCCCGTCGTCGGGCAGCTTCTTGGCGAAGGCCACCTTGAGCAGGTCCTTCGGCTGGTACGAGCGGAACCTTGCCGTGCCCCGCCACCGGTTGGTGGAGTGACCGGGCTCGCTCATGTAGTCGTACAGGTGGCTCGTGTGGTCGAGGAGCGCGCGGACGGTGATCTTCTCGCCGCCGGGCACCAGCCCTGGCAGGTGGTCGTCGATGGGGTCGTCGAGGCGCACCTTGCCCTCGTCCACGAGCTGGAGCACCACGGTGGCGACGAAGGTCTTGGTCACGCTGCCGATCCTGAAGTAGCCGTTCGGCGCGGGCTTGCCGGCGCGGCGCAGGTCGCGTACGCCGGCGGCGCCCGTCCACGTCTTCCCGCCGTCGGTCACGCGGGCCAGCGCGGCCGTCGCGCCCTTGCCCGCGACGATCTTCTCCAGGTCCTGGCCCACCCCCGGGCTCGCCGTCGCCACACTCGCCGCCACCAGCACGTTCATCAGCGTCTGCATCATGGGTCACCACGCTAGGGACGGCGGGATCGCAGCAGAATGCGGTGCTCCGTCCACTTCCCCTGTGGAAAACCGCAGGGTGCGCCGCGAGCTGGGGCTGGCGCGGGCGTCCCTGCTGACGGATGCTTCGCATCATGGGTGACTCACTGCTCTCGTACGCGTCGGGCGTCTCCGCCGTACCCCTGCTGGGCGAGACGATCGGGGAGAACCTGGAACGCACGGTGGCCCGGCACCCCGGCCGGGAGGCGCTGGTGGAGGTGGCGACGGGGCGGCGGTGGACGTACGCGGAGTTCGACGCCGCCGTGAACGAGGTGGCGCTCGGCCTGCTCGCGCGCGGCATCGCCAAGGGCGACCGGGTCGGCATCTGGGCGCCGAACTGCGCCGAATGGGTGCTCACGCAGTACGCCACGGCCAAGATCGGTGCCGTTCTCGTCAACGTCAATCCGGCCTACCGCGGCCACGAGCTGGACTTCGTGGTCCGGCAGTCGGGCCTGCGGCTGATGGTCAGCGCCGTCGAGCACAAGACCAGCGACTACCGCGCGATGCTGACCGAGATCGGGTTCGAGCCCGTGGTGTTCATCGGCGAGCCCGGCTGGGACGAGCTGGTCGCCGCGGGCCGCCGCGCCGACCCCGCCGCCCTGCGCGAACGGGCCGTCACGCTGTCGTTCGACGACCCGATCAACATCCAGTACACCTCGGGCACGACCGGCTTCCCCAAGGGCGCGACGCTGTCACACCACAACATCCTCAACAACGGCTACTTCGTCGGCGAGGGCGTCGGCTACACCGAGGCCGACCGGGTGTGCCTGCCGGTGCCGCTCTACCACTGCTTCGGCATGGTCATGGGCAACCTGGGCGCGACCTCCCACGGAGCCTGCGTCGTGCTGCCCGCGCCCGGCTTCGACCCGAGGCGACGCTGCGGGCGGTCGAGAGCGAGCGGTGCACGTCCCTGTACGGCGTGCCGACCATGTTCATCGCCGAGCTGGGCCATCCGCGCTTCGCCGGCTACGACCTGTCGTCGCTGCGCACCGGCATCATGGCGGGCTCGCCGTGCCCGGTCGAGGTGATGAAGCGGGTGATCGGCGAGATGCACATGAGCGAGGTGGCGATCTGTTACGGCATGACCGAGACCTCCCCGGTGTCCACGATGACCAGGCGGGACGACGGGCTGGCCCGGCGCACGGAGACGGTCGGGCAGGTCATGCCGCACCTGGAGATCAAGATCGTGCACCCGGAGACCGGCCTCGCGGTGCCTCGCGGCGAGCCCGGCGAGCTGTGCACCCGCGGCTACTCCGTGATGCTCGGCTACTGGGACGAGCCGGACAAGACCGCCGAGGCCATCGACACCGCCCGCTGGATGCACACCGGCGACCTCGCCACCATGGACGAGGAGGGGTACGTCAACATCGTCGGCCGGATCAAGGACATGGTGATCCGCGGCGGCGAGAACGTCTATCCGCGCGAGGTCGAGGAGTACCTCTACACGCATCCCGACATCGCGGACGTCCAGGTGATCGGGGTGCCGGACGCCAAGTACGGCGAGGAGCTGATGGCCTGGATCGTGCTGCGGCCCGGCGCGCCGCCGCTCACCGCCGAGGCGGTCAGGGAGTACTGCGCCGGACGCCTCGCCCATTTCAAGATCCCCCGGTACGTGCACCTCGTGGACGCCTTCCCGATGACCGTGACGGGGAAGATCCGCAAGGTCGAGATGCGTGACATGGCCGTGGAGTTGCTCGGCCTGCACGACGTCTCGCGCTGAGGCCACCCGGCCGCGCCCGCCCCTGTTGAGCGTGCCCCCTCAGGCGTCGGCGGGGGCGTAGCTCGCCAGGATCACGCCCGACGACCACGTCTCCGACCCGGTCAGCTTAAGCGGGTGCGTCGGCGTGTCCTCGAACAAGCGCTGCCCGCGTCCCACCGCGATCGGGTGGACGAGCAGGTGCAGCTCGTCCAGCAGGCCGTTGGCGAGCAGCCACCGCACGGTCGTCGCCGACCCCGACATCTGCAGGTCGCCCTCGCTCCGCTCCTTGAGCTCGCGCAGCCCGGCGGCGACGTCGCCCGAGATGAGGGTGGTGTTGGCCCACTCGGCCTTCTCCAGGGAGTTGGAGACGACGAACTTCCTGGCCTCGTTGAACGTCGCGGCGATCTCGGGGTCGGCGTCGGTGGTCGTCCAGTAGCTCGACCACTCGTCGTACAGCTTCCTGCCCATCAGGAAGCCGGCCGCGCTCTCCATCCCTGCCTGGACGAACGCTCCCATCTCATCGCACCAGTACGGGAAGTGCCACTGGTCCGGCGACTCGACCACGCCGTCCACCGAGATGAAGAAGCTCGACACGATCTTGCCCACGGCTGCGTCCTCTTTCCTTCTTTCGCTGTCGTTCGATGAACGCCACATTAGGCGGCCGGGGCCCTTCCGGTCTTGTACAGAACCGACAGCGGCGCTTTCCTGGTGGCATGAGCGGTAGGTGGCCCGTGCCGCGCCTGCGGCGGCCTGGGGGCGGGGTCAGGGACGGGGTCAGGGACGCGTACGAGCTGGCCGTCCTCACCGGCGGTCCCCGCGCGCTCGCCGGCACCGCGATCATCGCCCTCCTACGGCGCAGTGCCGTCCGCGCTTCACGGAGTGGCCGCTACACCGTCATCGCAGGCGCGGGTGGGGGCACATGGCATCCGGCCGAGCAACTGGTGCTCGACCTGCTCGCCGCGCGTCTCGGCCGGGCCCACCGCCGCGACCTGGAGCGGGCGCCGGAGTGGGCCGCCCTGGAGAAGCGCATCAGGCTCGGCCTCGTCCGCCGCGGCCTGCTCAGAAGGGGAACGCTCGGCCCCACCCAAGCGGGCGACGCGGCCTGCCGAGCCGCCCTGGCGGCCCATCCGGCCCGGGACGGCACCTTGGAGTCCTACGTCCTCCACGGCCCACCGACCCTGGTCCCGGCGCTCGTGATGACCGCCCCCGAGGACGACGATGACGACCCGGGAGGCGGCACCGGCGACGGCGACTCCTGCGGTTGCGGCTGCGGCGACGCGTAATGCGGACGCGGCTGCGACTGCGACTGCGGCGGCGCTCTTCCTGCGGCTGCGGCTGCGGCGGCGGCTGCGCGTAATGCGGATGCGATGAGCGGCTGCGGCCCGGAAGCATGAGGCGCATGAACGGCTGCATCTTCTGCGAGATCGTCGCCGGGCGCGCCGAGGCGAGCGTCGTCTACGAGGACGACAGCGTGATGGCGATCCTCGACCTTCACCCGGCCGCCATCGGCCACACGCTCGTGATCCCGCGCACCCACATGACCGGCCTCACGGACGCGTCCGACGAGATCGGCGCACCCCTCTGGCGCGCCGCCCGAAGGGTCGCCGCCGGGCTGCGCGCAGCGGCGAACCCGCCGGCGCCAGCCGGTTCGCCCCCGGCAACGGCCTCTGAGGCCGCAGGCGGCGCGGGGGTGGCCGGGTTGGAGGGAGTGGCGGGCGGCTCGGAGACGGCGCGCGGCTCGGGGAACGCGGGGGTGCGGTGTGAAGGGGTGCGGCTGTCGCTGGCTGACGGGGAGGCTGCCGGGCAGGAGGTTTTTCACCTTCACCTGCATGTGGTGCCGCGTTATCCGGGTGACGGGATCGTGATCGCCGCAGGTGGGCGGCGGCGAGCGCGGGGCCTGCTCGACCGTGACGCGGCGCTCATCCGGGACGCGCTGCCCGGCTGGGCAACGGGCTCCGGGAGAGGTGGTGACTAAGCGCATAGTCAGCTCTAGACTGCGAGTACGAAACACTCGCGGCACGAGGTCACGACCAGGTGGCCGGCGGGCTCCGCGGGCGGCATCGATACCACGCACTCGGAGTCGAAGGGGGCGAGGGTCGCGGATGGCCCGACGGCAGGCCCGATTCACCGCGCAGGACTTGGCGGCAGATCCCCGGCTGCGCGACCACTCTCCCGATCTGTGGAGGGCGGACCTCGGGGAGGTGCAGCGCGGCCTGCTGTCGTCGGCGGTGCGCTGCTTCGCCGCCAACGGCTTCCACGCCACGACGACGCGCGACATCGCCGAGTGCGTCGGGCTCAGCCCGGCCGCGCTCTACGTGCACTTCCCGTCGAAGGAGCTGGTCCTGTTCGAGGTGATCAGGGCCGGTCATGAACGGGTGCTCGCGCACATCAGGGACCCGGCGATCGTGGCGCTGGAGGGGTCTGCCGAGCGGCTGCGGGCGATCGTGTCGGCGTACACGGTGTGGCATGCCCGTCACCACGTGACGGCGCGCGTCTGCCAGATGGAGCTGAACCATCTGACCCCCGAGCACTACGGCGAGATCGTGGAGCTGCGCCACCAGACCAACGGCTACTTCAGGGGCGCGGTGGCGCGCGGGGTGGCGGACGGGTCGTTCGCGAAAGTCGACGTCAAGCGGGTCACGCGGGCGATGTTGTCGCTGACCATAGATCTGGTCCGGTGGTACCGGCTGGACGGGCCCGACTCCCCTGAGCAGCTCGGCGAGTTCTACGCGGACCTCGCGCTGAAGCTGCTGGCGCCGGACGGCCAATAGGCCGGCCCCGGGTGCGGCGACCAGCACCGGCCGGTGGTACCGGTTGACAAGCGACCGTTCACGGACTGACTATGCGCTTAGTAACCTGGCGGACTCCGATCAGACCCCTGCTCGTTGTGCTCTGGAGGCCCCATTGCATGCCCTGTCGCAGGACCTGACCCCCCTTCCACGCACACGACCCGCCGGCCCGCATGCGTGACCATGCCGTGCCCGCACCCCGGCCCGCGCCCCGGCCCGCGCCCCGGCCCGCGCCCCAGGGCGTGCCCCAGACTGTGCCGCCGCCGACCCCCCGCACCCGGACGGACGCGCCGATGACCGTGCAAATGACCGTGCAAGCCCCTCTCGCATCGTGCAACGTCTTCCTCGACCTGCTGGCCAGGGAGGCCGCGCCGGTCGAGTTCGAGGAGCCGGTGGCCTCGGCCCGCGCGGCGGGCGCGACCCCCGAGACGCTGGCCCAGCTTGAGGCGGCCAAGCTGACCGCGCTGCGGGTGAGCGCCGGCATGCGCAGGCAGGCGCGCCGCGAGGCCGAGCTGACCGCGCTGTTCGACCTGGCCGGCGACCTGGCCGGGCTGCGCGACCTCGACGCGATCCTGGAGGCGATCGTGCGCCGCGCCAGGCGGCTGCTGAACGCCGACATCGCGTACGTGACGCTGAACGACGACGAGTGCGGCGAGACCCGCATGTGCATGACGGACGGCTCGATCTCGGCCGCGTTCCGGCGGCTGCGGATCCCGCTCGGTGACGGGCTCGGCGGGCTGGTGGCGCAGACCGCGATGCCCTACAGCACCGAGCACTACCTGCGCGACCCGCAGTTCAGGCACCGGCCGTTCATCGACGCGGCGGTGGCCGAGGAGGCGCTGGTGGCCATCCTGGGCGTGCCGATGCGGGTGGGCAGCCGGGTGATCGGCGTGCTGTACGCGGCCAACCGCACCGAGCGGCCGTTCGCGCCCGAGCAGGCGGTGCTGCTGGGCTCGCTGGCCGCGCACGCGGCGCTGGCCATCGGCAACGCGCGGCTGCTGGCGGAGACCAGGGCGACGGTCGAGGAACTGGACGCGGTCAACGGGCGGCTGCGGGCGCGCGGCGCCGCGATCGAGCGGGCGGCGCAGGCGCACGACCGGATGACGGCGCTGGTCGTCAAGGGCGGCGACGCGGGCGACGTGGCGGCGGTGGTCACCGAGGTGCTGGGCGGCACCCTGTACGTGCTGGACGCGGCCGGCCGGTGCCTGGTGGCGTCGGGCGAGGCGGTGCCGCTGGCCGAGGACGACCTGCCGGCCGTCACCGCCGCCACGCATCCCCGGGGCGGCACCACCCGCCACGGCGACCTATGGATCACCCCGATCTCGACGCCCGGCGAGGTGCTGGGCACGCTGGCCCTGCGTACGGACGCCGGCCTTGACGACGCCGACCGCCGCATCCTGGAACGCGCCGCCCTGGTGACGGCGCTGGTGATGCTGCTGCGCAGGAGCCCGGCGGAGGCCGAGGCGCGGGTGCAGGGCGAGCTGCTCGACGACCTCCTGGACGGCAAAGTCGGCGAGCGGACCGGCGGCGGCACGGGCGGCCGGACCGACGCTTGGGCGGCGGACGGGGCGACAGGCCGGACCGGCGGTGGGGCGACGGACGGCTTCGTGGCGGAGGGGGCGCCAGGGCTTGAGGCGCGGATTCGGCGCGTGGGTTTGGAGCGCAACGTGCCGTATGTCGTGCTGTCGGCGCGCTGCGCCTCGTCCAGGCATCGCGGACGGGCCGCGTTCTGGGCGGCGTCCTATGCGGCGACGGCGCACGGGCTGGCGGCGGCGCGCGGGGAGGAGGTCGTGCTGCTGCTGCCCGGCGACGTACCAGGTGAGACGGCACGACGGGTGGCCAAGGAGCTGGGGGCGGCGCTGGCGGCGCCGGTGACGGTCGGCGCGGCGGGTCCGGTGCGCGACCTGTCCGGGGTGCCCGCCGCGCACCGGGAGGCCAGGCGCTGCGCCGACACGCTGCTCGCGCTCGACCGGATGGACGACGGCGCCGACGCCCGCGAGCTGGGCTTCGTCGGCCTGCTGATCGGCGCGCACCGCGACGCCAAGGGGTTCCTGGAGGCGACGCTGGGCCCGGTGCTCGACTATGACGCGCGCCGGGGCACGTCGCTGGTGCGGACGCTGGAGACGTACTTCGGCAGCAGGTGCGCGCTGTCCAGGACGGCGGAGCGGCTGCACGTCCACATCAACACCGTTCACCAGCGGCTGCATCGGGTGAGCCGCCTGCTGGGCGAGGACTGGCAGGAGCCGGAGCGGGCTCTGGAGATCCAGCTGGCGCTGCGCCTGCATCGGCTGCGGAGCTGAGCGGCGGCGTGGTACGACGGGTGGCGATCAGGTGGCGGACGGTCCCCCAGATGCCGCGACGGAACAGCAGCACGATGACGATGAAGATGGTGCCGGTGACGATGCCGATGCCCTCGAACCCGGCGGTGGCGAGGAAGTCCTGGAGCTGGACGACGATCGCGGCGCCGATGGCGCCGCCCCACAGCGTGCCGATGCCGCCGAGGATGACCATCATCACGACCTGGCCCGAGGTGGTCCAGTAGAGGCCGTCGAGCGAGGCGAAGCCGTGCCCGATGGCGAAGACGCCGCCGGCGACGCCCGCGAGCGCGGCCGACAGCACGAACGCGAGCAGCCGATAGCGCTCGACGGGGTAGCCGAGTGCGCGGGCGCGGGAGGGGTTGTCCCTGATGGAGACCAGCACCCGGCCGAACGGCGAGCGCACGATCCGCCAGGCGGCGGCGAGGCCGAGCAGCACGAACGGCAGCCCCGCGTAATAGAAGTAAAAGGGGTCGTTGAGGTCGAGGCCGAGCAGGTCGCGCGGGATGCCCTGCAGGCCGTTCTCGCCGCCGGTGACCCCGCGCCACTGGTTGGCCAGGAAGTAGAGCATCTGGGCGAAGGCCAGGGTGACCATCGCGAAGTAGATGCCGGTCAGGCGTACGGACAGATAGCCGATGGGCAGCGCCAGCAGCGCCGCGAACGCCGCGCCGCCGATGATCGCCACCGGGAACGGCAGCCCGCCGTGCAACACGATCAGCCCCGTGGCGTACGCCGACCCGCCCCAGAACGCGGCGTGCCCGAACGACAGCAGCCCGGTGAAGCCGAGCAGCAGGTCCACGGCCGCGGCGAACAGCGCCCAGCAGACGATGTCCAGCGCGACCGGCGGGTAGATGAGCCACGGCAGGACGAGGGCGGCGACGAGCCCGGCCACCAGGAGCACGATCCCGCCCCTGCCGGAGCGGGCCAGCCTGGACATGATCACCGGTACGCCTCCTCGCGTCCGAACAACCCGGCGGGCCGCCACAGCAGCACGGCGGCCATCAGGATGAAGACGAGGATCTGGGAGAGCGCGGGCACGTACAGGTTGCCCAGCGCCGACACCAGCCCCACGGCGAACCCGGCGGCGACCGAGCCGAACACCGAGCCGAGCCCGCCGATCACGACCACGGCGAAGACCGTGATGATCAGGTCGGCGCCCATCAGCGGGTTGACCGCGCGCATCGGCGCGGCCAGCACCCCGGCGAAGGCGGCCAGCGCGATGCCGAAGCCGAACACCGGCGTCACCCAGCGGCCGACGTCGATGCCGAGCGCGCGGGTCAGCTCGGGCCGCTCGGTCGAGGCCCTGACGATCATGCCGACGCGGGTCCTGGTGAGCACCACCCACACCGCGAGGCACATCAGGACCGAGACGCCGAGCACGAACACCTGGTACGCCGGGTAGGTGAACAGCCCCAGGTCCACCGTGCCCTCCAGGGCGGGCGGCCGGGGGTAGGGCTGGGAGTTGACGCCGTACTCGCGGCGGATGAGGTCCTGGAGTATGAGCGCCAGCCCGAACGTGAACAGGAAGTTGTAGAGCGGGTCGAGCGGCGCGAGCCGCCGGATGAACAGCCGTTCCAGCACCGCGCCCGCCACGCCGAGCAGCAGCGGCACCAGCGCGAGCGCCACCCAGAAGTTCAGCCCGAACGAGTCGAGCGCGATGAACGCGCCGAAGGCGCCGAGCATGTAGAACGCGCCGTGCGCGAGGTTGACCACGCCGAGCATGCCGAAGATGACGGCCAGGCCGAGGGCGAGCAGGGCGTAGAACGACCCGCCCACCAGCCCGTTGAACGCCTGCTGGAGCACGCCGGCCGCCTACAGCTTGCAGGCCGGGTCGGGCTGCGGCTGGAACGCCTCAGCGGCCGGGATGGTCTTGAGCACCTTCTCGTAGTCGTACGGCTCCTTGACCTCGCTCTTCGCCTTGACCTCCGTCAGGTACGCGTCGTGCAGCAGCAGGTGGTCCTGGGCACGGATGGTGCCGTTGCGGACGAACATGTCCTCCATGGAGTGCCCTTCGAGCTGCGCGACCACCTTGTCGGAGTTGTCGGTGCCGGCGCGCTGCACGGCTTCGAGGTATTGCAGGGCGGCCGAGTAGTTGGCGGCCATGTTGGAGGTGGGCCGCTTGCCGACCTTGGCCTGGAACCTGTCGGCCCAGGCCCTGGTCTGCTCGTCGAAGGTCCAGGCCCACATCGTGGTGTAGCGGGTGCCGGCCAGGGCGTCGGGCCCGAGCGAGTGGATGTCGCTCATGGACAGCAGCCCGAGCGCGAGTCGCACGCCCTTGTCGCGCAGCTTGTACTCGTTGTACTGCTTGACCAGGTTGATCAGGTCACCGCCGGCGTGCATGGTGCCGAGCACCTGCGGCTTCGGGTCGAGGCCAGGGGCCTTGAGCAGGAACGTGGAGAAGTTGTCGTTGGGGAACGGCGTCGGGTCCGACTGCACGACGGAGCCGCCGGCCTCCTGGATGGCGGTGCTGAACGTCTTGTTCATGTCCTGCCCGAACGCGTAGTCGGGGTAGACGATGTACCAGTTCTCGGCGCCGTCCTTGGTGACCTCGGTGCCGGTGCCGTGGGCCAGCATGTAGCTGTTGTAGCCGTAGTGGAAGGTGTACTTGTTGCACGCCTTGCCCTCCAGCTCGGTGCTGGCGGCGCCGACGTCGATGAAGACCTTCTTCTTGTTCTTGGCGACCGTGGCGACGGCGAGCGCGGCCGACGAGGTGGGCACGTCGAGGATGACGTCGGCGTGCTCGCGGTCGTAGAGCTCCTGCGCCTTGGAGTTGGCGATCTCGGGCTTGTTCTGGTGGTCGGCGGCCACCACCTCGACCTTCTTGGCCACCGCCTTGTCGCCGTATTCGGCGCGGTAGTCGTCCACCGCCATCTTGACGGCCTCGACCGTGCTGCGGCCCGAGGTGTCGGCGTAGATGCCCGACTGGTCGTTCAGCACGGCCAGCACCACCCCGCCGTCGCTGATCGCGCCGCCGCCACCGCCGGGCCCGCCGCCGCATCCGGCCAGCACCAGCGTCGCGGCGGCCAGCCCGCCGCTCCAGCCCGTGATTCTCATGTGCGGCATCTCCTCTACCGTTCTGTCTTCCTCAGGGGTGGCGAGTCGTCCATATGTCGTCAGATTCCGAGGTATTCGAGGAGCTGGTGCTCGCGTTCGCGTACCTGGTCGCGGTCGAGCGACTCGACGATCCGCCCTTCGGCCAGCAGGTAGTGGCGGTCGGCGACCGTGGCGGCGAAGTGCACGTTCTGCTCGACCAGCAGCACCGTCGTGCCCGCCGCGCGCACCTCGCGCAGGATCTCGCCGATGCGCTGCACGAACAGCGGCGACAGGCCCTCGGTGGGCTCGTCGCAGAGCAGCAGCCTGGCGCCGGTGCGCAGCACCCTGGCCAGCACCAGCATCTGCTGCTCGCCGCCCGACAGCGTGGTGCCGGGCGAGCGGCGCCGCTCCTTCAGGTGCGGGAACGTCTCGTAGACGCGCTCCAGCGACCACGGCTGGGGGCCGCCGCCCTTGACCGGCGGCGCCAGCGTCAGGTTCTCCTCCACCGACAGCGTCGCGTAGATGCCGCGGTCGTCGGGGACGTAGCCGAGGCCGCGCCTGGCCCTGGCGTGCGGGGGCAGCGCCGTGATGTCGGCGCCGGACAGCGCGATCGTGCCGGTCGTCCTGCCGTACGTGCCGTGCAGGCCCATCAGGCAGCGCAGCAGCGTGGTCTTGCCGGCGCCGTTGCGGCCGACCAGGGTGACGATCTCGCCCTCGTCGACCCGCATGGACACCTCGCGCAGCGCCTGCGCCTCGCCGTACCAGGCGGACAGTCCTTCAACGCGCAGCATCGAAGTCTCCGAGGTAGGCGGTGATGACGCGGGGGTCGTGGCGGATCTCGGCGTACGCGCCCTCGACCAGCACCTTGCCGTGCTGCAGCACGGTCACCCGGTCGGCGAGGCTGGCGACCACGTTCATGTTGTGCTCCACCATGACGACGGTGCGGCCCGCGCGGATCGTGCGGACGAGCTCGATGGTGCGGTCCACGTCCTCGACGCCCATCCCGGCGGTCGGCTCGTCGAGCAGCAGCACCTTGGGGTCCATGGCCAGCGCGAGCGCCAGCTCGAGTGCCCTTTTGCGGCCGTACGACAGCGAGCCGGCCGGTACGCCCGCGTGCCCCGCGAGCCCGACCCGGTCCAGCAGCTCGGCGGCGGGCGCGGCGAAGCGTTCCAGTGCCCGGTGAGAGCGCCAGAACCGCCAGCCCAGGCCGGTCGGCCCGGCCAGCGCCAGCTCCACGTGCTGCTGCGGGGTCAGGTCGGTGAACAGGCTGGTGATCTGGAACGAGCGCGCCACGCCGAGCCGGCTGATCGCCTCGGGGCTGCGGCCGACCAGCTCCCGGTGCCCGTCGATCACCACGCTGCCCGCGGTGGGCTTCAGGAAGCCGGTGAGCAGGTTGAACAGGGTGGTCTTGCCGGCGCCGTTGGGCCCCACCAGCGCGTGTACGCTGCCCTCGGCAACGTCGAGATCGACGCCGTCCACGGCGCGGAACCCGCGGAACTCCCTGACCAGCCCGCGCGCCCGCAGCACCGGCCCGGCGGGCGGGCTCGCCTCCTGCGCCGCGGGGCCCGCGGACCCCGTGGGGCCTGCTCCCATGCGCCCTCCTCACGTGTCACAACGCGACCTCGGACACCGTGAACGCTAGGTCGCGCCCACGATGGCGGACCAGGTGAGGCACCCACACATTCGGACCGCCCGCTATGCGGTGACACACACCGGTACGCGGCATCCGCCGCCTGTTCCGGCTTTCCGGCCGGCCGATCGGGCGCTCACCGGCGAACCGGTGGACACCCTCTCCACAGGTCGCCGCCGAACAGTGGAGACCACGTACGTCGCCGCGCCGGGAACGCTGGATCAGCATGGCGTCCGTCTGATCGATGGGAGTCGCACATGCCTCTGTCCCTCCTCGGAAAGACTCGCCGAACGTCTCTCTCCGCCCTGATGGCCGCGCTCGTGGCGATCCCCCTGGCGCCGGTGGCGTCCCCCGCCGCCGCGGACGCCCGCTGCCACGGCATGAACCGGCTGCGCGTGCCAGGCGCGCAGCACCAGGTCGCCGCCTGTCTGGACGACCTCACCACGGCGGGCACGGTCGCCTCAGGCCACACCGACCAGGCCGACTGGCAGGGCCTGCACGCGGCCGGCACCCGCAACCCGAGCGGCGTGCCCGGCATCCAGATCGACGGCTACTTCGCCGACACCTCCACCACCAACCCCACCCACGGCTGGAACCACGACGCCCAGTTCGTCATCCGCCTCCCCGAGCGGTGGAACGGCGGGCTGGTCGTCGCCGGCGCACCGGGCAACCGCCGCCAGTACGCCAACGACTACACGATCGCGGACTTCGTGCTGGCCAAGGGGTACGCCTACGCCTCCACCGACAAGGGCAACGTGGACGCGAACTTCTACCACGACGGCAAGCGGCCCGGGGACGCCATCAGGGAGTGGTACCACCGGATGACCGAGGTGACGGTCGCCGCCAAGGCCACCGTCGCCCGCCACTACGGCCGGCAGGCGCGCAGGACGTACGCGATGGGCATCTCGAACGGCGGCCAGCTCGTCCGGTGGGCGCTGGAGAACCACCCCGAGCTGTACGACGGCGGCGTCGACTCCGAAGGCACCTACTGGCCGCCGGGCAGGCAGCAGCGCAACGCGCTGACGTACCTGCCGGTGGCGCTGCGCGAATACCCCAAGTACAAGGCGACCGGCGACGAGCAAGCGCACGCCGCGATGCTGCGGGCGGGCTTCGCGCCCGGCTCGGAGTTCCTGTGGGACTTCAACCACAGCGTCCTGTGGGACGGCACCCAGCGCCGCTACCGCGAGGAGGTGGACCCCGGCTTCGACGGCGACCTGGACGCCGGCATCCCGTACTGCCAGAGCGGCACGCCCAACTGCGACGCCGACTACGACTACGCCGATCGTCCGAAGAGCGTGCACGACGCCGTGCGGCGGGCCTCCCACTCCGGCCGCATCGGCAAGCCGCTGATCACCGTGATGGGCACGCTCGACACGCTGCTGCCGATCAGGGTGCACGGCGACGCGTACGCCCAGGCCGTGCGCGAGCAGGGCAGGGGCGCGCTGCACCGCTACTACCGCATGGAGGGCGCCTCGCACCTCGACATCGAGTACGACATGTTCCCCGACCGCATGCGGCCCCTGCTGCCGTGCATGCGGACGGCGTTCGAGGCCCTGGAGCGCTGGACGGACCGCGGCAAGCAGCCGCCGCGCAGCGCCACCGTCCCCCGCGCGACCTCGGGTGACCTCGTGAACACCTGCGCCATCAGCTGACCAGCTCGCCCGCCCGGTCCCTGATGAGCCGGCGCACGATGAGCGCGGACGGCGACGGCCTGCTGTCCTGACGCTGGGTCAGGCATAGGTGCAGGGGCTCGGCGTCGACCAGCTCGGGGCCTCGACCGACAGCGCGTCGACGGGCCCCGGCCACAGCTCCTGGAGCACGCGGTCGTGGACGGCGTGGTAGCGGTCGCTGGTGAAGGCGGACGGCTGGTCAGGCATGGTGGCGACGCCCTTATGGATACAGTTGTATCCTAACCTCTCGCAGGTAAAGTCGGCGAGATGAAGCTTGACGACATCGCCTCCCGGCTCGGGGTTCCCCTCGAGGACGTCGAGCGCGTGCATCGCCTCGCCGGCGATCTCCCGTCCGCGCCGCTGCCCGCCAAGGCCGACGCCCCCGCGATCCTCGACCGGCTCGCCGTACGCCCCGACGACGCCGCCGAGATCATGCAGGGCTGGCCGGACCCCGATTCCCCGCTGTGGACGCCGGAGCTGCGCTGGCTGCTCGACCGCGCGACCGCCATGGTCCGCGCCGACCTCGGCGGTTACGGCTGGTTGTCGTTCGGCCCCGCGCTGCCGCGCGATCGGGGCCCCGCCTGGCGGCACCTGTACGTCTACGCCTACCTAGCGCTGATCGACGTCGTCCTCGGCTACCACCGCGACCACGGCGTACCCGAGGACGTGTCCTGGACGACGCTCGCCGACCTCGGCCGCAACCTCGCCATCGACCGGCGGATGGCGCGCGAGGGCTGGCCGGTCATCCAGAACTGGCTGACGCTGCACGTTCGCGGCGGCCTCTACGAGCTGGGCCGGCTGCAGTTCCACCGCGGCGACACCGCCGTTCAGCTGCACATCCCCGAGTCGGGTCCGCTGACCCCCGAGGCCATCGACGCCTCACTCGACCGGGCCCGCGCGTTCTTCCCCCGCCATTTCCCCGACGAGCAGCACACGGCGTTCTCGTGCGGCTCGTGGCTGCTCGATCCGCAGCTCAGCGAATATCTGCCGGCCGACTCCAACATCGTGCGGTTCCAGCGCAGGTTCGAGCTGGAGCCGTACGAGGAGCCCAAGGGGATCGACGCCGACGTGGAGGTGCTGCGGTTCGTCTTCCGTACGCTGACCACGCCGCTCGACCAGTTGCCGCGCCGCACCGCGCTCCAGCGGGCGGTCATCGACCACCTCAAGGCGGGCCGCCACTGGCAGTGGCGCGACGGCCGCTTCCCCCTCTGAAAAGCGGCCGCATTCAGGACATCAAGTGGCCGCACCGCTGGCGACCATGCGTGCATCCCTTCGTTCAGCTTGCTGAAAGGACGCACCATGACCGCAGTGCCCGCGGGTTCCAACACCGTGAACCCGTTCGTCGTCACCGACGACGCCGCCGGACTGATCGACTTCCTCATGGCCGTGTTCGGTGCGGTGGACGTGCCCGAGGCCCGTACGAACGACAAGGACGGGCTCATCCTGCACTCCGAGCTGCGCGTCGGCGACTCGCTGCTGACCATCGCCGACCGCAAGCCCGACTGGCCGTTCACGCCGGCGCTCACCCGCGTCTACGTGGACGACGTCGAGGCCACCCTCGACCGGGCGGCGGCGCGCGGGGCCCGCATCGTGACCCGCCCGACCGACTTCTTCGGCGACACCCTCGCCCGCTTCCAGGACCCGTGGGGGAACCTGTGGTGGGTGTACCGCCACGACCCGGCGGCGGCCGAGAGCACCTGGAGCGGCTCGGACGAGGCGTCCTGGTCGACCGACGCCACCAAGGACACCACAGAGGACACCACAGAGGACGCCGGCGACTGGACGGACTTCACCTCGCCGGAGCTGGAGTACATCCATGAGACCCTGGTCGACACCATGCGCTCGCTGAAGGACCCGCGCGATCGATGATCCGCTGTACGCGCGTAAACGCCTGAGGGATGCTGGACGCCTGCCGTCCCGGAGGAGGATCGACGCGGTGAACATCGGGTTGCCCGAAGTGATGATGCTGCTGTTCTACTGGATCATTCCAGCGGCAGTCGTCCTCTTCTTCCTCTACTGGACGATCAGGCTCGCCATCAGGCACGAACGCCGGCGGACGGACGCCCGCCGCCCGTAGCCGGCTTGTAGCGATTGCCGCACGGACGCTCGTGTGGCAATCGCATCCACGGAGATCACCGCAATCGCGCCGGGCCGATCGCTGCTCCTCCTTGCAAGTGCTGCATACGTTTGCATTATGGTGGTGTACGCCCACCCCGAGGAGGAGCACCTTGTCCACCCCTCTGACCCGATTCACGGCGGACAGCCTGCCCGTCGAGGTTCACCCGAGCGAGGCGGACCTCGGCCGCGCCGCGGCCGAGCGCGCCGCCGCGACCATCGGGGACGCGGTGGCGCGGCGCGGCGCCGCCCGCGTCGTCATCGCCACGGGAAACTCCCAGTACGCGTTCACCGACGCGCTGCGCGAGCAGGAGATCCCATGGGACCGGGTGACGGTCTTCCACATGGACGAGTACGTCGGCATCGCGGCCGACCACCCCGCCTCGTTCCGCCGGTGGATCAAGGAGCGCATCGAGGACCCGTTCGCGCCCGCCGCCGTCCACTACATCGACGGCAACGCCCCCGACCCCGAGGCGGAGTGCGCCCGTTACGAGGCCGAGCTGCGTACGCTGCCGCTCGACCTGGTGTGCATGGGCATCGGCGAGAACGGCCACCTGGCCTTCAACGAGCCGCACCAGGCGCGCTTCGACGACGACCGGTGGGCCAGGGTGATCACGCTGACGCAGCGCTCGCGCGAGCAGCAGGTCGGCGAGGGCCACTTCGCCACCGTCGCCGACGTGCCCGCCACCGCGATCTCACTCACCGTGCCCGCCCTGCTGACGGCCGCGTCGGTGCAGGTGTGCGTCCCCGAGCAGCGCAAGGCCGCCGCCGTCGCCGCCACCCTCACCGACCCCGTCTCACCCGCCTGCCCCGCCACGATCCTCCGCCGCACCCCCCGCGCCACCCTGTTCCTCGACCCCGACTCCGCCGGCAAGCTCGACCTGCCGCGGTGATCGGCTGCTCCGGTTCAAGGGCGGCGCCGACGTGATCCCTTCTGAGGGCGTCCGCGACGCCACGGACGCGACCCTGACCGGCGGCCCCCATCCGAGAGCGTGGTGACGTGGAGGTGATCCTGACCGGTGGCCGGGTGGTGCTGGCCGAGGGGGTTCGGAATGACGTTGACGTGGTCGTCTCGGGTGCGCGCGTCGCGGCTCTGCCCCCACGGGGGAGCCGTCGCGACGGGGCGGTGATCGACGTCGGCGGGCGGCTGATCACACCGGGGCTGATCGACCTGCACGTGCACGGGTTCGCGGGCGCGTGCTTCGACGAGGGGCCAGGCCAGGGGGTCGCGGTGCTGCGTGGCCTGGCCGGGCAGGGGGTCACCAGTGTGCAGGCGTCGCTGGTGTCGGCGTCCGTCGGGCGGCTGGAGGAGCTGCTGGCCGGGTTCGGCGGCGTGGACCGTACCGTCGAGGGCTGCGCGGAGCTGCTCGGCGTCCACCTGGAAGGGCCGTTCCTGGCGGCGGCGCAGTGCGGCGCGCACGATCCCGCCGTGCTGCGCCCGCCGACCACCGCGGACGTCGGCGTGCTCGTGGAGCATCGCGACGTGCTCAGCATGATCACGCTCGCCCCCGAGCTGCCCGGCGCCGTCGAGGCCACGGCCCGCCTCGCCGCCGCCGGGGTGGTCGTCGCCGCAGGTCACAGCGAGGCACGCGGCGACGACCTGCGCGCGGCCGTCGCCGCCGGGCTCTCCCACGTCACCCACCTGTGGAGCGGCCAGTCGAGCACGATCAGGCAGGGCCCGTGGCGGCTGCCTGGCCTGCTGGAGGAGTCGCTGGCCGCCGACCACCTGACCGCCGAGGTGATCGCCGACGGCCGCCACCTGCCGCCCGCGCTGCTGGAGATCGCCCGCCGCTGCGTGGGCGAGCGCCTGTGCGTGGTGTCGGACGGTACGCCCGGCGCCGGGCTGCCGCGCGGCGCCCGCTACCGCCTCGGCACCGTGACCTGCGAGGTCGGCGACGGTGTCGGGCTCGTCGTGGGCGCGGACGCGTTCGGCGGCTCCACCTCGGCGCTGCCCGCCATGCTCCGCCACCTGACCGGTGACCTCGGCTGGCCCGTACCCGAGGCCGTGGCCGCCGCCACCGCCACGCCGGCACGGGTGCTCGGCCTGACCGGCCGCAAGGGCGTGATCGCGCCCGGCGCAGACGCCGATCTCGCCGTCTTCGACGAAGGCTTCCATCCGTGGGCGACCGTCCTGCGCGGCAGGTGGATCGGCCCAGAAGGGAACAGCACATGACCAGAGTCATCCGGTTGCGAGACGTGTGGAATGTCGGTGGTCAGGGGGTGGGGGCCGGGGTGGTGGAGCCGCGGACCACCAGGCGGGTTTCGAGCTGGACGACCGGGGGTTCCTCGTCCGCCGGGTTGGCGATCATGTCGAGCAGGAGGTCGACGGCGGCCATCCCGGCCTCCGTGCCGGGCACGTGGATGGAGGTCAGCGTCGGGTAGGCCATGCCGGACATCGGGCTGTCGTCGATGCCGATCACGCTGAGGTCCTGGCCGACCCGTACGCCGCGCTCGGCCAACCGGGTCATCAGGCCGAGGGCGATCAGGTCGTCGTAGGCGATGACCGCGGTGACGTCGCCGGCGTGCACCAGGTCGGCGGCCCGCACCCCGGCCTGGACCTGCGGCTCGAAGGGGCCGTACTCGACCAGCTCGATGTCCTGCGCCAGGCAGGCCGCGACGACGGCCTTGCGCCGCTGCGCGTTGGACCACGAACGCCGGGGCCCGTTGAGGTAGGCGAGCTTGCGGTGGCCGAGCGCGCTGAGGTGCTCGACGGCCTCGATCATGCCGTCGGCGTTGTCGATTAGGACGTTGGCCGCGCCCTCGACCCTCCGGTTGACGAACACGATGGGCTTGAGCTTGGCCAGCTCGGCGAGCCGCTCGTCACTGGTGCGCGGCGAGACCATGATGAGCCCGTCCACCCGCTTGCGGAGGATCTGCGCCCGCTCCACCTCGTCGCCGGGGTGCTCGTCGACGTCCGTGATGATCACGGTCTTGCCCTTGAGGCCCGCCCGCGCCTGGATCGCCTTGATGATCGGCGGGAAGAACGGGTTGGCGATGTCGGGCACGATGAGGCCGAGGATGTCGTGGTGCCCCGAGATCAGCGAGCGGGCCGTCTGGTTGGGGACGTAGCCCAATTCGCGGGCCGCGCGGCGAACCCTTTCGCGCGTGTGCACGTTGACCTTGTCGGGATCGGACAGCGCCCGCGAGACGGTCGACGCGGACAGCCCCGTTGCCCGAGCGACGTCCGCAAGCGTGACTGGCATGTGCCTGACCCTCCTGGTTCGCCGCAACGAAGGCGACCATATCGCAGGCCCGGACCGGCCGAAGCCGACTGCGTTTGCAGGCGCATGCTGACATTGCCGCCATCGATTGCCGCGCCCCGGCATCATGGCACAGGAACCGATGAGGATCGCATGACTGCGCTTGCGGAGGCGAGCGGTATGAAACGGCACGTCATTCGTGGGTTGTCCAGCCGAGGGCTGGCGAGCTTCGTGCTGCCGCTCATCGAGCGCGGCGACATAGGGGTTGTCACCACCTCGACCTGGTCTCCTGGTGGATCGGCTCCGCCCCCGAGCGGGTCTTCGCGTACGGGGCGCTCACCTACTACGGCTCCGGCAGCCCGCACCGCCCCCGCGACGCGGCCGGGGAGCCGTACGCCGGGGCCGACCTCTGCGAGCGCGACCCCTACTATCGGGCTCAGGCGGGCAGCGGCACGCTCGCCGAGCCCGGCGGTGTGCGCACCGGCCTGTACGGCCTCGCGTACGAGCACCAATACCCCACCGACACCTACCTGTACGACGACGAGATCGACATCGAGGACACCTACTCCGCGCTGGTCCGCTACCGGAACGGCGCGAGTATGGCGTACACCCTCGACTTCTCCTCACCCTGGGAGGGCTACCGCGTGGTGATCAGCGGCACCCACGGCCAGATCGAGTCCCGCCATGGCAGGACCCCGGACGGCACCCCTTTGCCCGATTCCGGCACGTTCACGTTCTCCCCGCTGTTCGGCCCGCCGGAGACGATCGACGTCATCGTGCGCGAGGGCGGGCACGAGGGCGCCGACCCGGTGCTCCGAAACGACCTGTTCGGCACGCCGGAGCCGGAGTCGCTCCGGCTCGGCCTGCCCGCCGACGCCCTGCAGGGGGCGCTCGCGGTGGCGACGGGCGAGGCGATCTGGCGCTCGGCCGTCGAGCGGCGTCCGATCGACATCGCCGAGCTCCTGTCATGATCCTGCACTTCGGCCTCGGCGCCTTCCACCGCGCCCACCAGGCCGTCCACACGCAGGAGGCGGGCGACGGCTGGACGATCTGCGCCGTCGCGCCGCGCTCCCCCGACGTCGTGCGCGCGCTGCGGGCCCAGGACCACCGCTACACGCTGCTGGTACGCGACGGCGAACGTGTCTCCGCCACCGAGGTCACCTCCATCCGCCGCACCCTGCACGCGCCGACCCAGGCCGAGGAGGTCGTCCGGTACGTCGCCGACCCCTCGGTGCGGGTGATCACGCTGACGATCACCGAGAAGGCGTACGCCGACACCGCGCCCGGCAGCCCCATCGGTTTGCTGGCGGCCGGGCTGTCCCGCAGATCCGCCGCCGGTGCCGGTCCCGTGGCTGTGGTCAGTTGCGACAACCTGCTGGCCAACGGCGCCCGCGTACGTGAAGCCGTGCAGCACGCTTGCGGCAACGTGCCGGAAGGCGTGTCGTTCCCCGCCACCGTCGTGGACCGGATGGTGCCCGCCACCACCCCCGGCGACCTCGCGACCGCGGAACGGCTGACCGGACGGCCGGACCTGGCGGCCGTGGTGGCCGAGCCGTTCAACCAGTGGGTGCTCCAGGACGACTTCCCCGGTGGGCGGCCTTCCTGGGAGCGGGCGGGGGCGCGGTTCGTCGCGGACGTGGAGCCGTACGAGCGGGCCAAGCTGCGGGTGCTCAACGGCGTGCACAGCGCGCTCGCCTACACGGGCGCGCTGACCGGCCACGAGTACATCGCCGACGCCCTCGACGACCCGCCACTCGCCCACCTCGCCGAGCGACTGCTCTCTGAGGACGTCCTGCCCACCCTGACCCCGCCTCCCGGCGTGGACCTGCCCTCGTACGGCGAACAGGTGGTGAGCAGAATGCGCAACCGCGCGCTGCGCCACCGCTGCGCCCAAATAGCCATCGACGGCTCCCTGAAGGTCCCGATCCGCCTCTTGGGCACCGCCCGCGACCGCCTGACCGCCGGCGCCTTCCCCCGCTGGACCTGCCTGGCGGTGGCCGCCTGGCTGAGACACGTCACCGTCTCCGTAGACGACGCAGGCCACCCGGTGGACGTCAACGACCCCCGAGCAGAGGACCTCCGCCGCCTGGCCCACGCCCCCGAACGCCTGCTCGCCGCGGTGGCCCCCGACCTGACCGGCCACCCAGACTTCACCACCCACCTCCGCACCGCCCTGTCCGACTTCGCAAAACACGGCGTCCGGGAAACCCTGACCCACTCCTGACCCCAAAGCGGTGCCCGGCTCGCCGGAACCCCCGCCCACCCGCCGCTCGGGCCGCAGTCACGAGGCCCGCTGCCACCTCTGACGCTGTTTGTCATGATTTTTGACAGCGATCAAATCATGCTGCCCGACGACCCAGCATGATTCTCTCGCGGGGAAGGGGCCCTCGACGCAGGGCCCCTTCTTTTGCGCTGGCGGATCTTGATGATTCTGTGGAATGCTCGCCGCCGTGACCGAACCGGAGCAACCACCCAAGACCGGCTGGCATCGCTACGAAACGCCCGAGGCCATCGGGCTGGCGGGCCTCATCGCCATCGTCCTGGGCCTGCTGCTCGCCATCGTCCAGGCGAATGCGGCATCGGATGATTCTCCGCTGTGGGTGACCATCTTCATCGGGATCGCCCTGGTGGGCGTCGGGCTGCGCATTGAAGCCGCCCTCCGCAGCCGCCGTTGACCCAGCTGTTGCAACGTGCCGCGAATGCCAGGCTCTCGGCGCCTGAACCGGGGATGCTCCTATTGATGTCAAGCGCTGGTTTCATGATCGGTTCTGGTGATGATCTGGTAGAGCTCGCGGGCGATGTAGCGTTTGAGGCAGCGGAT
>NZ_JBEXLH010000011.1:0-174213 GCF_040609855.1 Nonomuraea sp. NPDC004580 | reverse complement strand
GCGTGCCCTCATGCCACGTGACACGCAGGCACCGCTCCTGACCTCGCGCATCGAAGTGTCGGGGCCCGTGGAGGTCGCTGTGGTGGGTGCGGCCGACGACCCGCGTACGGCGGAGCTGCACCGCGCGGCGCTGCTGTCCGACGCGCCCGGACTGGTGGTGGCGCTCGGCCGGCCCGGCGGCGACGGCTACCCCGCCCTGCTGGAGGGGCGCGGCCCGGTCGGCGGGGCGCCGGCGGCGTACGTGTGCAGGGGCTTCACCTGCCGCATGCCGGTGACCACCGTCGAAGACCTCGAAGCCGAACTGGCCGGCTGAGCCGGGTCAAGCCGCGGGCTGGCGGTCGCGGCCGTCCGGGGGGCGGGTGTCCTGGAGGTCGTCCTGCTGGATGGACGGCTGGTCGGGCTCGTCCGTCTCCGGCGGCGCCGTCTCCTCGGGCGGCCCGCCCGAGCGGCCCAGGTCGTCGGGCAGCTCGTCCATCGACGGCTCGTCGGTGGGCGGCAGGACGGGGTCGGACTCGGGGTCGTCCCAGCCGGGGTCGGCCGGCGGCGCGGTGTAGTCGGGGCTGGGCAGGTCGCGGTCGCGGTCGGGCTCGGTGTAGCCGGACGACCAGCCGTACTCGGAAGGCTCGGGGAACTCCTCGACGGGCTTGCCCGCCATCGCCTCGGTCATGAACGCCCGCCAGATCTGCGCCGGCAGCTGCCCGCCGAACTGCGTGCCGTAGCCGGGGATGGTGACGGTGGCGTTGTCGTCGCGGAACATGTCGACCGCGACCGAGAGCTGCGGGGTGAAGCCGTTGAACCAGACCGACTTCGACTCGTCCGTGGTGCCCGTCTTGCCGGCGACGGGGCGGTCGTAGAGCCGGGCGGCGGTGCCGGTGCCGTATTTCACGACCTGCTGCATCGCGTACGTGGTGTCGGCGGCGGCCTGCTCGCCGACCACCTTGGTGGCGACCGGCTCGACGACCTGCTCGCGCCCCTCGGTGTCGGTCACCGACTTCACCACGTGGGCCTCCATGTGCACGCCCTTGTTGGCGAAGGTGGAGAAGCCCGAGGCGTTCTGGACGGCGCTGACGGACGCCACGCCGAGCGGGAAGGCGGCGGCGTGCTTGTGCTGGTCGAGCTGGGACGCGGGGATGCCGGCCGCCTCGGCGACCTCGGCCACCTTGTCGAGTCCGACCTTCTGGCCGAGGTCGACGAAGGCGGTGTTGACGGAGTTCTGGGTGGCGGAGACGAGGTTGATCTGCCCGTACGAGCGGTCGCCGTCGTTGGGAATGGCCTGCGCGGCCGAGGCGACCCGCAGCGGCGAGTTGCCGTCGACCCTGGTGGACAGGTCGAAGCCGTTGTCGAGCGCGGCGGCCAGCGTGTACGGCTTGAACGTCGACCCGGCCATGACCTTGGCCGAGAACGCGCTGTCGTAGTACTTCGACTGCGACGGCTTGCCGCCGTAGAAGGCCACGACCTCGCCCGTGGCGGGGTCGACGGCGGCGAGCCCGGTGCGCACCTTCTTCGGCGTGGCGTCGGGCAGCAACTCGTCGACGGCCCGCTTGGCGGCCTGCATGAGCTTCTTGTCGAAGGTCGTGACGATCTTGAGGCCGCCGCTGTTGATGTCCTCGTCGCTGTAGCCGCGCCGGTTGAGCTCGGCGGTGACCTGCTCCAGCATGTATTGGGCCTGGCCCTTGAGCTCGAACGGCTTCTTCGGCTCGACCAGCTCGGGGAAGCGCTCGGCGGCCGCCTGCTGCGGGGTCAGCGCGCCGGTCTGTCCCATCGCCTTGATCACCGACTGCCAGCGCGCCCTGGCCGCCGCGAGGTCGGAGCCCTTGGGGTCGGCGAAGCGGCTGGGCTGCTGGATCACCGCCGCCAGGTAGGCGCCCTCGGCCACACTGAGCTTCTCGACGTCCTTGCCGAAGTAGGCGCGGGCGGCCGACTGGACGCCGTTGGCGCCGCGGCCGAAGTAGATCGTGTTGAGGTATTGCTCCAGCACCCAGTCCTTCGACTTGGACTGGTCGACCTTCATCGCGATGAGGATCTCTTTGAACTTGCGGGTGACCGAGCGCTCCTGGCTGAGGCCGCTGTAGTAGTTGCGGACGAGCTGCTGGGTGATGGTGGAGCCGCCCTGGAGCTGGCGGCCGGTGAGCGTGGACCAGACGGCCCGCGCGGTGCCCTTGACCGACACGCCGGCGTCCTCGTAGAAGGAGCGGTTCTCGGCGGCGATGACGGCGTCGCGTACGTGCTTGGGCACCTGCGACAGATCGACCCGCCGGCGGTCGACGCCCTGCCGGGCGAGCACGCTCTTTCCGTCGCGGTAATAGATCACGGAACCCTGTGCGGTCGCCTGCTTCTGGGTCTCGTCCGGAATGGGAGTAAGTGCCCACGCAACGGCGAAAAGCCCGATCAGTACGAGGATTCCAGCACCGCTGGATATCAGAACTATTCGGAGAATCCGCCGCTTCCGCATTCCTTTTCCACCGCCACTACGCACCCTTCGGCCACCCCCCTCGTCGACCCTCTCCCAACCCCCGCAAGCTGGGCGAATGCCAAGGGTAAACGATCCACAACGGTGCCTCGTCCCTAGCGATACTACGACCGGCGGCCCTCGTGACGTGGAACATCGGCGACCAAAGGCAGCACTCGGTAGGGAACCGGAGTGTCCAGGGCGATGATCGAATTAGTCCGGAGTACGCCCCGTACATCGACGATCAAATCGATAACCCGCTGCAAATCGGCGTTCGTCCGCGCCACGACGCGGCAGAGGAGATCGCTGTCGCCGGTGATCGTGTGCACCTCCAGCACCTCGGGGATGGCCGCCAGCCGGTCGGCCACCGGGTCGTGCCCGGCCACCTGCCTGATCTCCATCGTCACGAACGCCGTCACGCCGTAGCCCAGCGCGGCGGGCGACACGTCGGGGCCGAAGCCGGTGATCACGCCGCGGTCCATGAGGCGGTCGAGCCTGGCCTGCACGGTGCCGCGCGCCACGCCGAGCCGGCGCGAGCACTCCAGCACGCCGAGCCGGGGCTCGGCGGCGAGCAGGGCGATGAGGCGGGCGTCGAGGTCATCGATCGTCATGCTGTACAGATTTACCGCCTGTGGCGTGCTGATACTAGGCAGATTGTGCACTCATACAAGTAACTCTTGCGCAACTCGTCCAAGGAAATCGAGAGTTGGTGGTATGAGTGATGTCTTTCCGGTCAACGGCATGGACGCCGTGGTGTTCGCCGTGGGCAACGCCAGGCAGGCGGCCCACTACTACTCGACCGCTTTCGGCATGCGGCTGGTCGCCTACCGGGGCCCGGAGAACGGTGACCGGGACACGGCCGCGTACGTGCTGACCTCGGGCGGTGCCACGTTCGAGTTCCGCGGGTCGCTGCGGCCCGGCACCGACCTGGCCCGGCACGTGGCCGCGCACGGCGACGGAGTCATCGACCTGGCCATCCAGGTGCCCGACGTGGAGGCCGCCTACGCGCACGCCGTGGCGCACGGGGCGCGGGGGCTGGTGGAGCCGTACACGCTGGAGGACGAGCACGGCAAGGTGCAGCTCGCGGCCATCGCGACGTACGGCGACACCCGGCACACCCTGGTCGACAGGTCCAACTACGGCGGCCCCCACCTGCCCGGGTACGCCGCCGCCGAGCCGCTGGTCGCCCCGCCCGCGACCAAGAGCGGCCGGCTCTTCCAGGCCGTGGACCACTGCGTCGGCAACGTCGAGCTGGGCAAGATGGACGAGTGGGTGGAGTTCTACCGCAAGGTGATGGGCTTCACGAACATGGCCGAGTTCATCGGCGACGACATCGCCACCGAGTACTCCGCGCTCATGTCCAAGGTCGTCGCCGACGGCAGCCGCAAGGTCAAGTTCCCGCTCAACGAGCCGGCCGTCAGCCGCAAGAAGTCGCAGATCGACGAGTACCTCGAGTTCTACGGCGGGCCGGGCGTGCAGCACATCGCGCTGGCCACGAACGACATCCTCACCACCGTCGACCACATGCGCGCCGCCGGAGTGCGCTTCCTCGACACCCCCGACTCCTACTACGACGACCCCGAGCTGCGCGAGCGCATCGGGCGGGTGCGGGTGCCGATCGAGGAGCTGAAGAAGCGCAAGATCCTCGTGGACCGCGACGAGGACGGCTACCTGCTGCAGATCTTCACCGAACCGGTGCAGGACAGGCCCACGGTCTTCTTCGAGCTCATCGAGCGGCACGGCTCGCTCGGCTTCGGCAAGGGCAACTTCAAGGCGCTGTTCGAGGCCATCGAGCGCGAACAGGAGCGCAGGGGCAACCTTTGAGGTAGCCGGTGGTTTGCCTCGGGAGCGCGGCGGTCATCCATCCCCGCATGGAACTGCCGCCTCCGGGGCTGGCGGGGCGCTGGCGGCGGTTGTTCGCCGGCGTGCTCGACTGGCTGATCGTCAACGTCATCACCACCCCCTTCACCTGGACGACCTGGACCTACGCCTGGGACGCGGGCGTGTGGGCGCGTTATCCCGTCGAGCACACCTTCTTCGCCGGCCTGGTCGCCTTTCTCTATTTCTGGCTGCTCCACGCCTTCTGGAATGGTCAGACTCTGGGCAAGAAACTGTTCGGCATCCGTGTCGTGGCGGAATACGGCGGCAGTATGGGCGTAGGGCAGGTCGCCGTCAGGCAGGCCGTGGAGAGCGTGCTCGTCTGGTTCTGCTGTCTGGGCGCGTTGCTCGATCTCGGCTGGATCCTCTTCGACCCGCGCAAGCAGGCCCTGCACGACAAAGCCGCCAGGACCGTCGTCGTCATCGCCTGACGCAGCGTAAACTTCTGGTCACGATACGAAGGGGGCTCGTATGCGTTTCACCAGAAGCGGGGTGGCGGCCTTGCTGGCGGCGCTCAGCACCTTGACCGCCTGCACGGCGAGCGACGAGCCGCCGCCGATCGGCAACTCCGTGGTCGGGGGCGAGCGGGCGGGGGCGGCCGGCATCGGCGACCCCGACTTCCCGAAAGACGGAAACGGCGGCTACGACGTCGCCCACTACGACCTCGACGTCACCTACACGCCCAAGGGCAAGCGCCTCGACGGGGTCGCCACCATCCGCGCCGCCGCCACCCAAGACCTGTCCAGCTTCAACCTCGACCTCACCGGCCTGCACGTGCGGGGGGTGACCGTCGACGACGCGGCGGCCACCTTCACCCGGCAGGGCTCCGAGCTGTCCGTGCGCCCGGCCAAGGCGATCGGCGCCTCGTCCTCCTTCACCGTCAAGGTCACCTACTCCGGCCGGCCGAGGCCCGCCAACGACAGCGCCAACCTCGGCACCTACGGCTTCATCCCCACCCCCGACGGCGCCTTCGTGGCCTCCGAGCCCAACGGCTCCAAGACCTGGTTCCCCAGCAACGACCACCCCGCCGACAAGGCCACCTTCGACTTCACCATCACCGTGCCCGCCGGGGTGACCGCGCTGGCCAACGGTGAGATGACCGCCAAGCCCGCCACCAAGGGCGGCCTGACCACCTACAGGTGGAGCGAGCGCCACCCCATGGCCACTTACCTCGCCACGGCCACGCTCGGCAAGTTCGACCTGCGCGAGGGCAAGACCGCCGCCGGCATACTCAACCTCGCCGCCACCGACCCCAGGTTCAAGCGCTCGCTCGACCGCCTCTACACCGCCTCAGGCGAGATCACCGACTACTGGACGACGGTCTTCGGCCCCTACCCGTTCTCCTCCACCGGCGGCGTCGTCGACGACTACTCCGCCGGCTACGCGCTGGAAAACCAGACCAAGCCCCTTTACGGCGGCTTCGAGCCCGACGAGTCGATCATCGCGCACGAGCTGGCCCACCAGTGGTTCGGCAACAGCCTGACCATCAAGCGGTGGAAGGACCTCTGGCTCAACGAGGGCTTCGCCACCTACGCCGAATGGCTGTGGTCCGAGCACAAGGGCACCAAGACCGCCGACGCCAGGTTCAACGAGCTCCACGCGCGGCCCGCGTCCGACCCCATGTGGTCCTACCCGCCCGGCCGCGCCAAGCCCGACGACCTGTTCAACCAGTCCGTCTACACGCGCGGCGGCATGACGCTCCACGCGCTGCGCAGGGCCATCGGCGACCCCACGTTCTTCACCCTGCTCAAGACCTGGACGGCCGAGCACCGCTACGGCAACGTCACCACCGAGCAGTTCATCGACCTGGCCGAGCGGCTGTCGGGCAAGGACCTCGGCCCCCTCTTCGACGCCTGGCTCTTCCAGCCCAGCCGTCCCGCCTGACCGCGCTCGGAAACGCTTCCCGCCGTCCGGTCCAAGTAGGGGTGTAAGGGCGAACGACGAAGGGAGCGAGGCCGGTGCGCCTCAACGAAGACCCCGGGGCCTTCGAGGCCTTCTATCGCCGCCACGTCGACGCCGTCCAGCGGTTCGTGGTCCGCCGGGTCAGCGACCCCCACCTGGCCGCGGACCTGACGGCGGACGTCTTCCTGGCGGTGCTCGACTCCGCGCACACCTACCGCGCCGGCCGGGGCAGCGAGGTCGCCTGGCTGTACGGCATCGCACGCAACGTGGTGTCGGCCCAGCACCGGCGGGCGGCTCGCGAGTCGCGGGCCACGGGCAGGGTCGCCGGGCGGCGGCTGATGGACGACGACGACCTGGCCAGGATGGAGGAGCGCATCGACGCCGAGCGGCAGATGCGCGGCGCTCTCGAAGCCATGGCGGTGCTGGCCGAGGGCGAGCGGGCGGTGCTTGAGCTGGTCGCGATCGACCAGCTCACCGTCACCGAGGCCGCCGCTGCGCTGGGCATCAGGCAGGTGACCGCGCGGGTCAGACTCCACCGGGCCAGACGTGCACTCTCCGGCGTCGCTTCGCCATCGGCCGTGTACGTGGAAGGACAGACGTGAGCACCTTCGAGGAGCGCCTTCTCAGTGCACTCAAGGACGAGATGAGGACGAGGATGGCGACAGAGACGACGCCGGAAGTGACGCCGGAAGTGACGCCGGGAGTGGTGCCGGGAGTGGTGCCGGGAGTGGTGCCGGGAGTGGTGCCGGGAGTGGTGCCGGGAGGGACGCCGCCCGCGGGGCGCCAGCGCCGGCTGGTGGGGCTGACCGCCGCGGTGGCGGGGGTCGCGGCCGCCGCCACGGCGGTGGTGGTGGTGCTGGCCGGGGTGGGATCGGAGCCCGCGTACGCGGTCAGCAAGAGCTCCGACGGCGGGGTCAGCGTACGCATCCACGCGTTCACCGACCCCGGCGGCCTCGAACGCGAGCTGGCCGCGGCCGGCGTCCCTGCGGCGGTGGACTACCTGCCCGAGGGCCAGACCTGCAAGGCGCCGCGCGGCCGTCACGCGGACGCGGGAGGGGCCTTCACGACGAGCGTCCGCAAGGACGGCGACGGCATCGCCTTCACCATAGGGAAGGGCCAGGTCCCCCAGGGGTCCACGCTGGTCCTGACCGTCTCGAAGAGCGCCCGGGGCGACGCGGCGCCTCCTTCCGCCACCTCCCTGGAGGTCGTCGAGGGCCAGGTGGCCCCGTGCGAGCCCACCTCCCTCCCCCTGCCGCCTCCCGGCCAGGGCAGATCCGGCGGGCAGCAGGACGAGGGCCCGTCGACGAACACCCGCACCGAGCCCGACGACGGCCCCACCCTCACCACCACCCACCCCTGACCGGATCCGGCCCGGTGCCCCCTCCCCAAGCAGCGAGGCGGCACCGGGCCTTCACGCTGCTGTGGACTGGGCTCCCCGGCCTCAGCAGGCAAGGAGCGCGTCGCTTTCCGGGCCTCGTGGGTCGGGGGTCAGGTGGGCCAGTAGCGGTCGGCGGCCAGGTGGAGGGCGGCGGCGCCGACGAGGCCCGCGTCCTGGCCCAGCGCGGCGGGCAGCACCTCGACGTGCCGGGCGAACCCCATCCTGGCGTGCTCGCGCAGCGCCTCCTCCAGTGGGCCGAACAGCGGCTCCCCCGCCTGCGCCAGCCCGCCACCGACGGTGACCAGGCCGAGGTCGCACAGGTGCGTGGCAGAGGCGATCGCCACGCCGAGCGCCCGCCCGGCCCGCCGCATCGCCCGTACGGCCACCGGATCCCCGGCCAGCGCGTCCGCCGCCAGCTCCCGCGCCGTCACCTCCCGATCCTCCCGGTACGGGACCCCTTCCCCGTCGAATGCGCTCCCGGTCATCACGCGGCCCCCGGCGGCATCGGGGTGCAGCACGCCCTCGCCGTCCCGTTCAGCTGTCCGCACGTGCGTCCCGTCAGGCCGCCCGGACTCGCCACCTGCGACGCCGCCGAATCTCACGGCGGCGTCCGGCTGTTGGGGGGTGTCTGGGGACACGTCGAAGACCCGGCGGGCGGTGACCGGCGCGGGGACGGGAGTCGTGGGTCTTCGGGGGTTCGGGTGCCAGCCGTTCGCCAGGGCCCAGGCGGTCAGGGCGGGTCCGCGGGCCACTGCTTCGAGGCAGCCGTGGCCGCCGCACGTGCAGCGGGGGCCGTCGTGGGGCTCGACCACGACGTGGCCGATGTGCCCGGCGTTGCCGGTGCGCCCGTGGGCCAGGCGGCCGCCCAGGATCAGGCCGCCGCCCACGCCGGTGGAGACGACCATCCCGAGCATGTCGGTGCTGCCGCGCCCGGCGCCCAGCCAGTGCTCGGCGACGGCCAGGCAGACGGCGTCGTTGTGCAGGCGTACCGGTAAGGAGGGGAACCGCTCCGCGAGGCGGGCGCGCAGCGGGAAGCGCCGCCAGCCGGGGATGTTAAGCGGCGAGACCTCGCCGTCCGGCCAGCTCATCGGGCCACCGCACCCCGCACCCACCGCCTCCGCGTGACCCGCGAGGGGCTCGACCAGAGCGATGAGCGTACGCCAGAGAGTCTCGGCGTCCGCGCCCTGCGGCGTCGCGACCCGCCGCCGTCCGGTCACCGTCCCGTCGCGGGAGACCAGGCCGGCGGCCAGTTTGGTGCCGCCGACGTCGATGGCGAGGATCACGAAGGCCCGGCCCGCAGGACAGGCACGGCCGCCTCTGAGCCCCGGTCCGCTGGCAGCGTCACGGGGTGCTCGAAGGGCTGCTGAACACCAGGACGGAGGCGGTGAAGCCGTGGACGTGGTTGTGGCCGGCGACCGGGCCGACCTCGCCGGCGGCGAAGAAGCCCGCCACGCCGATCGGGCCCAGCGTGTCGCGCAGCGCTACCGGGTCGTGGTCGGCGGTGCCGAACATGGCGGAGCCGCGGCCGTTGCAGGAGAACAGCAGCGCCCCGTCCACCTTGCCGATCTCCTCGCGGTGCGCGTCGAGCAGGTCGTAGAGATCCTCGTCGGCGGTGGCGGCGTCGCGGACCTGGAAGCGTACGGTCCTGCCGACCTCGACGACGTCCCCGATGGCGACGGCCTCCCTGTCGGGGTCGATGCCGATGACGCCCCGGATGAGGAAGTCGCCGCGTTCGTGGCGTTCGGCGTACTCGTCCATGGCCAGGCCGATCTGCAGCCCTGAGGCGACCAGCTCGCGGTCGTCCTCGTCGAGGTCGCTGACGATGTCCTCAAGGCGGGCGAGCGCGGGCTGCCCGGCCAGTTCCAGGAGCAGGTTGTCCTCGGCGGCGGTGACGACCATGCTGGGGCCGATCGGCCGGCAGCCCTGGCTCACCACCGTGCTGACCTTGACCGGCCCGCTGAGCAGCACGCCGATGGCGCCCTCGGTGTAGATCTCGCCGTCGGCGAAGAGGCGTACGGACCCGCGTCCCTGCAGCCCGTTGGCCAGCCCGCCGATGAGCGGCAGCTCGCCGAGCACGTCGACCGAGCGTTCCACGAAGGCGTCGGTCGGGAAGGTGTACGGGTCGGCCAGCAGGATCGCCACGTGGTCGTCCCCATTGCGCTCGGGCAGCCCCACGACCACGAACCGATCCTCGGCCGCCAGCGTCTCCAGCGCGAACGTGGTGAGCCGGGCGCCCTCCAGTGTCGCCGCCCACGCGCTCACGGCGGGCGTCAGCTCCACCCCCTGACCGTCACCGATCACTCCGGTGGCGCTGCATCCGATCACGTGCGCTTCGGGCGCGAGTTTCATCGCGGCCTCGCCGGCCCTGGCGACGTCGTCGGGGTCGTCGCCGCAAATGAAGAAGCAGACCAGATCTGCTTGGCCGCTGAGCCTCGACAGTGCCTGGCCGACGGCGTTCTCCGCGGCCTCCACCAGGTCGGAACCCACGGCGAGGCCGTCGGCGAAGCGGCTTGTCATCAAGGCCACGGATCTCGCCTCCCTCGACATGTCCAAGTTCCCTAGGCCCGATTCTCCCCACTAAAGGGACAAGCACGCGCACGAACCGTCACCTAATAGTCAAGATCCGAAATCTCCGCCAGGTGCGAAAGTCTCTGCCACATTCCTCGCGGGGGACGTAGTCTCGTTCCCGTGCATCAGCCACGTATTCTCCGCGAGTTGCGAGAGAGCGGCCACGTTCATCGCAGCGTCAAAGCCGAGGTCCGGGAAAACCTGCTGGCCAAGCTGCGGGCGGGTGAGCCCCGCTTCCCCGGCATCGTGGGCTTCGACGACACCGTCCTGCCCCACCTGGAGCGGGCGCTGCTCGCCGGGCACGACCTGGTTCTGCTGGGCGAGCGCGGTCAGGGCAAGACCCGGCTCATCCGCACGGTCACGGGCCTGCTCGACGAGTGGACGCCGGTGATCGAGGGCTGCGAGATCAACGACCACCCGTACGCGCCGGCCTGCACCCGCTGCCAGGCTCTGGCGCGGGAGCTGGGCGACGAGCTGCCGGTGGCGTGGAAGCACCGCGACGAGCGCTACGGCGAGAAGCTCGCCACTCCCGACACCTCCGTGGGCGACCTGATCGGCGACGTCGACCCGATCAAGATCGCCGAAGGGCGCCGGCTCGGCGACCCCGAGACGGTCCACTACGGCCTGGTGCCGCGCACCAACCGTGGCGTCTTCTCCGTCAACGAGCTGCCCGACCTGGCCGAGCGCATCCAGGTCTCGCTGCTCAACGTGCTGGAGGAGCGCGACGTCCAGGTGCGCGGCTACAACCTGCGCCTGCCGCTCGACCTGCTGCTCATCGCCAGCGCCAACCCCGAGGACTACACCAACAGGGGCCGGATCATCACGCCGTTGAAAGACCGGTTCGGCGCCGAGATCCGCACCCACTACCCGCTGACCGTCGAGGACGAGCTGACGCTCATCCGCCAGGAGTCCATGCCCGACATCGGGGCCGACGTCCCCGAGCACCTGATCGAGGTGATCGCCCGCTTCACCCGGCTCGTCCGCGAGTCGACCGCGGTCGACGCCCGTTCCGGCGTGTCGGCCAGGTTCTCGATCGCCGCGGCCGAGACCGCGGCCGCCTCGGCGGTGCGCCGTGCCGCCATCATGGGCGAGGACCAGCCGGTCACCCGCGTGGTCGACCTCGGCTGCGTGGTCCACAGCCTGCGCGGCAAGGTGGAGTTCGAGGTCAGCGAGGAGGGCAGGGAGACCGAGATCCTGGCCCATCTGCTGCGCCGGGCGACGGCCGAGACGTTCAGGAGCCGGCTGGGCGGCATGGACCTGTCCCCGGTGACCGACAAGTTCGCCGAGGGCAACCAGGTGGAGTCGGGCGAGCTGGTCTCCGCCGGTGACCTGCTCACCCGCATCGGGCCGGTCGCCGGTCTCGCCAAGGTCATGTCGCGGCTCGGCATGGGCGCGGGCGAGGAGTCGCCCGGGCACGCGGCGGCGGCGCTGGAGTTCGCCCTTGAGGGTCTTTACCTGATGCGGCGGCTGTCCAAGGAAGATCTTGACGGCGTGACCGTTTATCGCACGTGAACATGTCGGCGGTCTCCCGCGTCAAAGGGGGTGAGTTCATCACTTAGCCGGGGGAGACCGTCATGCGCCTGCTTGCCTGCGCCACCGCCGCCGCTCTCGTCCTGGGCGGGTTCGCGGCACCCGCCGAGGCCGCCACGTCCGCGTACGGGTACGCGTGGGCCGACGGCCAGGGCCGCCTGCGGCTCGTGCCCAAGAAGGCGGCCCGCGTCAAGGGCACCACGTTCCACCGGCTGGCGAGCGCCGCCGGCGCCAAGGAGCTGCGGCTCGGCTACGCCAAGGCCGCGTACGGGCGGGTCACGACGGCCTGCGACCTGAAGGAGACCGAAGGCAGGGTCGCGCTCGACGGCAACGGCCTGGGCCGCACCCGCTGCGCGCCCGCCGACCTGACCGCCGCACTGGCCCGCGGGCCCGTGCCGGTGCGGGTCGAGTACCGCAGCGGCGCGGCGGTCCGGGTCAACGAGATCCTGCTCAACGAGTGGCCCGAGCCGCGGACGGCCACGGGGACGATCAAGCGGGTGAACGACACGACCGTGTTGTTCGCGAGCGGCGGAAAGACGGTCAAGCTGGGTTACACGTACGCGACCACGTTCTCCCGCACCACGGCCCGCTGCGGCGACGGCTGGCTCACCGGCCGCCCGGTCAACGCGGACAAGAACGGCCTGGGCAAGAAAGCGTGCAGGTGGACGGACCTGACGAAGGCCCTCAAGACCGTCAAGTACCCCGTCCTGGCGAAGATCGACTACACGCCCGGCTCCGGCGCGCTCCACCAGGTGTGGGAGGTCTTCGGCGACGCCTGAGCTCTCGGCGTAACACCACGGGGCTTGTTTCGGGGTTAGCGTGGTTTCGTGATGGCCTTCCGCTATGGCGAGTACCACGACGGCCCCGATCCCCTGGCGCCTCCCTATGACGTACGCGCCGCGCTCGACGAGATGGGCGACGCCATCCTGTCGGGTTCGACCCCGGTCCACGCCCTGCGCGACCTGCTCAAGCGCGGCCTGCCGGGCACCCAGGAGCGGCGCGGGCTCGACGACATGCTCAGGGAGGTCCGCAAGCGCCGCCGTGACCTGCGCGAGCGCGGGCGGCTCGACGGCACGCTGGAGCGGGCGAGGGCGCTGCTGGACAAGGCGATCGGGCAGGAGCGCGCCGAGCTGTTCCCCGACCCGTCCGACGACGCGCGGCTGCGGGAGGCGGGCCTCGACGCGCTGCCCGAGGACACCGCGAGCGCGATCCAGGAGCTGAGCTCTTACGA
The DNA here is from genome assembly GCF_040609855.1 of Nonomuraea sp. NPDC004580. Lineage (NCBI taxonomy): Bacteria > Bacillati > Actinomycetota > Actinomycetes > Streptosporangiales > Streptosporangiaceae > Nonomuraea > Nonomuraea sp. NPDC004580. Next base: position 161,277 of record NZ_JBEXLH010000011.1, on the reverse strand, counting down.
CTGGCGCTCCCAGGCGGCCAGGCAGACCTTCGAGGAGCTGCGCGACCTGCTGCGCAGGGAGGTGCTCGACAGCCAGTTCAGAGGGCTGCGCGACGCGCTGGCCAACCCCGACCCCGAGGCGATGCAGCGCGTCCGCGAGATGATGGCGGACCTCAACGGGATGCTCGACAAGGACGCCCGCGGCGAGCACACCCAAGCCGATTTCGAGCAATTTATGGCGAAATATGGCGACCTGTTCCCGGAGAAGCCCCGCAACCTCGACGAGCTGGTCGACATCCTCGCCCGCCGCGCCGCCGCCACCCAGCGCATGCTGGCCTCGATGACGCCGCGCCAGCGCGAAGAGCTGGGCAACCTGATGAACCAGACCCTTGAGCAGGCGGGCCTGGCCGACGAGATGCGCCGGCTCGGCGAGGCCCTCTACTCCCGCCGCCCCGACCTCGCCTGGAACGCCCCCGAGCGCCTCACCGGCGAAGAGCCGCTCGCCATGGGCGACGCCGTCACCGCCCTTGAGGAACTGGCCGACCTCACCCAGCTCGAGACCGCCCTGCGCCAGGACTACCCGGGCGCGCGGCTCGACGACATCGACGAGGCCGCCGTGCGCCGCGCGCTCGGCCGCTCCGCCGTCGACGACCTCGAAGCGCTCAAGCGCATCGAACGCGAGCTTGAGGAGCAGGGCTACCTCCTGCGCCGGCGCGGCAAGCTGGAGCTGACCCCCAAGGCCGTGCGCCGGCTCGGCGAGACCGCGCTGCGCCGGGTCTTCTCCTCGCTCGACGCAGGGCGCCGAGGTGACCACGACCAGCACGACGCCGGCTCGGCCGGGGAGCTGACCGGGTCGTCGCGGCCGTGGCGGTTCGGCGACGAGCAGCCCATCGACGTCGTACGCACGCTGGTCAACGGCGTGCGCAGCGGCGGTGTCACGCTCGGCGACCGGGTCGGGGTGCGGCTGTCCGTCGACGACTTCGAGGTGGCCGAGACCGAGCGGCGCAGCGCGGCGGCCGTCTGCCTGCTGGTCGACCTGTCCTACTCCATGGCGTTGCGCGGCACGTGGGCCGCCGCCAAGCAGACCGCGCTGGCCCTGCAGGCGCTGGTGGCCTCGAAGTTCCCGCAGGACGCCGTACAGATCATCGGCTTCTCCAACTACGCCAGGGTGCTGCAGCCCGACGAGCTGGCCGGGCTCGACTGGGACATGGTCCAGGGCACCAACCTGCACCACGCGCTGCTCATCGCCGGGCGCCACCTCGACCGCCACCCCGACTTCGAGCCGGTGGTGCTGGTCGTCACCGACGGCGAGCCGACCGCCCACCTCATGCGCAACGGGCGCTCGGCGTTCGAGTGGCCGCCGTCGCACGAGACGCTGGAGCTCACGCTGTCCGAGGTGGACAAGATGACCCGGCGGCGGGCCACGATCAACGTCTTCATGCTGGCGGCCGACGACCGGCTGAAGGAGTTCGTGGACGAGGTGGCGCGGCGCAACGGCGGGCGGGTCTTCTCGCCGAGCGCCGACCGGCTGGGCGAATACGTGGTGAGCGACTTCCTGCGGTTGCGCCGCACGCGCTGACGGCCGCGAGATTGTCGGTGCCGCCTGCGAGGCTGCCCGGCATGGACGTACGGCTGAGAGACGTGACGGAGGCCGATCTGGAGGTGTTCCTGGCGCAGGAGCACGATCCCGAGGCGGCGCGGCGGTCGAGGTTCGCGCCACGCGAGCGTGAGGCGTTCCTGCGCCACTGGAAGGCCGACATCCTCGGCGACCCGACCGTCTACGTGCGGGCCGTGCTGGCCGACGGGGAACTGGCGGGCAACCTGGTGGCGTGGTGGGAGGAGGAGCGGCGCTACATCGGCTACTGGTTCGGGCGTGCCTTCTGGGGGCGCGGCATCGGCAGCCGCGCGATGGCCCTCTTCCTCGCCGAGGAGCCCAACCGCCCGCTGTACGCCGACCCCCACGAGGGCAACACCGCCTCCGTCCGCCTGCTGGAGAAACACGGCTTCCAGCGCGAGGGCATCGTCCACCACGGCAACGACCACCACATCATGCTGGCCCTCCACGCCCCCAAGCCCTAGCCACCACCACAGGCAGGGCACGCGCGAAGGCGTGCCCGGGCTGGTCTTCGTCGGGTGTTGCTCAGCGCTGCACTTCCAGGACCAGTTCGCCGGTGGTGGCCAGGTCGGCGTCGGTGACCGACTGGCACTCACAAAAAACACCATAAGCGACAAGACCGCTACGGACCGGCCTCCCGGGCGGCTGCGAGGAGGCGGGCGGACAGGGCTTGGCAGCGGGCGGCCAGCTCGGGTGGGTCGAGGACGTCGAAGTCGTGTCCGAGCAGCACCACGTGCATGAGCACGAAGTCGAGGTCGTCGGCGCCGGCGACCACCTCGCAGCCGTCGCTCCCCCGGTCGTGCACGACGCCCGCCGCCGCCGGCACCTGCGCCCGCACCACCTCGAACGGCGCGTGCACGAGGAAGCGCGCCTGGTGCCGGTAGACGCGGGTGGTGACGTTCTCCTGCACGTACGCCGCCGCGTCCGGCGCCTCCCGTAGCCGGAACCGCCGGGTCCGCGCGGCCACCTCGCTCATCCGATCGACCCGGAAGTTACGCCAGTCGCCGCGGTCGAGGTCGAAGGCGAGCAGGTACCAGCGCCGGGAGGAGGCGACCAGCCGGTACGGCTCCACCGTCCGCGTCCGCTGCCCCTCCCGCGACGGGTAGGCGAAGGCGACCTCCACCTCGTCCCGGCATGCCCTGGCCAGCGTCATCAGCACCTTCGGGTCGATCGGCTCCCGGCCGCCACCGGCGAAGGACTCCACCGAGCCGGCCAGCGCCCGCACCTCGTGCCGCAGCCGCGTGGGCAGCACCCGGTCGAGCTTCGTGAGCGCCCGCAGCGCGGCGTCACCCGCGCTGGCGACCGCGCCACCGGCCCCGACCAGCAGGGAGACGGCGGTGGCGATCGCCTCCTCGTCGTCGAGGAGCAGCGGCGGCAGGTCCTGCCCCGGGCCGAGCTGGTAGCCGCCGCCGACCCCCTGGCTGGCGTGCACCGGGTAGCCGAGCGTGCGCAGGCGTTCGACGTCGCGCCGCACGGTACGTGAGGTCACCCCGAGCCGGGCGGCCAGCTCGGGCCCGGTCCAGATCTGGCGCTGCTGGAGCAGCCCGAGCAGGGTGAGCACCCGCTCCGTCGTTCCGCGTTCGTCCTCGCTTGCCAGGGTCATTCTTTCAGCCTGCCAGAGATTGCGGACCGATCCTGTCCGCTAGGGGTGTCATCGTGGAGCCATGAGCACAACCGCGTTCGACTGGAACAGGACGCTGCGCGAGCAGTTCACCTGGCACTGGACCAACCAGCTGCGGCCCCGCTTGGAGGGGCTCACCGACGACGAGTACTTCTGGTCGCCGGTGCCCGACCCCTGGAACGTGTGGCCGCGCGGCCGGTCCACGGCGCCCATCCAGGGCGGGGCGGGAGACTTCATCATCGACTTCGCCTACCCGACACCGGTCCCAGCGCCGTTCACCACCATCGCCTGGCGGCTCGGGCACGTCATCGTCGGCGTGCTGGCCGCTCGCACCGCGTCCCACTTCGGGGGGCCGCCGGCGTCGTACGAGACCTGGGAGTACGCCGGCACCGCGGCACAGGCGCTCGGCCAGCTGGACAGGGAGGTCGAGGCGTGGCTGGCCGGCGTCCAGGGGCTGGGCGAGGACGAGCTGCGCGTCCCGGTCGGCGACAAGGAGCCGTACCCCGAATCCCCCATGGCGGATCTGGTGCTCCACATCCACCGCGAGCTGATCCACCACCTGTCCGAGGTCTGCCTGCTGCGCGACCTCTACCTGCACACCCATCTTGCGAACGACGCACGAACCACGGAAGGCGCCCAGCGATGAGCCGGAACGTTCAGGTCACCTTCGACGCTCACGACCCGAGGGCGCTGTCCGTCTTCTGGCGCGACGTGCTCGGGTACGTCCACCCCGCCCCTCCCGGGGTCGAGCTGCCCGCAGGCGCCGACCCGCTGGCCGCGTGGGACGACTTCCTGGAGCGCATCGGCGTGCCGGAGGAGCGGCGCAACAGCAGCTCGGCCATCGAGGACCCCGACGGCGCCGGGCCCCGGGTGTTCTTCCAGCAGGTGCCCGAGGACAAGGTCGCGAAGAACCGCGTGCACCTCGACGTGCGTGCGGCTCCCGGTCTGGCGGGCGACGAGCGCATGGCGGCGCTGGAGGCGGAGTGCGAGCGGCTGCTCAAGCTGGGCGCCACCCGGGTCCAGAGATACGAGCCGCAGCCGCCGATGAGCGGCGGCCACATCGTGATGCTCGACCCGGAAGGCAACGAGTTCTGCCTGGACTGACGGCACCCCGGGCGAGAAACCGGGACGGCTGCTCGCGGATCAGGCGCTCGCGGAGGCGCGAGGGTCAGGCGTCCACGAGGCGGGAGTAGAAGTCGAGGGCGACGTCGAAGCCGTCGCGGCAGTTGCGGTGGGAGCGGTAGCAGGGGCGCCAGGCCGAGCTGGCTCCCACCCCGGCGCGCGCGTCGCGCAGCGCCTCGCGGACCCGCTCGGGCCGGGGCAGCAGCCCATGACCGAGATAACGGACGCCCGAAAGCTCGGTGTGCTGCCCGCGCCCGCCGGCGACGAACCGGCCGAGCCGCCACCCGCTCTCTTCGTCCCACACGAGCGCGGTGCCGTCGGTGAGCTTGACCGTGGCGTCACGCGGATCGCAGGGGCCCTCCCACCAGTCCGAGACCTCTGACCCGAGCAGTTCGACAACGCGCTGCACGTAGCTGATCGGCTGCTGCAGCCACTCGTCGGAGTACGGCTCGACGTGCTTGATGGCCACGGACGGCACCTCCTTGTGCCCAAACGGTAAGGAAAAAGCGGCGTTGCCCAACCATACCCGCGCTGAACTTATTCCGTTGCACAGCCGTCTAGTCATTACGGACGATATTTACGTCCCCGACGGGGAAGGAGGAGGACCCATGATTACCGCGGTGCTCCTCGTCGTACTCATGGTCGTCACGGTGACGGCCATGGAGCTGTGCATGCATTGCTCTGCCAAGAGCAAAGAGAGTGTCGAATCCCCCAGCGAGATCATCGGGGACTAGTCTCTCCCGCATGGACCTGCTTCTCTGGCTGCACATCGGATTCGCGATCTTCACGCTCGGTCCGATCACCGCGGCGACGATGTCGGCGCCCCGGGTCATCCGCGCCAAGAACGTGCCCGCGCTGCGCTTCATCCAGCGCACGACCAGGATCTACGCCATCGGCAGCATCGGCGTGTTCGTGTTCGGCCTGATCCTCGGCATCGTCATGGGCGGCGGGCTGCTCGGCCGGTGGTATATGACGGCGTCGATGACGTTGTTCATCGTGGGCATCGTGCTGCTCGTCCTCATCGACCGCGACCTGCGCGCCGCCGTGCAGGCGCTCTCCAACGAGAGCGCCGAGGACGACGCGAAGGTCGAGAACGGGCGGATCGCCGCGATCAGCAGCCTGCTGTCGGTGATCTGGCTGGTGATCCTCTTCCTGATGGTGGTGCCCGAGTAGGGCCCCACCGTCAGGAACGGCTCAGCCCAGCGCCTGGGTGAGGTCGGCGAGCAGGTCGTCGGCGGTCTCGATGCCGACCGACAGGCGCACCAGGTCGGCGGGCACCTCGAGCGGCGACCCGGCGGCCGAGGCGTGCGTCATGCGGCCGGGGTGCTCGATGAGCGACTCCACTCCCCCGAGCGACTCCCCCAGCGTGAAGAGCTTGGCGCGGTCGCACACCGCCACGGCCTCCGCCTCGCCCCCTGCGACGCGGAACGACACCATGCCGCCGAACCTGCGCATCTGCTTCGACGCCACCACGTGGCCGGGGTGGTCGGGCAGCCCCGGATAGAGCACCTCGGTCACCTTCGGGTGCGACAGCAGCAGGTCGACGACGCGCTCGGCGTTGGCGCAGTGGCGGTCCATGCGCACGCCGAGCGTCTTGAGCCCGCGCAGCGTCAGCCAGGCGTCGAACGGCCCGGCCACCCCGCCGATGGAGTTCTGATGGAAGGCCAGCTCCTCGCCGAGCCCCGCGTCGGCGGCCACCAGCGCGCCGCCCACCACGTCGGAGTGCCCGCCGACGTATTTGGTGGTCGAGTGCACGACCACGTCGGCGCCGAGCGCGAGCGGCTGCTGCAGGTAGGGCGAGGCGAAGGTGTTGTCGACGACCAGCAGCGCGCCGTTGTCGTGGGCGAGCTGCGCCAGCGCGGCGATGTCGGCGATGCCGAGCAGCGGGTTGGTGGGCGTCTCGACCCAGACGACCCTGGTCTTCTGCGTCATGGCGGTGGCCACGGCGTCGAGGTCGTGGAGCGGCACGGGGTCGTAGTGCAGGCCCCAGCGCTCGTGGACCTTGGAGAAGAGGCGGTAGGTGCCGCCGTAGGCGTCACCGGGGATGATGACGTGGTCCTGCGGCTTGCAGACCGTACGCAGGAGGGTGTCCTCGGCGGCGAGACCCGACGCGAACGCGAGCCCGCGTGCTCCGCCTTCCACGGCGGCCAGCGCGGCTTCGAGCGCGGTCCTGGTCGGGTTGGCCGAGCGGCTGTACTCATATCCGGACCGCAGGCCGCCCACGCCGTCCTGCTTGTACGTGGACGTGGCGTAGATCGGCGGCACGACCGCGCCCGTCAGCGGGTCGGGCTCCTGACCTGCGTGAATGGCCAGGGTCTCAAAACCGTTGCTCATACCAGCCACGTTAGTGGACGCGCGCCGCGCTCAGGCCGCCCCGCACCCCCGCCCCGGCGTGACGGCTCGCGCTCCCTGCCCGCGCGAGCCGGGCCGCTCAGGCCGCCCTGGTCTCGTGCCGGTCCCCGCCGGACCGCGCGGGCAGCCGTACGACGTCCGCCTTGATGAATCGGCCGCTGCCGCCCTCCGCGTGCTCCCCGTTGATGCGCGAGAGCAGTACCGGGTCGGCCAGCGCGAGCATCACCGCGACGACCAGCCCGACCCCCAGGAGGGCGAACCCGATGGCAACCATGTCTGTCCCCTTTCCGACCTCTCCAGCATCGGCGAGGAACCCCGTCCGCCACCTCCCCTGAAGGACTGGTCTCTGGAACGCCCGGTCGGCCGAACGGTCGATACGCCTTGTCCGACTTCAGGCTTAGGCTCGACGCCGTGGGGGACTCGAAACGCGTCGTGTACTGGATCCGCCGGCTCAGCGAGCTGGCCATGTACGGCTGGCTCGGCCTCCTCCTGCTGATAGATCTCGTCTTCGCCGTGGGCCTGGGGCCTCAGCAGTGGCTCGTCCCGATCTGCGGAGCGGCCGGCATCACGGCGCTGGCGCTGCGGCGCAGGTTCCGTACGCAGGGCTACCTCGTCCTGCTCGGCCTGTCGTTCGCGACGTCGATGGCGCTCGCCGCCATTGGCAACGGCGGCCTGCCCGGCATGACGGAGACCGGCTCGCTGCTCATCCTGACCCTCGGCGTGCTGCGGCACGTCGAGCCGGTACGCAACGCCGCCCTGCTGTCCTGCCTAGGCCTCGCCGTCCTGATGGCCGAGGCCGGCGGCCGCGAGTACCACAACGCGGGGCTGATGTTCTCGTTCCTGCTGTTCGCGAGCTGGTCGCTGACCGCGGGCGTCGGCGGCTACCTGCGCTTCCAGCAGGAACGACGGATCGAGGCGGTCCACTCGGTACGCAGGGCGGAGCGCCTGGAGCTGGCCAGGGAGCTGCACGACCTGGTCGCCCACCACATCACCGGCATCGTGGTGCAGGCCCAGGCCGCGCGTACGGTGGCCGAGGGCAGCCCGCAGGCCGTGCTGCCCGCGCTGGACGCGATCGCCTCGGCCGGCTCGGACGCGCTGACGTCGATGCGCCGCATGGTCACCGTGCTGCGCGCGGAGGACGAGGCAGGCAGGACGCCCGGCGTCACGCTGGCCGACCTGCGCATGATGACCGAGCGGTTCTCGGCCGAGGGGCCGAAGGTGGCCTTCGAGATCGGGCAGGGCATCGACGACCGTACGCTGCCGCCCGAGGTCATGACCACCCTGCACCGCGTGCTCCTGGAGGCGCTGACGAACGTGCGCAAGCACGCGGCGCGCACCGCCTGGGTGGAGGCGGAGCTGCGCCGCCTGGAGCAGCTGGTGACGCTGCGGGTGCGGAACTTCGGCTCGGGCTCGGATTCGCGCGTGTCCCGGCTCGGCGGCGGGTTCGGGCTGGTGGGCATGGCCGAGCGGGTGGAGGCGCTGGGGGGACGGCTCTACGCGGGCCCGTCCCCCGAGGGCGCATGGGAAGTGGTGGCCGAGTTCCCGCTCTCCTGACGGGGAGCGGGAACCGGTCAGTGGTTGGCCAGGAAGGCGAGCAGGTCCTGGCGGGTGATCAGCCCGGCCGGCTTGCCGTCCTCCAGCACAACGGCCGCATCGGCCTTCTCCAGCGCTTCCACCGCAATGGCCACAGGTTCACCAGAGCCGATCGTGGGTAGCGGCGCGGACATGTGATCGGAGATCGGATCGTCGGAGGAGAGCCTGCCGTGATAGAGGGCTTCGAGGAGATCGCGCTCGACGATGGAGCCGACCACCTCGGCCGCCATGACCGGCGGCTCCTCCTTCATGACCGGCAGCTGCGACACCGAGTATTCGCGCATGATCGAGATGGCCGTGCCGACCGTCTCGTGCGGGTGCACATGGACGAACTCCGGCAGCCCCGCCCCCTTGCGGGCCAGCACGTCGCCGACCGTGCCCTCGTCGGAGGACGTGGTCAGGAAGCCGTAGTCGGCCATCCAGTCGTCGTTGAAGATCTTCGACAGGTAGCCGCGGCCGCCGTCGGGCAGCAGCACCACCACCACGTCGCCGGGCGCCGCCGTGGCCGCCACCCGCAGCGCCGCCACCACGGCCATGCCGCACGACCCGCCGACCAGCAGCCCCTCCTCGCGGGCGAGCCTGCGGGTCATGGTGAAGGAGTCCTTGTCGGACACGGCGATGATCTCGTCGCAGATCTCCGTGTCGTACGTGGCCGGCCAGATGTCCTCACCGACGCCCTCCACGAGGTAGGGCCGCCCGGACCCGCCGGAGTAGACCGAGCCCTCGGGGTCGGCCCCGATGATCTTCACCCGGCCGCCGGAGACCTCCTTGAGGTAGCGCCCGGTGCCGCTGATCGTGCCGCCGGTGCCGATGCCCGCCACGAAGTGCGTGATCCGGCCCTCGGTCTGCTCCCAGATCTCGGGCCCCGTCGAGTGGTAGTGGGAGTCGGGGTTGTTCGGGTTGGAGTATTGGTCGGGCTTCCAGGCGTTGGGGACCTCGCGGGCCAGCCGGTCGGAGACCGAGTAGTAGGACTCGGGGTGGTCGGGCGAGACGGCGGTCGGGCAGACCACCACCTCGGCGCCGTACGCCCGCAGCACCGAGATCTTGTCCTGGGCCACCTTGTCGGGCACCACGAACAGGCACCTGTAACCCTTCTGCTGGGCCACGATGGCCAGGCCGACACCGGTGTTGCCCGAGGTCGGCTCGACGATCACGCCGCCGGGGCGCAGCGCGCCCGACTTCTCGGCGGCCTCGATCATGCGTACCGCGATGCGGTCCTTGACCGAGCCCCCGGGGTTGAAGTACTCGACCTTGGCGAGCACCTGCGCGGGGACGCCCGCGGTGACTTTGTGCAGCCTGACGAGCGGCGTGTTGCCCATCAGGTCGACCAGGGAATCGTAAACGCGCACCGAGGTGTTCACCTTCTTTGCCGAAGCTTGGTCAGCTTGTCGATGGCCGAGGTCCAGTGGGGGTGGCCGGCCCTCGGTTAGTTTCATGCAAACGCTACCGCCGAGTTCGACTGGGGAGGGCACGTACGTGGTGTGGCCGGCTGGCATGGCACGCGCGGCGAGGAAGATCGCTACCGCTGCGGCGTTCGGAGGTGGCGGGCTGACGGCTCTCGGAGCCACGGCGTACGGCCTGCTGATCGCCGAAGGGCTGCTGGCACGCAAGGCCATCGGCCGCCCGCACGGCCTGGACGGCCCGCCGTCCGACGGCGTCTACGGCGTGGATTTCCCCGGTGAGCCGATCAAGATGGCCATGCTGGGCGACTCCACGTCCGTCGGCCTGGGCATGACCGACCCGGCGCGCACGCCCGCGGTGCTGCTGGCCAACGGCCTGGCCGCGGTGGCCGACCGGCCGGTCGAGCTGAAGGTGGTGGGCAAGTCGGGCGCGCCGTCGGCGGAGCTGGCCGAGCAGGTGGACGCGGCGCTGCCCATGGGCCCCGACCTGGCGGTGATCTTCGTGGGGGCCAACGACATCATCACGCAGACGCCGCCCGCGAGCGCCGTACGCCATCTGGTCAAGGCCGTGCGGCGGCTGCGTGACGCGGGGGCGGAGGTGGTCGTGGGCACGTGTCCCGACCTCGGCACCGTGCGTCCCATCGCGCAGCCGTTGCGCTGGGTGACGCGGCGCTGGAGCCGGCAGCTCGCCGCGGCGCAGACGGTGGCGGTGGTGGACGCGGGCGGCCGTACGGTGGCGTTCGCCGACGTCCTGGGCCCGGAGTTCGCTACAAATCCGACAGAAATGTTCGGACCGGATCGTTTCCATCCATCTGACCGAGGTTACGCGCAGGCCGCTTACGCGGTGCTACCGTCGGTGTGCGCTGCGTTGGGGCTGTGGCCTGAGCCGCGGCCCGCGCGCGGCGAAGCACTGCAACCGATCTACCTCGCGGCGGCTACGGCCGCGGAGGAGCCCGGCACCGAGGTCTCCGCGACCCGGGTCGACGGGCGGGCGACGGGCCTGCACGGCAAGTGGGCGACGTTGTTCCGCCGGCGGCTCGGCGAGGCGGTCAACGACACCTGACACCTGCACACCCTCGGCCGGTCACCCTCCGCGCCCGAGTCGCCACTCCCCGTCCTCATTGGAGTGGATTGCCCGTGCGCCGGCCCTCGTGGAAACCGTCCCTCGCCCTCGCTGGCACCTTCACCGCCGGCCTCGCCGTCGCCGGCTGCTCCGGCAGCGACGCCGCCACCTCCGCCTACCCCTCCTGGCACAACACCAGGATCAACGTCGTCAGCAGGATGGCGGTGGGCGCCGACGTGGTCGCCGTCACCTCGATGAGGCCGGAGGGCGCGCTGGAGACCGTCGCCATGAGCCTGCGCGACGGCCGGCAGCTGTGGGCCCATCCGGCCACCATGGCGGGCCGCCTGCCTGGCATGGGCGTCTCGGCCCCCGCGCTCGTGCGGCAGGCCGACGGTCACAGCGTGGTGGTGGCGCTCGATCCCGCCAAGCAGGGCCGCTGGAACGCCACGCTCATCGCCCGCGACGCGCGTACGGGGGCGAAGAAGTGGACCAGGCCCGTGCACTCGACGTTCGGCCCGCAGCGCTGCGGGCCCTACGTGTGCCTGTCCGAGCACACCGCGCTGGCCAAGGCCCGCATGGTGGTGCTCGACCCGGCGACAGGCAAGCAGCTGTGGAAGCTGCCCGGCATCTCCGAGGTCGAGTGGTCGGACAAGAACCGGGTGCTGCTGCTCAGGCTGGCCGCCAACCCCATGGTGGAGTCGTACGAGCTGAAGACCGGCAAGCTGCAGTGGCAGCAGCCGATCGAGCAGGCGCTCGGCCCCGGCATCGACCTGTCGGGCGGCTGGGCGTTCGGGGCGGCGGGCGACGACCTGGTGGGCTACGTCGCCCCTTACACGAACCCGAAGACGAAGAAGGTCTCGGCGTTCGGGCTGTTCAGCGTCAAGATCGCCGACGGGACCATCAACTGGATGCGGCCCTCGGTCGTACGCGTCTATCCGAGCGGCAGCCCGGGGCTCGCCCCCGTCGTCCGTCCCGTCGACCCCAACGGCGCCTACGGCGGCTTCGCCCGGCTCGACCCGGCCAGCGGGCGGGTGGTCGGCCAGATCACCGCCTCCGAGGTGCCCGGCTCCGGCTGGTGGCTGGCCTTCCCCGACCGCATGGACAAGCTGGGGTTCCTGCAGCACCGCGCCAAGGGCACGGCCTTCGACCTGGCGGCGGGCCGTCCGGTGCCGGCGGAGGGCGAGCGCGGCTGGTCGTTCTGCGTCACCGACCCCAAGCCGCTGCCGCTGCGCGGCCAGCCGCCCGGCTTCTACTCCACGGCCGCGCTCTGCGAGTACGACCTCGGCACCGGCAAGCGCATCACTCCCCCTTCGACGCCGCCGCCCTGGTTCACCGGCAGCCAGGAGGGCTGGCGGCTGTGGCGGGACGAGCGGGGCGGCCTGCACGCGGTGAACGACCAGACGGCGAACTCGCCCGGAATGTACGGATAAGCACGGCCCCGTCGGCCCTTGCACAGAGAACTGGAATATAGTTCTACTATTAGCGCCGACAAAGGAGGGGCCATGCCCGAGGCAGTCATCGTCGCAACCGCGCGTTCCCCGATCGGACGAGCCTTCAAGGGGTCGCTCAAGGACATCAGGCCCGATGATCTGACCGTGCAGATGATCAAGGCGGCGCTGGCCAAGGTGCCCCAGCTCGACCCCGCCTCGATCGAGGACATCATGCTCGGTTGCGGCCTGCCCGGCGGCGAGCAGGGCTTCAACATGGCCAGGGTCGTGGCGGTGATGCTGGGCCTCGACGACGTGCCCGGCACCACCGTGACCCGCTACTGCTCCTCGTCCCTGCAGACCACCCGGATGGCCTTCCACGCCATCAAGGCGGGCGAGGGCGACGTGTTCGTCTCGGCGGGCGTCGAGACCGTCTCCCGCTTCACCAAGGGCAACTCCGACTCGCTGCCCGACACGCACAACCCGGCCTTCCTCGGCGCCCGCGAGCGCAGCAAGGGGTTCGCCGAGGGCGGCCACGTCTGGCACGACCCGCGCGAGGACGGCGAGGTGCCCGACGTCTACATCGCCATGGGCCAGACCGCCGAGAACCTCGCCCAGCTCAAGGGCGTCACCCGCCAGGAGCAGGACGAGTTCGGCGTGCGCTCGCAGAACCTCGCCGAGAAGGCGCTGGCCGACGGGTTCTGGCAGAAGGACATCACGCCGGTGACGCTGCCCGACGGCACCGTGGTGGCCAAGGACGACGGGCCCAGGGCGGGCACCACGTACGAGAAGGTCTCCACGCTGGCGCCCGTCTTCCGCCCCGACGGCACGGTCACGGCGGGCAACTGCTGCCCGCTCAACGACGGCGCGGCGGCGGTCGTCATCATGAGCGACGTCAAGGCCGCCGAGCTGGGCATCACGCCGCTGGCCAGGATCGTCTCGACCGGCGTGACCGGCCTGTCGCCCGAGATCATGGGCCTCGGCCCCGTGGAGGCGTCGAAGCAGGCGCTGGCCAGGGCCGGCATGTCGATCGACGACATCGACCTGGTGGAGATCAACGAGGCGTTCGCCGCACAGGTCATCCCGTCATACCGGGAGCTCGGCATCGACATCGACCGGCTCAACGTCAACGGCGGCGCCATCGCGGTGGGTCACCCGTTCGGCATGACCGGCGCGCGCATCACCTCGACGCTGATCAACGGCCTCCAGCACCACGACAAGAGCATCGGCCTGGAGACGATGTGCGTGGGCGGCGGCCAGGGCATGGCCATGGTCATCGAGCGCCTGAGCTGAGCGTGCGGGCCGCACGCCAAGGCGGCGTGCGACCTCAGTGCGGGCCGCGCGACCGGGGACGCCTCCCGGCGCGCGGCCTCAGCCGTGGCGGTCGGGGCCGGCGTGGACCGGACTGATGCGCATGAGGACGCGGCGCTCGCGTTCCATGGCGGCGCGGTAGTCGTCCCAGTCGGGGTGCTCGCCCGAGATGTCGCGGTAGTAGGTGATCAGCGGCTCCATCGCCTCCGGCAGGTGGACGATCTCGGCGGTGCCGTCGACCTGGATCCACTCGCCGAAGAAGCGGTCGGTGAAGACGCACAGCGACACGTGGGGGTCGCGCAGCGCGTTGCGCACCTTGGCCGCGGTCTCGCGGGTGCTGATCACAACGTGGTCACCCTGCACGCCTGCCGTGACCGGCGACATCTGCGGGCGCCCATCGCCGTGCCGGGTCAGCAGGACGGCGTGGTGGTGATCGCGGAGGAAACCGAGGGCCTTGTTGAGATCCATACCCACATGATGACGCGCCCGCGCTTGCGGCACGGGCGCGGGACGGTTGGGCTTAGATGAAGCCCATGCGGTTACGGCGGTGCCGCTCGTGCTCGTGGACGATCGCGGCGGCGTAGCCGTGGGTCAGCCCGTGCTCGTCGGCGAGCCAGTTGGCCCGTTCGTCGCACCTCAGGAAGCTCGGGCCGTTGTCGATGGCTTGGAACCACTCTGGGAGTTCGCGTCCCGTGATGGTCGGGACCCTGGCGATGAGCTTTGTCTGCGTCTCCGGTGAGTGGTTCAAGGACATGGGCACCTCCGCGGATTAAGGTCCTTTGCTTGACACTGCAACACGGACGTGCGAATGGCAAGCCCTCAGTCCGGCATCATTTTGTGACGGCAGGTAGATTTTCCGTCGCAGAGCGAAAGGGCCCCGCCGGTGCGGCGGAGCCCTTCACGAGACGGTTGCGAGCAGGTCAGTCGCTACTGGTGAAGTAGCTGACGAACCGCAGCACCTCCAGGTAGATCCACACCAGGCTCAGCGTGAGGCCGAAGGCGCACTGCCAGGCGAACTTCTCCGGCGCGCCCTGCTTGACGCCCTGCTCGATCGAGTCGAAGTCGAGCAGCAGGAAGAAGCAGCCGAGCAGGATCATGGCGATGCTGAAGATCCAGCCGAGCGGGCTGTCGGTGCGCAGGCCCAGGCCGCCGTCGACCCAGATGCCCATGACGAGGTTGACCAGGACCAGGCCGAGCGCGGCGAGACCGGCCGCGATGGTGAACTTCACCAGCTTGGGTGTCACGCGGACGATGCGCAGCGCGTAGACGGTCAGCACCGCGCCGAACGCGAACGCCGTTCCCAGCACCGCCTGCAGCACGATGCCGCTGATCATGCCTTCGAAGACGGAGCTGATCTTGCCGAGGAAGACGCCCTCGAACACCGCGTACGCCAGGATGAGCGCCGGGTTGGTGCTCTGGGTGAACGAGGCGATCAGCCCGAGGACCAGCGCGACGATCGCCGCGCCGATGGCGACCATCGGGGGGACGTCGAGGATCCAGGCCGCCGCGGCGGCGACGACCAGCGCGCCGAGGGTCAGGAACCCTCGGACCACGACGTCGTCGAGCGTCATGGTCCGGTGCGCCGGCCGGGACGGTGGTGCGTACGACGGCGAGTCGTACATGTTCTGCAGCTGGTCGGGGGACGGGGTGGGACCGGCCCAGCCCGCCGCGGCCTGCTGCCGCGACCTGCTGAATACGGGGTTCTTGCTCTCCATCGCTGCCTCCTGTGACGACGAGCCTACGGTGCGCGCCGCCACCTTGGTCAACTGACGCTCATATGGATGTTCATACGGGATGTCGGCTGCGTTCACAACGATCCGGCCCGTCCCGGAGTTCCCGCGGTCCTGAATCGCCCGCGGGCGGCCTCCGGCAGGGCATCGACGTGCGCCGATGCGCCCAGGGGAAGAGTATGGCCCCTTTCGGCCGCGGGAAAGGGCGGTTGTCAGGCGTAGTCAGGCATTCACAGAAAGGAATCTCCGCAATGCGCGGAAGAAAGCAGAAAACCCGGGGTCTGTCAATGTCGGGGAGCCGGCGAAAACTTTTCGGCCGGGCAAACAGCGGCCGTCGGCCGGTCCGTACGCACCGGAGGTCAGGACCGGCGGCGGGGCCGCTCGGCGGGCGCGTGGCCGGGTATCCACCAGCAGTGATCACCTGGTGACAGGACAAACTCGATAACAACTCGATATCGGCTGGTAACACCGCAGCGCTGGTCTGTCCCGCGATGGCGGTAAACCTCCAGGTCAGAGACCTGGAGTCAATGGAGATGGCAAGTGCCCCCGGCGGGATTCGAACCCGCACGTCAACCCTTTTAAGGGGTTTGCCTCTGCCATTGGGCTACGGGGGCGCCGCAATCATACGAAACAGACCATGCTTCCGAGGAGCACAACTTCGCATCAAGCGTCACAAGTGTGAAGCTTGCGGTGAAGTGATAGCGCTCCAGGGACTCTGTCCAAGAAGAGTAGACCGTCTAGATGGTCCAGTTGGTGCTGAATGCAGCGAGCTTCCACGGCATCCGCTTCGATGGTGACGGTCTCCCCGGATCCTGGCAAATGCCCATGTACGGTGATACGCGTCGCTCGCCGTACGTCGGCGGTCAGCCCGGGGATCGACGCGCACCCCTCCCGCCCCGCGTCCCAATCGGCCGCCCCCGCGAGCCTGGGATTGACGAGGACGGTCTCTCCGGCCCGGGAACGACTCCTGGGGTGGCGACCGGCGTCAAAGGCGATCAGCCGCCAGCTGAGGCCGATCTGAGGGGCCGCCAGCCCCGTCGTGGCGGGCGTGTGGCGCAGGGTCGCCAGCAGATCGGCCGCGGCGGCCACCACCTCGGGGTCGCCCGGGTCCACGGGCTCCGCCACGGCGGACAGCACGGGATGCGGGGCGCCGAGCACGTCCCGCACGGTGCCGGCCGGTCTCGGGCCCCGCCGGCTCACAACAGGTCCGGTTCGACGGGACGGAAGGTGATGTCGGAGTCGAGGCTCGCGCCGACGGCCGCCAGCCTGCGCATGAGCGCGGCGACGTCGACGTCCTTCGGCAGCTCGACGTCCGCGATGAGCACGTACAGGCGGCCGGTGAGCCGCGTGCTCATGCCGGTGATGTTGCCGCCGTCCTCGGCCAGCACGGCGCTCACGGCGGAGACGATGCCGGGACGGTCGGGGCCGTGCACGGTCAGCACGTAGCCCAGCCCGCCGCCGTAGCCGCCGCAGAAGTGGCGGCGGGCGGCGATCGCCGAGGCGGTGACCACGAGATCGGGAGCACCCACCCGTTTGGTCAGCTCGGCGGGATCGAGGTCGCCCGAGACCAGGAGCATCATCGCGACGTGCCCGCCCAGCAACGTCATGGTCGAGTCCTGGATGTTCACCCCGCAGTCGGCGAGCGACCCGGTTACCGCGGCGATCACGCCTGGCCGGTCGACGCCCAGCACGGTCACCGCTGACAGACCCACCCGTGGCACCCCTTCCGCTTGCTCCATGGGCGCCGAGAACGCCCCGGCGCATGGATCGCCGGGGCGCTGCCGTACCCGAGCTAGCGGCGAGTCGTCGCCACCGCCGCCCTGAAGCCGTCGCGGGGGTGCTCCATCTCTCCCAGAGAGATCGTCTCTCGCTTGAAGAACAGAGCCAGAGTCCAGTCGACGACCACACGGACCTTGCGGTTCAGCGTCGGCACCCGCGACAGATGGTAGGTGCGGTGCATGAACCACGCAGGGAATCCGCGAAGCTTGACGCCATAGACATTGGCCACGCCCTGATGCAGGCCGAGTCCGGCGACCGATCCGACGTACTTGTGGCGGTAATCGACCAGTTCCTCGCCGCGGAGGTGGCGGACGATGTTGTCGGCCAGCACCTTCGCCTGACGGACGGCGTGCTGGGCGTTGGGCGCGCAGTATTGGCCGGGGTTGGTCACGTCGGGCACCCCCGCGGCGTCGCCCGCCGCGAACGCGCCGGGCGAGCCCGCCACGGTGAGCATGGCCGTGGTCTTGATCCGGCCGCGCTCGTCGAGCGGCAGGTCGCTGTCGTTGACCACCGGGCTGGGCTTGACGCCGGCCGTCCAGACGAGCGTCTCGGCGTCGAACTCGGTGCCGTCCGACAGCACCACGTGGCCGCCCACGCAGGACTCAAGCCGGGTGTCGAGCTTGACCTCGATGCCGCGCTCGCGCAGTTGCTCCAGCGTCCACCTGCCCATCTCGGGCCCGACCTCGGGCAGCACCCGGTTCGTCGCCTCGACGAGCACCCAGCGGATGTCGGACGGCTTGATGTTGCGGTAGTAGCGGGTCGAGTGCTTGGCCATGTCCTCCAGCTCGGCCAGCGCCTCGACGCCCGCGAAGCCGGCCCCGACCACCACGAACGTCAGCGCCCTGCGCCGCACCTCGGGGTCCTCGGTCGACTCCGCCACGTCGAGCAGGTGGAGCACCCGGTTGCGCAGCGCGATCGCCTCGCCGACGGTCTTGAAGCCGATGCCGATGTCGGTGAGCCCGGGGATGGGCAGCGTGCGGGAGATCGACCCGGCGGCCATCACGATCACGTCGTACGCGATCTCGCGCGGCTCGCCCTCGGCCGGCTGGAAGGTGACGACGCGCCCCGCGTGGTCGACCCTGGTCACGGTGCCGTTCAGGATGTGCGCCTTGGGCAGGACCCGCCGCAGCGGGGCCACCATGTGGCGCGGCGAGAGGTTGCCCGCCGCCGCCTCCGGGAGGAACGGCTGGTAGGTCATGTAGGACTGGGGGTCGATGATCGTGATGCGGGCTTCGCCGCCGCGCAGCTCGCGCCGGAGCTTGCGCTGCAGCCTGAGCGCTGTGTAGAGGCCGACGTAGCCGCCGCCGACGATCACAATGTGCTTGTTCATCCTGAGGCCCCATCCCTCGTGGAAAGTGCTTGTGAAAGCATTCACAAGCCTACGTCAAGGGCTCTCGAAGAAGCCAGCCGAGAGGTGGTGGGACGCGTCACACCGCCAGCGATCTGGCCCTGGAGAAGACGTCGTCCAGCATCTGGGCGGTGACGCGGCCGGTGAAGGTGTTCTGCTGGCTGGGGTGGTAGCAGCCCATGAGCGTGACGGGCGACCCGCCGTGACGGACCTCCACCTCCACCCCGTGGCCGAACGGCGGGCGGCTGCGCGGCAGCTCGTAGCCCGTCTCCTTGAGCGCCGGCCACATGGCCTGCCAGGCGTAGCCGCCGAGCGCAACGACCACCCGTACGGTCCCGGCCACCAGCGCGATCTCCCTGGACATCCACGGGAAGCAGGTGGCCTTCTCCTTCGGGGTCGGCTTGTTCGCCGGCGGCGCGCAGCGCACCGACGCCAGCACGCGGGCGCCGATCAGCCGCTGGCCGTCGCCGGCGTACGTGCTGGTCTCCTGTGCGGCCAGGCCGCACCGGTGGAGCGAGGCGAACAGCCAGTCGCCGCTGCGGTCGCCGGTGAAGATGCGGCCCGTCCTGTTGCCTCCGTGGGCCGCCGGGGCCAGCCCGACCAGCAGGATCCGCGGCCGCTCTTCGCCCCACCCGGGGACGGGACGGCCCCAGTACGTCTCGTCCGCGAACGCCCGCCGCTTCGTCCGCGCGACCTCCTCGCGCCACTCGACCAGGCGGGGGCAGGCGCGGCAGACGGACTGCGCGGCCGTGAGCTCCTCGATCGTGCCGCCGGCGGCGGCGATGCGTTCGACGTCGGCGGGGTCGAGGGCGACGGGCGTGTCAGGGGTCGCCGGGTCGCCGGGCCAGCCGGTGCCGGGAGGTACGAAGCTCATGACACCGATGGTGCCCGATCACTCCGACCGCGCGGGCTCCGGCGTGGCGCTCGGGTCCGCGGCGCTCCTGGTGGTGCAGGCGGACGGCGTCGCCGTCGCCGCTCCGGCGCTCTCCCGCCGGTCGATCAGCGGCAGCGGGTAGCGGTTGCGCACCGGCTCGCCGCACGATTCGTCGATCTCGAAGCCGAAGGACTCCGGCCGGGTGGTGAACGGCTTGCCGTCCTGGTCGTAGAGGTAGACGTCGGTCAGCGGGGTGCCGTCCTTGGCGTACGGCCGCAGGTTGGCCACCCCCTCCTGGACGCTGCCGCCGCCCACCAGCAGCACGTTCGCGGCCGTCTTGACCTGCGGCGACGGGTCGGCGCCCGCCCCCGCGAAGCCGGCGAGCAGCGCCATGGCGGCCAGCGCGTTCGCGGTCACCGCGGTCAGCACGACCGAGCGCCCCCGTGGCCGCCGGCCGAGCCAGACCGAGGCGATGATCGCGAGCACCACGAGCGCCCAGTCCGGCGGGTTCGCGGGGACGAGCCTGGCCTCGCCGGCCAGCATGAGGGTGGCGAGCATGCCCAGGGCGTAGCCGCGCAGCACCCACCAGCCGGGCCTCAGCTCGCGCAGGAAGCCCCCGAGACCGCTGCTCGAACCGGTGCGCAGCAGGGCGGCACGGGCCCGGCTGAGGAGCGTGGGGCCGCGCCTGACGCCGCTCGCCCCGTAGGCGGCGGCCAGCTCCGCCGCGTACGCCTCCGGCGGGCCGAGCCGGGCGTCGAGCGGCAGGTCCGACTCGGCGGCGATCTCCGCCAGGTGGTCGTCGAGGTCCTCCAGCAACTCCTCCCTGTCGGGATGGCCGGCCAGGGCGTCGCGTACGGCCTGTGCGTACTGGTCGGGGGTCATGCTCGTTCCTCCTTGAGCAGGGCTGCCATGGTGGCCGAGAAGGAGGCCCAGGTCTTGGCGGAGTCGGCGTACAGGCGCCGGCCGGTGTCGTTGAGCCCGTAGTACTTGCGGTGCGGCCCCTCGTCGGAGGCCACCACGTACGAGGTCAGCGCGCCCGCTTTGAACAGGCGGCGCAGGGTGCCGTAGACGGAGGCGTCGCCGACCTCGTCGAGCCCGGCCTCCCTGAGCCTGCGTACGACGTCGTAGCCGTAGCCGTCACGCTCGTCGAGCACGGCCAGGACGGCCAGGTCGAGCACGCCCTTGAGAAGCTGGCTGCTGTCCACGCGTCACACAGTAGTGTGCAATGCACAGTAGTAGCAAACGGAAAAACCGGGCGGCTCCCGAAGGGCCGCCCGGTTCAGCCGATCAGTACGGCGCCGCGCTCCTGGTCAGGCCAGAGGGCGTGCGTGCCGCACTCGTCAGAGCGCGTCCCCGATCTTGGTCTCGGGCGCGGGCGCGGAGTCGGTCGGCGTGGCCGTCGGCTTGGGCTCCGGCTTGCAGGGCGCGTAGCGGTCGCTGGAGGAGTCGCTGTTGTCCGGGCCGGTGATCGACAGCGTCACCACGCCGCCCTTGGTGGCGTGGCCGCTCAGAGCGGTGGAGAACCCGGGAACGACGATGGTGCCACCGTCACGGCCGAAGTAGGTCTGGCCGTCACTGACCGTCCGGCCGTTGAGCGACCAGCGGTAGGTGACCCGGCCGGCACCGGTGGCGGTGATGGAGCCGGTGGCCTTGACCGAGCAGTCGGTGCCGGTCGTGGCGTGGGCGGAGGCGGAGACCTTCGTGTCCGGCTTCGGAGCCTCGTAGTCCTTGCACCAGACCTTGTAGTAGGCCCGGTTGGACGACGCGCTGTCGGGGCTCAGGACCTGCAGCTGCGCCCAGCCGCGCTGGCTGTGACGCGGGGAGATGCTGAAGCCGACCTTCCGCGAGTCGTGGACCTTGATCTTGCCGTAGTCGACGGCGTCACCGTTGAGCACCCAGCGGTAACGCACCCAGGCCGGGCGCGAAGAGCTGATCACGCCGGTGAAGCCGATCCTGGCGCCAGGGGCGCAGCGACCGGCGTAGGAGCTCGGACTGGCCCACGCGCGGGCGCTGACGGTGGGGTCGAGGTGGGTGCGCTCGACCTCCTTCAGCGACTCGCAGTTGACCGAGAAGTAGCCCTTCTTGGACGTGACCTTCTTCGGGCCGAGGACCTGGACGGCCTCCCAGCCCTTCTTGACGTCGTCGGTGAAGGTGATGGACTGCTTGACCGTGACGGTCTTGGTGCCCTTGCCCTTGACCGTGACGGTCTTGACCTTGCTCTTGGAGCCGTCGCCGTGCAGCCAGCGGTAGGCCACCTTGGTGGAGCCCTTGACCGGGACCTTGATCTTGGCCGAGAAGTCGACCTTGACCGGGCAGGACCCCTCGTAGGCGCCGGGCGCGGCCTTCGGCGTGGTGGCCGAGACCGTGGCCTTGGACGTGGCCTTGGACGCGGGCTTGGCGGCCGTGGCCGCCTGGGCGGGCCCGGCGACCAGGCCCGCGGCCAGCGCCGCCAGTGCCGCGGTCGAGGCGCCGAACGCAGCGGCCTTACGGGCTAACCCAACAGACATCATGTGAGAGTGCTCCATTCCGTGAGGGAAGAGACGCGCTCGGGAACGGTCGCCAAGCCTGCGCCTTTCGCGCACGGCGATATGGCAAAGCCCCCGTAATGCCCCTTTACCTAAGCACAATACAGATCACACGCTCAACACGATCACGGATTATGAAATGTCCGGATTTCTTCAGCTATCGCGCTAGGGACCATGCCATTCCGTCGAGGATGTCGTGCTCACTGACGACGACCTGCGAAAACGCGAAACGGCGGACGATGCGGTCCAGAATGAGGGCGCCGGCCCCGATCACGTCCACCCGGCCCGGATGCATCACCGGCACCTGCGCGCGTTCACCATGGGTCATCGCGAGCAGCCGCCGCGTCACCTCGTGCACCTGCTCGGCCGAAATGACCGAATGGTGGATGCGCGCCGGGTCGTAGTAAGGCAGGTCCTGCGCGACGCCCGACACCGTCGTCACCGAGCCGGCGAGGCCGACCAGCGTCTTCGCCCGGTGCACGGGCACCTCGGCCTCGACCCGGTCGAGCGCGGCCTCGATGTCGGCCACGACCGCCTCCAGCGCGGGCGCCGACGGCGGATCGCCGGCGTCGCGCAGGTGCCGCTCGGTCAGCCGTACGCAGCCGATGTCGACCGACAGCGAGCCCTCCGCATGCACGGAGCCGACCACGAACTCCGTCGAGCCGCCGCCGATGTCCACCACCAGGTAGGGCGCGAGCGGGCCGCGCGCCACCTCGGTCTCCGGCGACAGCCGGGAAAGGCCCCTGGTCGCGCCGGTGAACGACAGCTCGGCCTCCTCAGCGCCGGTCACCACCTCGGGCTCGACCCCGAAGATCTTCCGCACGCCGGTCACGAACTCCTGCCGGTTGGCCGCGTCGCGGGTCGCGCTCGTCGCCACCACGCGCGTCGCGACGGCGCCGTGGCGCTCGATGAGCTCCTGGTATTCGCTCATCCGCTCGAACGTGCGCTCCAGCGCCTCGGGCGCCAGCCTGCCGGTGCGGTCGACGCCCTGGCCCAGCCGGACGATCTCCATCCGCCGCTCGACGTCGGTCAGCGTGTCGTCGCCTAGGTCGGCGATGAGCAGGCGTACGGAGTTGGTGCCACAGTCGATGGCGGCTACACGCATGGTCCGTCACTCCACCAGTCGGGGAGTGCGTCCAGCGCCTCCCTGCCGAACGGGTTGCTCCCGGGCACCGCCAGCTCGTGGGCCACGAGCGCGTGCAGGCACTTGACCCGCTCCGGCATCCCGCCCGTGCTCTGCATGTCACGCGGCAGCGCCGTCAGGCCCTCCTCGCGGGCCGCCTGGTCGCGCCTGGCCACGTAGTCCTCGTGAGCCGCCTGGTAGGCCGCCGCCAGCTCCGGCTCGGTCGCCAGCCTGGCCTGCATCTCCCGCATCAGGCCGGACCCTTCGAGCGTGCCGATGGCCGAGGCCGCCTTGGGACAGGTCAGGTAGTAAAGGGTCGGGAAGGGCGAGCCGTCGGGCAACCGCGGAGCGGTCTCCACCACATCGGGGTTGCCGCACGGGCAGCGGTGCGCGACCGCGCGCAGCCCTCTGGGCGGCCGTCCGAGCTGCTGCTCGACGACCTCGACGTCCTTACTGTCCAACACGTTCCCTTCCTGTCACCGACCCGCCGCTCGGCTGCTTCGTCGGTTCGCCGCTCGGCTGCCCGGTCGGCTGTTTCGTGGGCTGCTTGGTCGGCTGCTCAGCGGGCTTCTTCGAGGGCTGCTCGTCGCGCACGTCCTGCTGCCCCGTGACGGCCCTGCGGCCCGTGCCCTTGTCGGCGGCCTGCACCGACTCCCACAGCGTCTCGTACCACGGCGGCACCTGCGCAGGCTGCTTGACCGCCGCCTGCGCCCCGCCCTGCTCGGGCTCCATCACCACGTAGCACTTCTCGCCTGGCCCGCAGTAGTGCAACCGCTCCTTGGCCGTCTTCTTGATCCAGTTGGGGTCGTCGCTCTGCCTGTCACGGGCCAGCAACGCCTGCTTCTCGGCCTCGACCCTGGCCTTCTCCGCGCGCAGCTCCGAGATGCTGCGGCGCAGGCTGATGTATTCGCGGACAGGGTAGGCCAGGCTCATCGCGATCGCGCACACCACGACGGCCAGGATGGCCGCCCGCCCGGTGAGCTGCGGTCTCTTCGCCACTTGCTGCACACCCCCTCAAGTGCGGCTCGCGGCCGGAGAGATCGGGGTGCCGCGAGCCGTACTCGAAACTAGCGCCGGAACCGCGGGAACGCCGCACGACCCGCGTAGCGGGCGGCGTCATCGAGCAGCTCCTCGATGCGCAGCAGCTGGTTGTACTTGGCCACCCGGTCGGAGCGGGCGGGGGCGCCGGTCTTGATCTGGCCACAGTTGACCGCGACCGCGAGGTCGGCGATCGTCGTGTCCTCGGTCTCGCCGGAGCGGTGGCTCATCATGCAGCGGTAGCCGCTGCGGTGGGCCAGGTCGACCGCGTCGAGGGTCTCCGACAGCGTGCCGATCTGGTTGACCTTGACCAGCAGGGCGTTGGCCGCGCCCTCGGTGATGCCGCGCTCGAGCCGCTCGGGGTTGGTGACGAACAGGTCGTCGCCGACGAGCTGCACCTTGCCGCCGAGCGAGGCGGTGATGGCCTTCCAGCCCTCCCAGTCCTCCTCGTCGAGCGGGTCCTCGATGGAGACGAGCGGGTAGTTGTCGACCAGGTCCTCGTAGAAGGCGATGAGCTCCTGCGCCGACAGGCCCTTGCCGTCGATCGTGTAGACGCCGTCCTTGTGGAACTCGGTGGCGGCCACGTCGAGCGCCAGCGCGATGTCCTCGCCCGGCACGTAGCCGGCCCGCTCGATGGCGACCAGGATGAGGTCGAGCGCGTCGCGGTTGGAGGGCAGGTTGGGGGCGAAGCCGCCCTCGTCGCCCAGGCCCGTGGCGTAGCCCTTCTCCTTCAGCACGCTCTTGAGCGCGTGGTAGACCTCGGTGCCCATGCGCACCGCCTCGCGGAACGACTCGGCCCCGATCGGCGCGATCATGAACTCCTGGATGTCCACGTTGGTGTCGGCGTGGGCGCCGCCGTTGAGGATGTTCATCATCGGCACGGGCAGCACGTGGGCGTTGGGGCCGCCGAGGTAGCGGAAGAGCGGCAGGTCGGCGCTGTCGGCGGCGGCCTTGGCCACGGCCAGCGACACGCCCAGGATGGCGTTGGCGCCGAGCTTCGCCTTGTTGGGCGTGCGGTCCAGATCGATCATGATCTGGTCGATGATCCGCTGGTCCTCGGCCTCGATCCCGCTGATCTCCTCCTGGATCTCATCGGTCACCGCCAGGACGGCCTTCTCCACGCCCTTGCCGCCGTAACGCCTGCCGCCGTCGCGCAGCTCGACCGCCTCGAACTGGCCGGTGGACGCCCCGCTCGGCACGGCCGCCCGGCCGGTGCTGCCGTCGTCGAGAACGACCTCGACCTCGACCGTCGGGTTGCCCCGGGAGTCGAGGATCTCGCGAGCGTATACGACCTCGATGGTAGCCACGGGATGCGCTCCTAAATCGAAAGGTGATATGCCATCAGAGCCTATCGGTACGGCTGCCCCGCGCCGGCTTCAAGGTCACGGCCGCCCAGCTCAGCCCGACGACTCCCAGGCCCGCACCCGGTCGCGGTACGCCCGCGCCGCGCTCCGCAGCTCGGCCTCCGCGTCCAGCCCCGCCTCGGCCGCCCGCCTGACGAGGTCGAACAGCTCCCTGGCCACCCCCTGGCCGACCGCCGCCGACAGCGACTCGGGCGCGCCCGCCCGCTCGGCCCTGCGCACCAGCTGGGCCGCGAGCGACAGGGCGGGCTGCCCCATCGGCACCCCGTCGAGCACCGACTCGGTGCCCTTGGCCGCCCGCTCGGCCGCCTTGATCGCCTCCCAGTTGGCGTTGACCTCGTCGGCGCTCTCGGCGCGTACGGACCCGAACACGTGGGGGTGCCGCCTGACCAGCTTCTCCACGATGCCGGCCGCCACGTCGTCGATGTCGAAGTCGCCCGCCACCCGCGCGTGGAAGACCACCTGCAGCAGCAGGTCGCCCAGCTCCTCGCGCAGCGCCGGGTAGTCGCCCTGCTCGATCGTCTCGAGCACCTCGTACGCCTCTTCGAGCAGGTACGGCACCAGCGACTCGTGCGTCTGCTTGCGATCCCACGGGCACTCGGTGCGCAGCCGGTCCATCACCGCCACCAGGTCGAGCACCCGCGCGCCCGGCAGGTCGTAGGAGCCGGGCACCACCTCGATGACCGGCGGCTCGTCGAGCGAGAGCGCGGCGTGGCCGACGGCGCGCATGAAGTCCTCGCCGTCGTGCTCGGCCAGCCACACCACGGTCTCGGCGGCGGCCCGCCGCGCGAGCGCCGCCGGGTCGGGCTCGACGACCTCGGCCTCGACGCCGGCGTGGGAGAGGTAGGGGAGCGGGGGATGGTCGGCCGAGCCCGTCAGCACCGGGCCGGAGCGCAGCGCCTGCCACGCCTGATGGCTCAGCAGGCCCGGCGCGACCCTGGGCGAGGTGGTGACGACGATCAGCGGCACGGTCAGCCCTGTCAGCCCTGCGCCTGGGGCGCCTGCTGGGTGGCCTTGCCGAACCTGCCGGTGTCGACGAACAGCGCCGGGTTCTCCTGCGAGCGCTGCTGGTTGAGCTGGCCGTAGCGCGGGTTGAAGACCGGCTTGATGGAGTTGAACTCCTGCAGCAGCTTCTCCTGCCCGGCCTGGCCGAACTGCTGCTGCAGCTTCGACAGGCCCACCATGGCCCGGCCGTAGTCGCGGGCGTCGGTCGGCGCGACGGCGTTGGCCAGCAGGTTGATCTCGGCGGACTGGTACTGGCCGGGCTCCTTGAGCACGGCGTCCACCTCGCTCTCGCTGACCCGCACGTTGTGGCGGGCCATGAGCTGCTTGGACACGGCCACGTTGACCAGCCGCTGCAGCACGGCCTGGGTGGCCGGCACGCCGAGCGCGGACTCGTCCAGCTGGGCGCGCTTGAGCGCGGCCAGGTAGGCCTGGGTGTCATCGCTGAGCTTGTTCATGGAGATGCGCTCGTTGCCCACCACGGCCGCGGCCCCGGCCTGCATGGGCGAGGAGCAGGCGGACAGTGCCACGGCGGCCGCCGCGGCGGCCACAGCCACTCGTATCGACTTCACGTACGTCCCTTCCGACCAGAAAACCGCCGCTAGCTTACCCGGGCGGGTTCGAGGAACATGGCCTCGACCAGGTCACCACACCATTTGAGCAGGTCGAGATCGCGCAGCGGCTGCCCGCCCAGTGGCTTGGTCTTGGGCACCGGCACCAGCAGCGTCTCCGCGGCCTGCTTGTATATCGCCTTCTTGTAGAGCCGGTCGAGGCGCACCTGCTGCGACTCCTTGAGCCTCGCGGGGCCGAACTTGATGTTCTGGCCCTGCAGCGTGACGTCGGTGAGCCCGCCCGCGCGCGCCTTGATGCGGAACCGCGCCACCTCCAGCAGGTTCTCGACCTCCGCGGGCGGCTTGCCGTAGCGGTCGGTCAGCTCGGCGCGCACCTCCTCGATGTCGATCGGGGCGGCGATGGCCGCGATGCGCTTGTACGCCTCCAGCCGCAGCCGCTCCGAGGTGACGTAGTCGTGCGGGATGTGGGCGTTGATCGGCAGCTCGACCTTGACGTCCTGCTGCTCCTCCTGCACCTCGGCGCCCGACAGCTTGGCCTTCTGCTCCTGCACGGCCTCGGCCATGAGGCGGACGTACAGGTCGAAGCCGACGCCCGCGATGAAGCCCGACTGCTCGGCGCCCAGCACGTTGCCGGCGCCGCGGATCTCCAGGTCCTTCATCGCGACGTACATGCCGGCGCCCATCTCGGTGTGCTGCGAGATCGTGGCCAGCCGCTCGTGGGCGGTCTCGGTCAGCGGCTTCTCCGGCGGGTAGAGGAAGTAGGCGTAGCCGCGCTCCCTGCCCCGCCCGACGCGCCCGCGCAGCTGATGAAGCTGCGACAGGCCGTAGTTGTCGGCCCGGTCCACGATGAGCGTGTTGGCGTTGGGCACGTCGAGACCCGACTCGACGATCGTGGTGGAGACGAGCAGGTCGTACTCGCGCTCCCAGAACCCGACCATGATCTTCTCGAGCTGGTGCTCGTTCATCTGCCCGTGCGCCACCGCGATGCGCGCCTCGGGCACCAGCTCGCGCAGCCGCGCGGCGACCCGGTTGATCGAGGCCACCCGGTTGTGCACGAAGAAGATCTGGCCGTCGCGCATCAGCTCGCGCCGGATCGCCGCGGCGATCTGCTTCTCCTCGTACGGCCCCACGAACGTGAGGATCGGGTGCCGCTCCTCCGGCGGGGTGAGGATCGTGGACATCTCGCGGATGCCGGTCAGCCCCATCTCCAGCGTGCGCGGGATCGGCGTGGCGGACATCGCCAGCACGTCGACCTGGGTGCGCAGGTGCTTCATCGCCTCTTTGTGCTCGACGCCGAAGCGCTGCTCCTCGTCGATGATGATGAGCCCGAGGTCCTTGAACCTGACCTCGGGGCTGAGCAGCCGGTGGGTGCCGATGACCACGTCGACCGCGCCGGTCCTGAGCCCGTCGAGGGTGCCCTTGACCTCGCCGTCGGTCTGGAAGCGGGAGATCGGCTTGATCGTGACGGGGAAGCTGGAGAAGCGCTCGGCGAAGGTGGACATGTGCTGCTGCACCAGCAGCGTCGTCGGCACCAGCACCGCGACCTGCTTGCCGTCCTGGACGGCCTTGAACGCCGCGCGCACCGCGATCTCGGTCTTGCCGTAGCCGACGTCGCCGCAGATCAGCCGGTCCATCGGGACGCCGCGCTCCATGTCGCGCTTGACCTCGTCGATGGCCTCGAGCTGGTCGCCCGTCTCGGCGTACGGGAAGGCGTCCTCCATCTCGCGCTGCCACGGCGTGTCGGCGCCGAACGCGTGGCCCGGCGAGGCCATGCGGGCGGAGTAGAGCCTGATCAGCTCGCCGGCGATCTCCTTGACCGCCTTCTTCGCCCGCGACTTGGCCTTGGCCCAGTCGGCGCCGCCCATGCGGTTGAGCGTGGGCGCCTCGCCGCCGACGTAGCGGGTGACCTCGTCGAGCTGGTCGGTGGGGACGTAGAGGCGGTCGCCCTTGGCGTATTCGATGACCAGGTATTCGCGGGTGGCGCCCTGCACCGTGCGCTGCACCATCTCGACGTAGCGGCCGACGCCGTGCTGTTCGTGCACGACGTGGTCGCCGACCTTGAGCTGGAGCGGGTCGACCATGTTGCGGCGGCGGGAGGGCAGGCGCCGCATGTCCTTGGTGGACGCCTTCTGGCCGACCAGGTCGAGGTGGGTGAGGACGGCGAGCCCCGGGGTGATGAAGCCGTGCTCGATGAGGCCGGTCGAGACGTGGACGACCTTCGGCTCCGGCGCCTTGTCGAGGTAGCGCCGCAGCCTGGCCGGGACGTCGACGCCCTTGAGCAGCTCGACCATGCGCTCGGCCGGGCCGTGGCCCTCGCTGAGCAGCACCACGGCCTTGTCGTCGGCCAGCCAGCTCTTGATGTCGGCCAGTGCCTTGGCGGTGTCGCCGCGGTAGGCCTCGGAGTCGTGGGCGTCGAGCTCGACGCCCGAGCCGAACGGCGCCATCGTCCACCACGGCTGGCCGAGCGCGTCGGCGTGCTCGCGGATCTCCTCCAGCGAGCGGAACGCGGCCGCGCCGAGGTCGATCGGGGCCTCGCCGCCGGCCGCCGCGTTGATCCAGGAGGCTTCGAGGAACTCCTGCGAGGTGCGTACGAGCTCCTCCGCCCGCCCCCTGATCCGCTCGGGATCGCACACGAACACCGCGGACCTGACGGGCAGGTGGTCGAGCAGCAGGTCCATCTCCCCCGCCAGGACGGGCGCGAACGCCTCCATGCCCTCGACGGGGGTGCCGTCGGCGAGCTGGTCGAGCACCTCGGCCAGCGCCGGGTGTTCCTCGGCCAGCGCCCGCGCCCTGGCCCGCACCTGGTCGGTGAGCAGCAGCTCACGGCACGGCGGCGCGAACAGCCCCTCCTCGGCCGCCTCCAGCGAGCGCTGGTCGGCCACCTTGAACCAGCGGATCTCCTCGACCGTGTCGCCCCAGAACTCCAGCCGCAGCGGATGCTCCTCGGTGGGCGGGAACACGTCGAGCAGCCCGCCGCGCACGGCCACCTCGCCGCGCCGCTCCACCATGTCGACCCGGTGGTAGCCGTTGTCGACCAGGTTGCGCACCACCTCGT
Organism: Nonomuraea sp. NPDC004580; assembly: GCF_040609855.1. Taxonomy (NCBI): domain Bacteria; kingdom Bacillati; phylum Actinomycetota; class Actinomycetes; order Streptosporangiales; family Streptosporangiaceae; genus Nonomuraea; species Nonomuraea sp. NPDC004580. Next base: position 131,387 of record NZ_JBEXLH010000011.1, on the reverse strand, counting down.
CGAGGTCGGCCTCGTCGCCGGCCCGCAACCTGATGGGCTCCAGGTCGCCGAGCCCCTTCACGATGGGCTGCAGCAGCGCGCGCACCGGTGCGACGACCACGCTGAGCGGCCCGGCGGCGGCGTCGCTCTTGACCGGGTGCGCCAGCCTGCGCAGGACCGCGAGCCGCTGGCCCACGGTGTCGCTGCGCGGCGAGAGCCGCTCGTGCGGCAGCGTCTCCCACGCCGGGAACACCGCCACCGACGCGGGCTCGACCAGGCTGGTGAGCGCGGCCGCCAGATCTTCCGCCTCGCGCCCCGTGGCGGTCACCGCGAGCACCGTGCGCTGGTCGTGCCCGGCCAGCGCGGCCACCCCGAAGGGCCGCAGCGCGGACGGCGCGATCAGCGCCACATCGCCGCCCTCCTCGAGAGCGGCGGTCAGCTTCGGGTCGGCGCGAACAAGGTCAAGTAGCCCGGAAAGACTCATCAGATACGTCCACAGCCCCACGACGGCAACACGACTACCCCCGGCCGGGTCAGGTCGCGGGGGTTCGTCACAAGCCTACTCGCCGTGAAAGCTCAGCCGACGCGGTAACCAGGCACGGAGGGCCAGCGTACGGTGAGGACCGTGGACGGCGCCTCGGCCCGCCACGAGTGGCCGACGCCCTTGCCCCACACCACATAGTCGCCCGGCTCGGCCAGCAGCACGCTGCGGCCGGGCAGCTCGACCCGGAACCGGCCGTTGATGAGCACCAGCAGCGCGGTGCGCACCTCGCCCTCGACCCAGGCGGCGCGCTCCTCGCCGGCCTCGTGGACCCCCCACTTGATCTCGACGTCCTCGCTGTGTCTTGGGTCACCCGGGGGTTTGAAGTGACCGAGCAGCCATCCTCGGTCGAGGGCCGCGTCCACACCGGCATTGCCCACGTACACCTGATCGCTCACCTGTTCACCCACGGCCAGGACGCTAGCAGGGAAATGCCTAACTGATTCCACTCGGTTGATTACTGTAGGTGACATGTCTGAGGTGCGATCGGTCGCCCAGAGAGGCGACCTCTTCGGTCAGCGGCTCCGCGAGCACTGCGCCGGGCAGCCGATCCGGCGGCTCGACGTCCTGGTCGCCGGGTGCGCCCACGACGAGCCGCTGGTGCTCGACCACATCGAGACCAGGGCCATGGGGGCCGACGAGGACCTGCCCGCGGTCAGGAAGGTGGTGGAGGAGCGGGCCGACCTGGTCTCCTACTCACTCGGCGACCTGCGCTCGGTTCCGCTGCCGCCGCGCGGCTTCGACGTGATCCAGCTGTCGTTCCTGCTGGAGCGCGTACGCCACGCGGAGCTGGTCTTCGACCGGCTGCTGCAGTCGCTGCGGCCCGGCGGGCTGGTGCTGCTGCGGGTCCGCGACCGCCGCTCGGCCTACGGCCTGCTCGACCGCATCACGCCTGGCTGGCTGCGCCGGCTGCTGTGGCGGGCCGTCGTCCGCCCCGGCACGCCAGGGCCGCTGCCCGCCGTGTACGAGCCGCTCGCCTCCAGCGACGGCCTGCACGCGTTCTGCCTGAGCAGGGGCCTGATGATCACCGACGAAGAGCGCACGACCAGCGGGCCCGCGCGCGCCCGCCGGCCCGGCGGCGCCGCGGTGGCGCTGGTGTCCAAGCTGACCAGCGGCCGCTTCCCCGCCTCCCACGACGAGATCACCATGGTGATCAGAAAGCCTCAGCACCACTTCGCCCGCCTCATCTGACGGTCGTGACAGGTGCCGGGGAGCGGCACACTGGTAGCGACCGTGCACACTCGAACAGTTGGGATGCAGATCGTGGAGTGGACCCCCGACCCGCGCGAGCTGGCCGACCTAGAGCTCCTGTTGTCGGGCGCGTACGAGCCTCTGACGGGGTTCCTGGGCCACGACGACCTGCACACCGTGCACGAGCGCGGCACGCTGGCCGACGGCACCCCGTGGCCCGCGCCCGTGACCCTCCACGTCCACGCCGACCTGTCCCCCGGCGACGAGGTCACCCTGCTCGACCCCGAGGGGCTGCCGCTGGCGGCGCTCACCGTGACCGGCCACGAGCCCGACGGGCTGACCTCGGGCCAGGTCAAGGCGCTCGGCACGCCCGAGCACGGCCCCTTCGCCCGGCTGCGGCGCACGCCCGCCCAGGTCAAGGACGAGCTCGGCGGGCGGCCCGCGCTGGCCGTCACGATGCGGGGGCCGCTCGACGACCTGTCGGAGGTGACGGCCACCGCCAAGGAGCTCGACGCGGTGATCCTGCTGCTGCCGCTCGCGTACGGCGAGGCCGGGCCCGCCGTCGTGCGCGCCGCGCTGCGCGCCAAGGAGCAGCTGCCCGCGGGCACGCTGGTCGTCCCGGTGCCGCTGGCGCCGCGCGACGAGCCGGAGATCGACCTGGAGCTGCGCGAACACGTCGCCACCTCTTATGGCGCCGCCGAGCACCTCGCGGGCCCCGACCCCGTGCGCATCCCAGGCCCGCCCCACCGCCGCGGCCTGGTCGTCTTCTTCACCGGCCTGTCGGGGTCGGGCAAGTCCACGATCGCCCGCGGCCTGCGCGACGCGCTGCTGGAGCTGGGCAGCCGCACGGTCACCTACCTCGACGGCGACGTGGTGCGCCAGCTGCTGTCGAAGGGCCTGACGTTCTCCAAGACCGACCGCGACCTCAACATCCGCCGCATCGGCTTCGTCGCCGCCGAGGCGGCCCGGCACGGCGGCCTGGCCATCTGCGCGCCGATCGCCCCCTATGCGGCGACCCGCGACGAAGTGCGGGAGATGGTCGAGTCGGTGGGCGCCGACTTCCTGCTCGTCCACGTCGCCACGCCGCTGGAGGAGTGTGAGCGGCGCGACCGCAAGGGCCTCTACGCCAAGGCCCGCGCCGGCCTGATCCCCGAGTTCACCGGCGTCTCCGACCCCTACGAGGAGCCCGACGACGCCGACCTGGTGATCGACACCACCCACCTGTCGATCGACGCGGCCGTCTCCCGCGTGCTCGACACGGTCAAGGGCGGCGGCTGGGTGCGCTGAGCCCTGTCAGGGCCGGGGCACGGGCGTCGAGCGGAAGTAGGGGTCGCGCGCCAGGCGGGTGAACGCCTTGTCGGCGCTGCTGTCGGAGTCGAAGCTGGTGTCGCCGCGCGGCGCCTGCGGCGAGTCGAAGTAGAGCAGCGCCTTGATCTGCGGGTAGCGCTTGATCTGGCGCAGCACGGTCTCGTAGAACGTGCGCTTGAACGAGCGGTCGTACGAGCGCTCGAACACGCCCCACTCCGCCACCATGACCGGCTTGCCGGGGAAGCGGGCCTGCATCCACCGGTAGAACCCCGGCCATTCCGGATATTCCTTGCGGGTCTTGTTGACCAGCCCGTCGAAGTCCTGCACCCGGTCGTCGGCGTACGGGTCCATCGCCACCCAGTCGACCACGTCGTCGCCCGGGTAGAGGTCCTCGAACCACGGCTTGGCCGCCCAGTTGGGCGCCCCCATGTACGTCATGACCACCACCGCGTTGCGCACGCCCTGCTGCCGCAGCCGCAGCACGACGTGGCGGAACATGGCGGCGTAGTCGGTGGCCTGCATGCCGGAGCCCGATCGGGCGTCGACGTCGTTCTCCGGCTCGTGGTGCAGGGTGAGGAAGAACCGTTCGGGGAACGTGCGCCTGATGTGGGCGGCCAGCCGGTCGATCCTGCGGTCGAGCCTGCCCGCGGCGATCTGCGCCCAGGTGTGGTCGAACGACGGCTTCCAGTTGACCATGAGCAGCCGCGGCCTGGCGGGGTCGCGCGCCAGCCTGACCTCAGCGGGCGTGGGGAACAGCTCGCGCTCGCGGTGATAGACGTGCAGCACGTCGGCCGCCGCGCCCATGCGCAGCTCGGCGCCGTGCAGCGCCTGCTCGATCGGCACCCCGGTGAACACCTCGGGCGCCATGCCCCACCAGGCGCCGCAGGACGGGATCAGCTTGGAGGTGGCCGTGCAGGCGGGCGAGCCCGCCGCCTGCTTGGCCGCGGGGGCGTGAACCGGCGCCGGGACGGGCGAGCCCGCGGCGGTGGAGCAGGCGGCCAGTGCCGCCGCCAAGGCCACCAGAGTGCCGCCGGACGTTGCTTGTCGTGAAATTCCCCGTAGCTGCAAAGTCTTCCAACCCCTTCGTCGAACGACTCCCGGCTCTGACACCTGAACCTTGCCATGTCATTCCTGGAACTTCAGCCAGTGTGAGAGTCTGCCCAGCTCGTGGCGGGTAAAGGCCCACTCCTTAAATACCGAAATATCGCCTTTTCGCGGCATTTCTTCGGCAGGTTATCCAGGAAAAATCTTGAAGTATTGAACCGGGGTGATCACCTTCCGCCCTATAGTGGGCGCACCACTTCGGCGGTGACGCGGTGGCGCCAGGCGGCCACGCAACGTACACACTCAGGAGACCATCCCCCATGAGCTCCGGCACCGACCTGGACGCCCACCTCTCGCTGCTGCGCAGGCGGTGGCTGATCCTCGTGGGCTGCGTCGTCGTCGGCGGCACGGCCGCGCTGGCACTGCTGCGGCTCGTCCCCGCCGCCTACACCGCCACCACGCAGGTGCTCGTCCAGCCGCTCGGCATCGGCGAGCCGGGCAACCAGGTGACCGCCCGCCAGCGCGAGGCGCTCAACCTCGACACCGAGGCCCAGGTCGCCCAGTCGGCGGTGGTCGCCGCGCGGGCCGCCCGAACGCTCGGCGTCGACGCCGTCGAGCCGGTCGAGGTGGCCGTGCCGCCCAACTCCTCGGTGCTGCTGCTGTCGGTCACCGCCGCCGACCCTGACGGGGCGGCGGCGCGATCGGCCGCGTACGCCGAGGCGTACCTCGCCGACCGCCGCGAGAGCGCCCTGACCGCCATGGCCAAGCAGCAGGAGGCGGTGCTGAGCAAGCTCAAGCAGGTCAACGCCGGCATCGACCGGGTGATCAAACAGGTCGCCGCGCTGCCCAAGGGCAGCCCCGAGCACGCGATCGCCGTCCAGCGCCAGGGCGTGCTCAACCGCCAGGCGGCCGGCCTGGCCGTCAGGTACGACGCTCTGCGCACGGTCGCCGTCACCCCCGGCTCGATCATCAGCCGGCCCGTGCCGCCCGCCGCGCCCAGCTCCCCCAGCCTGCCCCTCTTCCTCGGCACCGGCCTCATGCTCGGCCTGCTGGCCGGCTCGGCCGCCGCCTACGCCCGCGACCGCCTCGACACCCGTCTGCGCACGCCCGCCGACGTCGACAGGCTCACCGGCCTGCCCGTGCTCGGCGACCTGTCAGGACCGCGCGAGCACGGCGTGCTGCACGACCTGGCGAGCGCGCTCGTCGCCGCCTGCCCGGGCAAGCGGCTGCTGGTCAGGTCGCTGCCCGCCGACCTCTACGCCTCCTCGCTCGCCGAACCGCTGGCCGTGAGCGCGCCGCTGGTCGTGCTCGACGGTTCCGACGTCCGCGACCTGTCCAGGGCCGACGCCGCCGTGCTGCTCGTGGGGCTCGGCCAGGTCACCTCGGACGACGTGGCGGCGGCCACGCGCCGGCTGGCCCGCCACGAGGTGCCGGTCATCGGCGTCGTGACCGCCACCGACGCCGTCCCCTCGTTCGTGCCGCTGCTGGAGCCGCATCCGCCCGCCTCGCTCGGCAAGCTCGTCGCGACCGGCGAGCTGCGGCTCGCCCAGAGCCCGCAGGACGAGACGAGCGCGCTGCACGCGCTGCACCAGCGGCGGCCGGGCCGGCCGACGTGATCGGACCCGCGTGGCCCATCGCGGCGCTGCTGGTCGGTTACCCGCTCTGGTGGGCGCTCGGGTTCGGCGGGCTGTCGGTCGTGGTGCTGGCCGTGCCCATGGCGGTGCTGCTGTGGCGGCGGCGGCCGGTCAAGGTGCCGCGCGGGTTCGGGCTGTGGCTGCTGCTCCTCGCCGGCTACCTGATCAGCGGCCTGATGCTGGGCGAGTCGCCGCCCGGCACCTATGGCGAGTACGGCGCGGGCCGGCTGATCGGCTACGGCATGCGGCTCGCGCTCTACTGCGCGGTCCTCATCATGGTGCTCTACCTCGGCAACCTCACCGAGCGCGAGCTGCCGCAGCTCCGGCTGGTCCGGATGCTGGGGGTGCTGTTCGTCACCACCGTCGCGGGCGGGCTGCTCGGCCTGCTCCACCCCGGCTTCGAGTTCACCTCGCCGGTCGAGCTGCTGCTGCCCGAGTGGATCGCCGAGAACCCGTTCGTGCGCAACCTCATCCACCCGACCGCCGCGCAGACCCAGAAGGTGCTCGGGTTCTCGCTGCCCAGGCCGGAGGCACCGTACGAGTGGGCCAACGCCTGGGGCAGCAACGCGTCGGTGCTGCTGGTGTGGTTCGTGGTCGGCTGGTGGGTGTACGGGCGGGCGCGGCACAAGGTCTTCGTGGCCGTCGTGGTGGCGCTGGCGGCCGTGCCGATCGTCTACTCGCTCAACAGGGGGCTGTGGATCGGGCTCGGGCTGGCCGTGCTCTACCTGATCGTACGGGTGGGCGGGCGCACCAGGGCGGCACTGTGCGCGGTGGTCACGGCCGGGTCGCTGGCGTTCCTGCTCAGCCCGCTCGCGCCGCTGTTCGCCCAGCGGCTCGACCGGCCACACTCCAACGACATCAGGGCCTTCACGGTGAGCGCCACCCTCGCCGCCGCCACCCACTCCCCCGTGATCGGCTACGGCAACACCCGCAACGCCACGGGCAACCACCGCTCGATCACCACCGGCAAGACCGGCTGGTGCCGCACCTGCGGGCACCCGCCGCTCGGCAGCGACGGCCAGCTCTGGCTGCTCGTCATCACGCAGGGGTTCACGGGGGCCGCGCTCTACGTGGCGTTCTTCCTCGGCGCGATCCGCCGCCACTGGCGCGACCGCAGCCCGATCGGGCTCGGCGGGGTGCTCGTGATGGGGTTCGTGCTGCTCTACATGTTCGTCTACGACGGGCTCGTCACGCCGCTCAGCCTCTATCTCATCTCCTTCGCCCTTCTGTGGCGGAACGCGCAACCGGCCGGGGGAACGTCATGAGCGACGCCGCGGTGCGGCTCGGGTATCTCGCCGAGACCATACGCCTGCTGTATCCGGGCCCGGGCTCGCCCCGCCCGTACACGGTGCTGCCGCACCCCGCCGTGCCGCGCAGGCTGGCGCCGCGCCGCTGGTGGCACCTCGGGTCGCGGGTGGAGGTGCCGGTCGAGGGGTCGATCGCGGCCCACCTGAGCGAGGTGTTCGGGCGCCCGGTCGAGACCGTGCTCCACGTACGCCCCGCGCGCCGGGCCAACCGCAAGCCCGTCCTGGAGGCCCGCGCGGACGGCCGGCTGCTGGCGTTCGTCAAGATCGGCGATGCCGACCGCGCCCGCCGGCTCGTCGCCGCCGAGGCCGCGGCCCTGCGCAGACTGGCCGTGCTCCCCCTGCGCACGATCACCGTGCCAGAGGTGCTGCACCAGGGCGACTGGCGCGGGCTGTCCGTGCTCGCCCTGTCGCCGCTGCCGGTACGCCGCGGCCGGGTGCCCGCGCCGCTGCTGCTTGAAGCGGTCAAGGAGATCGCCGCGACCGGCGGGAACCGCCCGGCCTGGCACGGCGACCTCGCCCCCTGGAACCTGTGCCCCGGCCCCGGCGGGCGGCTGCTGGTCTGGGACTGGGAGCGCTACGAGAGCGGCGTCCCACTCGGCTTCGACCTGCTGCACCACTTCTTCCACCGGGCCCTGCGCGGCATGCGCCCGCCGGCCGCGGCCAGAGCCTGTGTCGCCCAGTCCGCACGCCTGCTCGCCCCCCTGGGCCTGTCGGCGGCCACGGCCAGGCAAACGGCGCTGCGTTACCTCATCGCGCTGGCCGACCGGCACGCCGCCGACGGCCACACGCCGCTCGGCCCGCCGCAGTCGTGGCTCAACCCGGCCGTCGATCACGAGGAGCTGCTCACATGAGGACGATGAAGCGCTCGGTCCTGTCGCTGTCGCGGGTCACCGGACGGTTCACCTCGGGCGCCCGCGTGCTGCCGTCGTTCCTGATCGCGGGCGCGCAGCGGTGCGGCACGACCTCGCTCTACCGGGCCCTGGCCCAGCATCCGCTGCTGCTCAAACCCGTGCTGCACAAGGGGGTCCACTACTTCGACGTGGCCTACTGGCGCGGCATGCCCTGGTACCAGGGGCACTTCCCGCTGCGGGTGGGCGCCGCGCTGCTCACCCACCGGTACGGCCACCGCCCCCAGGCGTACGAGTCCTCCCCCTACTACCTGTTCCACCCCCTGGCCGGTCAGCGCATCGCCGCCGACCTGCCCGGCGTCAAGCTGATCGTGCTCGTCCGCGACCCCGTCGAACGCGCCTGTTCCGCCCACGCCCACGAGCTGGCCAGGGGCTTCGAGACGGAGTCCCACTTCGAGCACGCGCTGGAGCTGGAAGAGGGCCGGCTGGCCGGCGCCGAGGAGCGGCTGCGCGCCTCGCCGCACGCGCTGCACCACTCCCACCGCCACCACGCCTACCTGGCCAGGGGCCGCTACGCCGACCAGCTCGACCGGCTTGAGCCGCTGTTCGGCCGCGACCGCATGCTCGTGCTCGACAGCCACCGCTTCTTCGCCGAGCCGGAGACCGCCTACGACCGGGTGCTGGAGTTCCTCGGCCTGCCGCACCTCGGCTATCCCGTCTTCGAGCGGTACAACAGGCGCTCGCTGCCGCGCCCGGTGCCCCGCGCGCTGGCGGCGAGGCTGCGCGACCACTTCGAGCCCTACGACGCGCGGCTCGTCCGCTGGCTGGACGGTGAGCCCTCGTGGCGGCGGTGATCGTCCGCAGGGGGCTCGCGGGGCTGTCCGGCGCGGCCTTCGGCGCGGTGGCGCAGGTCGTGCTCGTGGTGGTGGTGACCAGGACGTACCCGGCGGCCGAGGCCGGCGCGTTCTTCACCGCGACCGCGCTGGCGCTGATGGCCGCCGGCATCGCCAAGCTCGACGCCGGCAACGGGCTCGTCTACTTCATCGCCCGCGCCAGGTCCTACGACTATCGCGGCGTCTCCGGCTACATCAGGGCCGCCGTGCTGCCCTGCCTGGTCGTGGCGGTGGCGGCCGGCATCGTGCTGTTCCCGCGCCTCGGGCCCGCCGCCGGGCTGCTGCCCGTGATCGTGGCCGCCGACGTGCTGCTCGCCGCCGGGCGCGGGTTCGGGTCCGTACGGCCCACCGTGCTGCTCGACGGGCTGCTCGTGCCCGGGGGTCAGCTCGTGCTGGTGTCCGCCGCCGCGCTCGCCGGAGCCGGTGGCTGGTGGCTGCTGCCGGCGTGGGCGGCGCCGTACGTGCCGGTGCTGGTCGTCGCGGCCCTCTGGCTGCGCAGGCGGGTGACGTGGACCCCTTACCTGCCGGGGACCGCGCGCGACCTGTGGCGGCACACCGCGCCGCGCTCGCTCGCGGGCGCCATCCAGGCCGTCTTCCAGCGGGTGGACATCGTGATCGTGGCGCTGCTCGCCGGGCCCGCCCCTGCCGCCGTCTACACCGCCGCGACCCGGGTCAAGGTCGTCGGGCAGCTCGCCAACCAGGGGCTCGCGCAGGCCGTACAGGCGGGGCTCATCAGGGCGCTGGCCGACGGTGAGCGGGAGCGGGCGCGCGAGCTGTACCAGGCCGCCACCGCGTGGCTCGTGGTGCTCACCTGGCCGCTCTGGCTCGCGTACGCGGGGCTCGCACCGTGGCTGCTGCGCGTGTTCGGCCCCGCGTACGGCGCCGCCGCCCCCATCGCGCTCGTCCTGGCCGCCACGATGATGGTGGCGACCGCCTGCGGCATGGTGGACGTCGTGCTCACCGCCGCAGGTCACACCGGCATCAGCCTGCTCAACCTGCTGGCCGCCATCGCCTGCACGGTGCTGCTCGACCTGGCGCTCATCCCGGCGTACGGGGCTCTCGGCGCGGTCGCCGGCTGGTCGGGCGGGATGCTGGTGAAGAACCTGCTGCCGCTGTGGCAGCTGCACCGCCGCTACGGGCTGCACCCGTTCGGCCGGCACACCCTGCCCGCACTGCGCGGGTCGCTGTTGCGGCGGTCCGCATGACCGTGCTGGTGACCGGACTGCCGCGCAGCGGCACGAGCTGGACCGGCCGGATGCTGGCCGCCGGCGGCGAGCTGATCTACGTCAACGAGCCGCTCAACCCCCAGCACCCGCCGGGCCGCTGTCCCGGCGTGCTCGCCGCTCAGGTGACGCACCGGTTCCAGTACATCTGCGACTCCAACTCCGCCTCCTGGCTGCCCGCCTTCCGCGACACGGCGGCGCTGCGCTACCGGTGGCTGGCCGAGCTGCGCGCCAACCACTCCCCCTACGACCTGGCCCGCCTGGTGCGCTACGGCACCGCGTTCGCGTTCGGGCGGCTCACCCGGCGGCGGGCGCTGCTCGACGACCCGTTCGCGGTGCTGAGCGCGGGATGGTTCGCGCGGCGGCTGGGGTGCCGGGTGATCGCTCTCGTGCGTGATCCGGTGTCGTTCGTGGCGAGCTGGCAGCGGCTCGGCTGGTCCGTCTCCCTGCACGAGCTGCTCACCCAGCCGCTGCTCGTCCGCGACCATCCCGAGGTGCTGGAGCTGCGGGCGCTCGCCGGCTCGCCGGACCGGGTGGCCACGGCGGCGGCGCTGTGGCGGGTCACGACGGGCATCCTGCGCCGCACGCCGGGCATCCTGGTCGTGTCGTACGAGTCGCTCGCCGCCGACCCGGTGCCCGGTTTCCGCGAGCTGTACGCGTACGCGGGATTGCGCTGGTCCTCCGCCGCCGAGCGCCGCATCACGCGGGCCTGCACCGGCGACGGGCGGGCGGCGGCGTTCGCCTGGTCGGGCCCGTCGCGCACGGCCTACCGCCGCATGGACCCACGCCTCGCCCTGGCGAACCCGGCCCGCGGCCTCTCCTCCGGAGACGTCGAGCGCATCCGCGCCCTCACCCGGTGAGGCGGTGGGTCAGCCTCTTCGCCAGGCACTCAGTGAGCAGGCGGGCCGCGAACGGCAGGTCGTCCACGAGGTAGCGGCGCGCCAGCCGTCCCGGCTCGCTCACCAGCCGGTACGCCCACTCCAGCCCCGCCTGCCGCAGCCAGCCCGGCGCCCTGGCCACGGTGCCGGCGGCGAACGCGATGGCCGCGCCGCAGCCGACGTACCACGCCTCGGGCAGTTCCCGCCGTAACTCGGTGATGAGGAGGTCCTGGCGGGGGAACCCGAGCCCGACGAACACCAGCCGCGGCGCCGCCGCCACCACCTTCCCCAGGACTCTCGCCACCCCGCCGGGCGTGCCGTCGAACCCATACGGCGGCGCGTGCGCCCCGCTCACCCGCAGGCCGGGGCAGGCGTCGGCGAGGCGGTCCGCCGCCCGGTGCACCACCCCGGGCGAGCCGCCGCCCAGCAGGTACACCGGCCAGCCCCGCTCGGCGGCCAGCCCGCTGAGCGACCAGATGAGGTCGGCCCCGGTGACGCGCTGGGGCAGCGGCGTGCCGAGCAGCCTGGCCGCCCACACCAGCGGCATGCCGTCGGCGACGACCAGATCGGCCGACCCGATGAGGGTTCGCAGTGCGGGGTCGGCGGCGGCGGCGCGGCAGATGTCCACGTTCGGGGTGACGATGCGCCCGCCCCGGCCTGCCTCCAGCGCCGTCCCCACCCGCTGGAGGACCTCCTCCTCGCGTACGGCGTCCACCTCGACGCCGCCGACCCGCACCCGCCCCGGCGTCGCCGGAGAGGGTGGTGCGGCCGTGGTCGGCGCGGTCAAATGCCGTGCCCTCGCCGGTGCAGCGCCGCCAGCACGGCGGAGGCGGGGACTAGCCCGGCCGCCACCGCGGCGGCGATCGCGCCGCGCGGCTCCAGCGGGCGGGTGGTGACGGTGCGGGCGGCCCACCGCAGGGCCGCCCCCCGCTGCCCCAGCGCCGCGTGGCTGAAGGCCAGCTGGCCGTAGACCCGTGCCGCGCCGCACGGGTCCACGGCCAGTTCGGGATGCCGGGCGAGCATCCACTCCAGCCCGGCAATCCGGTCGGCCCAGCGGGCCGCGTAGTGGGACCTCGCCCAGCGCACCAGCACAAGCGGCCGGTCGACGTGGACGAGCGACCGCCGCTTGGCGGCGCGCAGGGCCAGATCCCAGTCCTCGTTCTGTCCGGCGGGCGCGCTCTCGTCGGGACGCAGCGCGCCGCGCCGGAAGAGGAACGTCGACGAGTGCACCATCATCATGCGCGACCGGGTGAGGTCGGCCGCGGTCACCGTGTCGGTGCCGGCCAGCCTGGCTACCCGCCGCCGCCCGTGCTCCACCTCTATCCCGCAGCTCGCGAACTCACCCCCGGCCCGCGTCAGCGCCTCCACCTGCGCCGCGAGCTTGCCCGGCCGCCACACGTCATCGTCGTCGCAGAACGCGACCAGCTCGGTCTCACAGGCATCGATCCCGGTGTTCCGCGCCCCGGGCAGCCCCGGCGTCCGCAGATTCCCCAGCACCCGTGACGGCAACCCCCGCAACGACCGCCCCGCCTGAAGCGGGAGCGTCGCGTCGCCGTCGGTGACCACCACGACGTCGAGGGGGCCGGTGTACTGCTGGGCCAGCACCGCCTCCACGGCCTCGCGCAGCTCGGTGGGGCGGTCGCCGCGGGTGGGAATGATGACGCCGACCGACGGGAGGCGGGTCATGCGGCCACGCTGCCGTAGCCGTAGCGGGCGCGGAGGGGCCAGGTGAGCGCGTTGACCAGGCGGCGGTCGCGGCCGGGCAGGGCGGAGTGCCAGGAGTCGTCGCGGCGCAGCTCGACCTGCCCGACCCGGAACCGCATGGGGTTGCCCGAGGCCGTGTGGGAGGCGGTGAGCCAGGCGGTGCGGCCGTCGAGGAAGCCGGGCTCGGGCAGGCCGAGCCGCCCGGTCAGCGACGCCAGGGCGGGGCCGGGGTCGGCGAGCAGGTCTTCGTACCGGATCCTGGTGACGCGCGCTCCGCGCCGGGCGAGCAGTTCGAGCGCGGCGTTCTGTGCCGACCAGTGCACGGCGGTGCGGGCGGGGCTCCATCGGGTCATCGGCCGCCCGTCCTCGGGCCGGTGCACGGTCCTGCTCCAGGAGTGTGCGACGGCCCGCGGGTCGCGTACGACGTGCACGACGTGGACGTCGGCCCCGCCGGCGACGAGGCAGCAGGCCAGTGAGGCGTGCTTGCTGGAGTCGATGACGACGGGAGCGCCGGCGGCGGAGTAGAGCCGCAGGTAAGACCGGGTGTACTCGGCCAGGTCGGGATGGCCGATGCGGGGGATCCTGCGGGTGCGGTCGATGCGCCCGCGCAGGGCCAGCACGCGCTCGGCGAGCGGACGGGTCCACCCGCCGAAGGCCCGCTCCCCCACCCGCCGCCAGAAGGGGCAGGCGGGGAAGGCGGCGCCGCACCCGCACGGCTCACCGGCGAGCACCCCGCGCTCCCACAGATGCACCACTTCGCCGAGCGCCACCACCCCGGGCAGCTCACCGAGGAGCCGCTCCAGCAGGGTGGTGCCGCTGCGGCCGAGGCCGCCCAGGTAGACGACCCTGGGAGTAGCGCGATCTGTCACGGAAGAGAGGGCTTTCGCGTCGATGGACACCGAACGCGACGACCCTACAACGGACGGTAATCGTCAGGTCAAGGAACCCAAAAAGATCTACCTGGCCGAATCGATGATCATGCCGGCGCCGACGGTGCTGTTGGTGGCCTCGTCGACCAGGATGAACCCGCCGGTCAGCCGGTTGCGCGCGTAGTCGTCGACGAACAGCGGCTGGGTGACCCGCAGCGAGACGCGGCCGATCTCGTTGAGCGCGAGCGCGGTCGCCTCCTCGTCGCGGTGCAGCGTGTTGACGTCGAGCCGGTAGTGCAGGTCGCGTACGAGCGCCCTGGCGGTCCTGGTGGTGTGCTTGATGGTCAGTTTGGAGCGCGGCGTCAGCTTCACCCCGTCGGCCATCCAGCAGACCATCGCCTCCAGCTCCTGCGCCGACTGCGGCTGGTTGTTGGGCCTGGCGATCATGTCGCCGCGCGAGATGTCGAGGTCGTCCTCGAAGCGCAGCGTCACCGACATGGGCGGGAACGCCTCCTCGACCGGCCCGTCGAAGGTGTCGATCGAGGCGATGCGGGTGGTCAGGCCCGACGGCAGGTGCACGACCTCGTCGCCCGGCTTGAGCACGCCGCCCGCCACCTGGCCCGCGTAGCCGCGGTAGTCGTGGAAGGCGGGGTCGGTGGCCCGCTGCGGCCTGATGACGTATTGCACGGGGAAGCGCACGTCGGTCAGGTTACGGTCGGAGGCGATGTGCACGTTCTCCAGGTGGTGCAGCAGCGACGTGCCGAGATACCAGGGCATGCTCTCCGACCGCGACACGACGTTGTCGCCGTTGAGCGCCGAGATCGGGATGAATGTCAGGTCGGTGACGTTGAGCTTGGAGGCGAACGCGGTGAACTCTTCGCGGATCTCCTCGAAGCGCTCCTGGGAGTAGTCGACGAGGTCCATCTTGTTGACCGCGAGCACGAGGTGCGGCACCCGCAGCAGCGAGGTCAGGAACGCGTGCCGCCGCGACTGCTCCAGCACGCCCTTGCGCGCGTCGATGAGGATGATGGCGAGGTCGGCGGTGGAGGCGCCGGTCACCATGTTGCGGGTGTATTGGATGTGCCCCGGCGTGTCGGCGATGATGAACTTCCTGCGCGGGGTCGCGAAATACCGGTACGCCACGTCGATCGTGATGCCCTGCTCCCGCTCGGCCCGCAGGCCGTCGGTCAGCAGCGACAGATCGGTGTATTCGGTGCCCCGGTCGCGCGAGGTCCGCTCGACCGCCTCGAGCTGGTCCTCGAAGATCGCCTTGGAGTCGTACAGCAGACGCCCGATGAGGGTGGACTTGCCGTCATCGACGCTTCCTGCGGTGGCAAAGCGCAGAATGTCCATCAGAAGTAGCCCTCTCGCTTGCGGTCCTCCATGGCGGCCTCGGACGAACGGTCGTCGGCCCTGGTGGCCCCCCGCTCGGTGATCCTGGTGGCCGCGATCTCCTCGATGATCGCCTCGACCGTCGTGGCCTCGGACTGCACGGCGCCCGTGCAGGTCATGTCGCCCACGGTGCGGTAGCGCACCACCGCCTCGAACAGCGGCTCGTCCTCGCCGCGCTGCACCACCTCGGAGTCGGGCAGCAGCATGCCGTCGCGCTCGAACACCTTGCGGGTGTGGGCGAAGTAGATGGACGGGATCTCGATGCCCTCCCGCCTGATGTAGTCCCAGATGTCGAGCTCGGTCCAGTTGGACAGCGGGAAGACCCGGATGTGCTCGCCCTTGCGGATGCGGGAGTTGTAGAGGTTCCACAGCTCGGGCCGCTGGTTCTTCGGGTCCCACTGGCCGAAGTCGTCGCGGAAGGAGAACACCCGCTCCTTGGCCCGCGCCTTCTCCTCGTCGCGCCTGGCGCCGCCGAAGACCGCGTCGAACTCGTGCTCCTCGATCGCGTCGAGCAGCGTCGTGGTCTGCAGCCGGTTGCGCGAGGCGCGCCGGCCGGTGTCCTCGACGACGCGGCCCTGGTCGATGGAGTCCTGGACCCTGGCGACGATCAGCCGGGCGCCCAGCTCGGCCGAGCGCCGGTCGCGGAACTCGATGACCTCGTCGAAGTTGTGCCCGGTGTCGACGTGCATGAGCGGGAACGGGATCGGCGCGGGCCAGAACGCCTTCTCCGCGATGCGGAGCATGACGATCGAGTCCTTACCCCCGGAGAAGAGCAGACACGGACGCTCGAACTCGGCGGCCACCTCGCGCATGATGTGGATGGCCTCGGCCTCGAGCACGTCGAGCTGCGACGTCGTGTAGTCGCGCTGCAGCATGGAAGCTTCCTCCGGCGGGTCAGCGGTGCAGGTCGCGGATGCCGGCGAGCAGGGATGTCGCCAGCTCTGGTAGGGAAACCAGGATATCCGGTAGGGACGGGTCGGCTTGGTTGTAGGTCAGCTCGGAGCCGTCGATGCGGCTGGCGTGGGCCCCCGCGGCCAGCGCGACGGCGACCGGCGCGGCGGAGTCCCACTCGTATTGGCCGCCGGCGTGGACGTACGCCTCGACCTCGCCGGTCAGCACCGCGGAGATCTTGGCCCCGGCCGAGCCGATCGGCACCAGGTCGGCGCCGACGAGGTAGGCCAGCTTCTGGACGAACTCGGGCGGCCTGCTGCGACTCACCGCGATGCGGAAGCGGCCCTTGTCGTAGGTGGGCAGCTTCGGCGGGTCGGCGGTCGTCAGCGTGCGGCCCTGGGAGGGCAGTGCCACGGCGCCGGCGGTGAGCCGCCCGCGCTCCCACAGCGCCACGTGCACCGCCCAGTCGGCGCGCCCCTCGCCTTCGGGGGTCTGCTCGGAGAACTCGCGGGTGCCGTCGAGCGGATCGACGATCCACACCCGGTCGGCGCTCAGCCTGCGCGGGTCGAGCCGCTCCTCGCGGGTGGCCTCCTCCGACAGCACACTGTCGGACGGCCGCAGCCGGGCCAGGCACTCCATGAGATGGAGGTGGGAGGACCTGTCGCCCTCGGCGCGCAGCGCGCCGGGGTCGGAGTAGCCCACCCGCTCGCGCACCCGCAGCAGCCGCTCTCCTGCCTCGGTCGCCAGGTCTGCGGCGAGGGCGTGGTCGTCGCGAATCGTCATCAATATGCTCCTTGCCCGCGGGCGACGGCCGACCAAGTCTTCCACAGGATCTGGAGGTCCAACATGAGGGACCAATTCTCCACATAGCGCAGGTCGAGACGGACAGATTCCTCCCACGATAGGTCAGATCTGCCACTGACCTGCCACAGCCCGGTCAGCCCAGGGCGTACGAGGAGTCGTCTGCGCACGTCGTCACCGTAGCGCGCCACCTCTTCAGGAAGCGGCGGCCGTGGGCCGACGAGCGACATGTGTCCGAACACGACGTTGATGAGCTGAGGCAGCTCGTCGAGTGAGTGGCGGCGCATGAACGCGCCCAGCGGCGTGACCCGCGGGTCGTTCCTGAGCTTGAACAGCACGCCGTCGCGGTCGCTGACGAGGGTGACCTTCTGCTGCTCGGAACCGCGCCGCATCGTACGGAACTTCACGATCGTGAACAGCCTCCCGTCTCTGCCCACCCGGGTCTGCCGGAACAGCGCCGGGCCCGGGCTCGTCACGCGGACGGCCACCGCCAGCCCGGCCAGCAGCGGCGCGAGCAGCACCAGCAGCGCGAGCGCCACCAGGCGGTCGAAGACGTTCTTGACCAGCTGCCGCGCACCGGCCAGCTCGGGGTGCTCGACGTGCAGCAACGGCATCCCGGCGACCGGCCTGATCATGGTACGCGGGCCCGCGACGTCCATCAGCGCCGGGGCCACCACCAGCTCGGTGAGCGTGCGCTCCAGCCGCCAGGCCAGCCGGCGCAGCGCCTGCCCGTCCATCTCGGGGCAGGCCAGCACGGCCACGGTGTCGGCATCGTGCTGCTCGACCGCGAGCGGCACGTCGCTGAGGTCGCCGGCCACGGCCACGTCGGCGACGCGCTGCCCGTGGTGCCCGCCGGGCAGGCAGGCGGCGACGACCTGCATGCCGTGGTGGCGCTCCCTGCGGAAGAGGCGGACCAGCTCGGCGACGGAGGCGGCGTGGCCGACGGCGACCACGCGGCGCATGCACGCGCCGGCCGCCCTGCGCCGGTGCAGGTTGCGGCGCAGCGCGTAGCGTGCGGCGAGGGTGAGCAGGGTGACCAGGGGCAGCGCCAGCACGACGTAGCCGCGGGCGACGTCGGTCTTGGTGACGTAGGAGCCGATGGCGGTGGCGGCGGTCAGCGCCACGCCGGCCTGGACGACCCGGCGGAACTCCTCGGGGCCGTCGCCGAGCATGCGCGGCTCGTACGCCCGGTTGAGCGCCACGGCACCGCACCACACGACCGGCAGCACGAGCGAGACCAGAAGATAGGGAAGGACGTAGGGGGTGGGCCCGCCGAACCTGACGGCGAACGCGACCCCGGCTCCTGCACCGGCGCCGCACAAATCGCCCAGCACCGCCCACAACCGATATGTACGCACCCAGGAGCGCGTGCGCGGTGCTGCCTTCCCCCAGCAGCCCCCATGGCCGGTCCTCACAGCCATGAGCCCCTCACCGCGCACGCGTGCCTCCAGGTGACCACTCCTGAACGGACAGTGACCGATCGTAGCCGCGCTACGCCCCCGGGACCGGCGAACGAAGCAATGAGACGATCAGCGAGGAGGGCCGGAAATGTGGAGATCAGCCCGGTGGAAGTCGTTCTGGGTGGCCTCGAGGCCGCGGGTCATCAGCGACTCGACCACGTCGGCGGCCCGGTCGACCAGGAACGGCAGGTCCTTGCGCTCCATGGTGGCGAAGTCTCTGAGCACGAAGGAGGCCGGGTCCATGCGGCCGGGCGGACGCCCGATGCCGAAGCGCACCCGCAGGTAGTCGCGGGTGCCGAGGACCTTGGTGATGGACTTGAGGCCGTTGTGGCCGTTGTCGCCGCCGCCCAGCTTGGCGCGCAGCGCGCCATAGGGCACGTCGAGCTCGTCGTGCACGACGATCAGCCGCTCAGGGCCGATCTTGTAGAAGTCGCAGAGCGCCTTGACGGGCCCGCCGGAGAGATTCATGTACGTCAGGGGCTTGGCCAGCACCGCGGCGCGCGTCTCGCACACCTCGGCCCTGCTCTTGTGCGCCTTGAACCGCCCGCCCGCCCTGGCGGCCAGCTCGTCGAGCACCATGAAGCCCGCGTTGTGCCGGTTGCCCGCGTATTCGGGCCCCGGATTGCCCAGTCCGGCGATCAGCCAGCGATCCATGAGAGTCCCCTTACAGCGCAACGGGACGGCTCGAGTCCGGCCGCCCCGTTCACGAATGAACCCGTCGCTACTCGGCGGCAGGAGCCTCCGCGGCCTCGCCCTCGGCGGCCTCGCCCTCGCCCTCGCCCTCGGCGACGGCCTCGACCGGCTTGTTGATGACCTGCAGCACGACGGCCTCGGGGTCGGCGGCGAGCGTGCTGCCCTGGGGGAGCCGCAGCTGCGCGGCGGTGACGACGGTGCCGACCTCCAGGCCCTCGACGTCGACCTCGACGCCGGTGGGGATGTGGGTGGCCTCGGCCTCCACGGCGATGGAGACGAGCTGCTGGTCGAGCAGGCCGTCGGAGTGCACGTCGCCGGCCGTGGTGACCGGGATCTCGACCGTGACCTTCTCGCCGCGGCGGACCAGGAGCAGGTCGACGTGCTCGACGAAGCCCTTGATCGGGTCGCGCTGGACGCCCTTGGGCAGCGCCAGCTCGTCGACGCCGTCACCCTGGAGGCGGATCAGCACGTTGGGGGTGCGCAGCGCGAGCAGCACCTCGTGGCCGGGCAGGGTGAGGTGCTTGGGGTCGATGCCGTGCCCGTAGAGAACGGCGGGCACCTTGTCGGCGCGGCGGATCTTGCGAGCGGCGCCCTTGCCGAAGGTGGTGCGCTCTTCGGCGGCGATACGTACTTCAGACACGACATCTCCTAGGGATGTGAGTGTGGACGGCTGGTCGCGCGCTCTCCCTCACCCGCCCTAGCGGAAGGCGTTACGAGCGCAACCTGTTCAGTCTAAGGGGCTCAGCTGTCTCCCTCGAACAGACTCGTGACCGAGCCGTCCTGGAAGATCTCGGTGATGGCGCGCGCGATCAGCGGCGAGATGGACAGCACGGTGAGCTTGTCGAAGCGGCTCTCCTGCGACAGGGGCAGCGTGTTGGTGACGATGACCTCGGAGATGCGGGAGTTCTTCAGCCGGTCGACGGCCGGGTCGGAGAAGACCGCGTGGGTGGCCGCCACGATGACGTTGGTGGCGCCCTGCTCGTAGAGGGCGTCGGCGGCCTTGCAGATGGTGCCGGCGGTGTCGATCATGTCGTCGATGAGCACGCAGGTGCGCCCGCGCACCTTGCCGACGACCTCGTTGACCTTGACCGAGTTGGCGACGTCGAGGTCGCGCCGCTTGTGGATGAACGCCAGCGGCGTGCCGAGGGTGTCGGCCCAGCGCTCCGACAGGCGCACGCGGCCGGTGTCGGGCGAGACGACGGTGGTGTTGGCGAGGTCGAGCTTGTTCTTGAGGTAGCTCTCCAGCACCGGCATGGCGAACAGGTGGTCGACGGGGCCGTCGAAGAAGCCCTGGATCTGCGAGGTGTGCAGGTCGATCGACATGAGCCGGTCGGCGCCCGCGGTCTTGAACAGGTCGGCCATCAGCCTGGCCGTGATCGGCTCGCGGCCGCGGCCCTTCTTGTCCTGCCTGGAGTAGCCGAAGAACGGCATGACCACGGTGATGCGCTTGGCGGATGCCCGCTTGAGCGCGTCGACCATGATGAGCTGTTCCATGATCCACTTGTTGATGGGCCCGGTGTGGCTCTGGATGACGAAGGCGTCACATCCGCGTACGGACTCCAGGTAGCGGGCGTAGATCTCGCCGTTGGCGAAGTCGATGAGTTTGGTGGGGGTGAGGGAGACGCCGACATGCTCGGCGACCTCCTCGGCCAGCTCCGGGTGTGCCCGCCCGGAGAAGAGCATGAGGTTCTTCTCCCCGGGCTGCTTGATGCTGGTCACTTGCTGTTCTCCTGCTCTCGCTCGGCCAGCGCCCGCTGGGCGGCCGCGGCCGACTTCGTGCCCGCGCGCCTGCGCAAGACCCATTTCTCGATGTTGCGCTGCCGCGCTCGTGCAACGCCGATGGCGCCGGGGGGTACGTCGTCGACGATGGTCGAGCCGGCGGCGGTGTAGGCGCCGTCGTGGACCGTCACCGGAGCGACGAGCATGGTGTCACAGCCGACGAATGCGCCGTCGCCCACTGTGGTGTGGTTCTTCTCCACTCCGTCGTAGTTGACGAAGACGGTGGAGGCGCCGATGTTGACGTCGTCGCCGATGGTGGCGTCGCCCGCGTAGGACAGGTGCGGCACCTTGGAGCGTTCGCCGACCTTGGTGTTCTTCATCTCCACGAAGGTGCCCGCCTTGGACTTGCGCCCGAGCACGGTGCCGGGGCGCAGGTAGGCGTAGGGGCCGACGTTGGCCTCCGGGCCGATCTCGGCGTGGTCGCAGACGGCGTTGCGCACCACCGCGCCCGCGCCGACGACGGTGGAGGTGAGCGTGGTGGCGGGCCCGACCTCGGCGCCCGCGCCGATGACGGTCTCGCCGTGGAGCTGGGTGCCGGGGTGGACGACGGCGTCGGCCTCGATGCGGACGCCGACGTCGACCCAGGTGCTGTCGGGGTCGATGATCGTGACGCCGGCGCGCATGTGCGCGTCGAGCAGGCGCCGGTTGAGGATCTTTCGGGCGGCGGCGAGCTGCACGCGGTCGTTGACGCCCTCGACCTCGACGTGGTCGGCGGCGACGCACGCGCCCACGCGGTGGCCGTCGCGGCGCAGGATGGACAGGACGTCGGTGAGATATTCCTCGCCCTGTGCGTTGTCGGTCGAGACGCGCTTGACGGCGTCGGCCAGCAGCAGGCCGTCGAAGGCGTAGATGCCGGAGTTCATCTCCTTGATCGCGCGCTGCTCCGGCGAGGCGTCCTTCTCCTCGACGATCTCCAGCACGGCGCCGCCGTCGTCGCGGATGATCCGGCCGTAGCCGGTGGGGTCGGGCACCTCGGCGGTCAGCACGGTGACCGCGTTGCCCTCCGCGGCGTGCCGGTCGAGCAGCCCCGCCAGGGTCTCGGTGCGCAGCAGGGGCACGTCGCCGTAGGTGACGAGGACGGTGCCGGAGATCGTGCCGACCTCTTCGAGCACCGTGCGTACGGCGTGGCCGGTGCCGCGCTGCTCGCGCTGGACGACGGCGCGCGCGTCGGGGCTGGTGGCGGACAGATGGCCGCCGACCCGCTCGAGCGCGTGGCCGATGACCACGATGAGCCGCTCGGGGCCGAGGTCGCGGGCGGCGCCGAGCATGTGGTCGACCAGCGCGCGGCCGCACAGCTCATGCAGGACTTTCGGGGTCTGGCTCTTCATCCGGGTGCCCTCGCCGGCGGCGAGGACGATGACGGCTGCCGGGCGCGGCACACTCACGGACTGCGGCTCCCTGTGACTGGACGGATCAGGGCGTTCGGTACGTCAACCGCACCGCTGCACATTGTGCAGCTACCCCCCCGACACCGTGAGGATACCTGGCGTCCCCCCGAACTTCTCTCCGGGGGGAGCACCTCAAGGCTCCCGGAAGAGGACTCGAACCCCTACAAAGTGGACCAAAACCACTTGTCCTGCCGATTAGACGATCCGGGACAGATCGGACACGTGATGTCCGGCACTCCCCTACGATACCGACCCCGCGCGCCGCCGCGCGCCCGTATTCCCCTCTCGTCCGCCCCATAACAGAGCCACGGGAGGGGCGCAAGACACGGATCCTCCGCGACTCGTGCGGCTCCGCTTCACGTTCTCGACATTACGGGCTTAGCTCTTCCGAACCTACGCTGGCGTAGGTTACGGTTGCGTAGCCCGGACATTCAATCTCATACATGTCGTTGGAGGTAGCCAATGACCGTTGTCGCCGAGCGCTCCACCCCTGCCCCCAAGCCGGAGTTCGAACCAGAGCCCAAGTCAAAGTCGGAACTCGTCACCTTCGGCCTGGTGGTCGGCCTGCCTCTCGTCGCGATCGCCGCGGCCGTGCCGTTCGCATGGGGATGGGGGCTCGGCTGGACGGACATCGCCATCGCCTTCGTCTTCTACGTGGTCTCCGGCCTCGGCGTCACCGTCGGCCTGCACCGCTACTTCACGCACGGCTCCTTCAAGGCCAAGCGACCGCTGAAGATCGCGATGGGCATCGCGGGCAGCCTGTCGCTGGAGATGTCGGTGCTCGACTGGGTGGCCACCCACCGCAAGCACCACAAGTTCTCCGACAAGGAAGGCGACCCGCACTCGCCGTGGCGCTTCGGCCCCGGCTTCAAGAACATGGCCAAGGGCCTGCTCTACGCCCACATGGGCTGGCTGTTCGAGAGCGAGCGGACCAACAGGGAGAAGTACGCCCCCGACCTGTGCAAGGACCAGGACGTCATCAGGCTGCACAAGTGGTTCGGCCCCCTCGCGCTCACCTCGATCCTGCTGCCCGGCGTGCTGGGCATGCTGTTCACCTGGTCCTGGCAGGGCGGACTGACCGCGCTGTTCTGGGGCTCGCTCGTCCGCATCGGGCTGCTGCACCACGTCACCTGGTCGATCAACTCGATCTGTCACGTCTTCGGCGAGGAGGACTTCCAGGTACGCGACAAGTCGCGCAACGTGTGGTGGCTGGCCATCCCTTCCTTCGGCGAGTCCTGGCACAACCTGCACCACAGCGACCCGACCTGCGCCCGCCACGGCGCGCTCAAGGGCCAGATCGACCTGAGCGCCGGCCTCATCCGCATCTTCGAGAAGCTGGGCTGGGTGTACGACGTCCGCTGGCCGACGCCTGAGCGTCTGGCGGCGAAGCGCATTGCCTGACGATCAGCCGATGAGCGGCGGCACAGCCGTGGCCGTCATTATGGGAACCGTGACCGAACCCCGATCTCGCAGGCGCATGTCCGGTAGCGAGCGAAGAGAGCAGCTGATCCGCATCAGCCGCACCCTCTTCGCGGAGAAGGGGTTCGACGGGACCTCCATCGAAGAGATCGCAGCTACCGCACAGGTGTCGAAGCCCGTGGTGTACGAGCATTTCGGTGGCAAGGAAGGCGTCTACGCGGTCGTCGTGGACCGCGAGATGCAGAAGCTCCTCGGCATGATCACCGAGGCGCTGTCGGCCGCGCACTCCCTGGTGAAGCTGGAGCGGGCCGCGCTGGCCCTGCTCCACTACATCGAGGAGAGCAGCGAGGGTTTCCGCATCCTGGTCCGCGACTCCCACGCCGCGTCGGGCACCGGCACGTTCGCCAGCCTGATCAGCGAGATCGCGAGTCAGGTCGAGGACGTGCTGGCCGACGAGTTCGCGGCCAGGGGCTACGACCCCAAGCTGGCCCCCATGTACGCGCAGATGCTGGTCGGCATGGTGGCACTGACCGGGCAGTGGTGGCTCGACGTGCGCAAGCCGGGTCGCGAGGAGGTCGCGGCCCACCTGGTCAACCTGGCCTGGAACGGCCTTACCGCGCTCGCCCCCGACCCGTCGCTCACCGTCTCGGGACGCGCCCTGGCGGCCAAGCCGCGCGCGGCCAGCGAGAAGGAGCTGCGCGAGCTGGAGAAGGCCCGCGAGAAGGAGCTCAAGGAGGCGGAGAAGATCCGCCAGCGGGAGCTCAAGGAGGCCGAGAAGGCCCGCGTACGCGAGCTGAAGGAGCGTGAGCGGCTGCTGAAGGAGGCGGAGAAGGCCCGCGAGCGGGAGGAGAAGATCCGCCAGCGGGAGGCGCGGCTGGCGGAGCGCGCGGCGCGGCTGGAGCAGGTAGATCATCCGGAGTGAGCCTTGAACGGCGCGGGCACCCCGGGTGACGATGGTGTTGAGCTGGGCTGACCCTTGGGGGTGAGCCGTTGCGGCGACGTTAACGTGCTGTTCAACCGAACGGGGCAACATACGCCATATGTCCGCGGAACCGTTCCCGTCTGCCCATGACCTGCCCCTCCCGCAGGAGCGGTTCCTCAATCGCGAGGAGAGCTGGCTCCAGTTCAACGAGCGGGTGCTCGCACTCGCCGAGGACCCCTCGCTGCCGCTGCTCGAACGCGTCCGCTTCCTCGCGATCTTCGCGAGCAACCTCGACGAGTTCTTCCGCGTCCGGGTGGCCGGGATGAAGCGGCGGATGGCGACCGGCCTGCTGCTGCGGACGAAGAGCGGGCTCAAGCCGCAGGAAGAGCTGATCAAGATCGCCGCGGTGGCCGACGGGCTGGCCAGGCGGCACGCGGAGACCTATCACCGGCAGATCCGCCCTCAGCTCGCCGCCGAGGGCATCGAGGTCGTGCGCTGGGCGGATCTCGGGCGCGAGGAGCGTACGGAGCTGCGCAAGCTGTTCAGGGAGCGCATCAGGCCGGTGCTGACGCCGCTGGCCGTGGACCCCGCGCACCCGTTCCCCTACATCTCCGGGCTCAGCCTGAACCTCGCCGTCCTGGTGCGCAATCCGGCGACGAACCACACGGTGTTCGCCCGGGTCAAGGTGCCGTCGCAGCTGCCCAGGTTCGTCCCCGCGTCCAAAGACCGTTTCGTCCCCCTTGAAGATGTCATCGCCGCGCACCTCGGACAGCTCTTCAAAGGCATGGAGATCCTCCAGCACCACGTCTTCCGCGTCACCAGGAACGAGGACCTCGACGTGGACGAGGACGTCACCGAGAACCTCATGCAGGCCCTGGAGAAGGAGCTGCTCAAGCGGCGCTTCGGGCCGCCCGTGCGGCTGGAGGTCGAGGACAGCATCACGCCCGAGGTGCTGGCGCCGCTCATCGAGGAGCTGGAGCTGGCACCGCACGAGGTCTACCGGCTGCCGGGACCGCTCGACCTGTCGGGCCTGCACGCCATCGCCGACCTCGAACGGGGCGAGCTGTGCTACCGGCCGTTCGTGCCGGCCGAGGTGATCAACGCAGAGGACGACATCTTCGCGATCCTGCGCGAGCGCGACGTGCTGCTGCACCACCCGTACGACTCCTTCGCCACCAGCGTGCAGCGCTTCATCGAGGTCGCCGCCGAGGACCCCAGGGTGCTGGCGATCAAGCAGACCCTCTACCGCACCAGCGGCGACTCTCCCATCGTCAACGCCCTCATCGACGCCGCGGAGGCCGGCAAGCAGGTCGTGGTGGTCGTCGAGATCAAGGCCCGCTTCGACGAGCACGCCAACATCTCCTGGGCGCGCAAGCTCGAACGCGCCGGCTGCCACGTCGTCTACGGCGTGGTCGGCCTGAAGACCCACTGCAAGCTGGCCCTCGTCGTCCGCCAGGAGGCATCGGGCGAGCTGCGCCGCTACTGCCACATCGGCACCGGCAACTACAACCCCAAGACCGCCCGTCAGTACGAGGACTTCGGCCTGCTGACCGCGGACCCGCTGGTCGGCGAGGACGTCACCGACCTGTTCATCCACCTGACCGGCTACTCCCACCACTCCGCCTACCGGCGGTTGCTGGTCGCGCCCCACTCCATGCGCAGCGGCCTGATGGCCAGGATCGAACGGGAGATCGCCCACCAGCGGGCCGGGCGGCCCGCGCGGATCCGCATCAAGACGAACTCGATGGTGGACGAGCCGATCATCGACGCGCTCTACCGGGCCTCCAGGGCCGGCGTGCAGGTGGACATCTGGGTACGCGGCATCTGCGCCCTGCGACCCGGCATCCCCGACCTGTCGGAGAACATCAGGGTCCGCTCGGTCCTGGGGCGCTTCCTTGAGCACTCCCGCGTCTACGAGTTCGGGCTCGGCCGCCGCCCCGAGGTGTGGATCGGCAGCGCCGACATCATGCGCCGCAACCTCGACCGCCGCGTCGAGGCCCTGGTCAAGGTGACCTCGCAGCAGCACAAGGCGTACCTGATGGAGCTGATGGACCGCGCCATGGACGAGGAGACCAGCACCTGGTGGCTCAACTCCGACGGCACCTGGACCCACCACCCCGGCGAGGACCTGCAGAGTCACCTCATCGGCACGCACCGCTGGAGGACCGTTGACGACTGACGGCCTCATCAGGGCGGCTGGCGCGGTGATCCTGCGCGGCGCGTCCGAGGTGGCCGTCGTGCACCGGCCGCGCTACGCGGACTGGACGTTCCCCAAGGGCAAGCTCCACCCTGGCGAGCACGTCGTCGCCGCCGCCCTGCGCGAGGTGCGTGAGGAGACGGGGCTGACCGTCGTGCTCGGCAGGCCGCTGCCGCCCGTCCACTACCGCAGCTCCGGGCGGCTCAAGCGGGTCGACTACTGGGTGGGGCGGGTGGCCGACGACGCCGGGTCGATCCCTGATGACGAGGTCGATGAGCTGCGCTGGGTGCCGGTGGAGGAGGCGGAGCGGCTGCTGTCGTACACGTGGGACGTCGCGCTGCTGCGCTCCCTCGATGACGCGCCGCTCGACACCGTGCCGCTCGTGCTCGTCCGGCACGGCTCCGCGGGCTCGCGCGACGAGTGGGACGGTGACGACGAGGCCCGCCCGCTCGACGAGCGCGGGACCGCCCAGGCCGCGGTCCTCGCCACCGTGCTGCCCGCCTACCGGCCCGGTCGTCTCGTCAGCTCGCCCAGTGCTCGCTGCGTGCAGACGCTGGAGCCGTACGCGCGGGTCCGCGGAGCCGCGATCGAGGTCGAACCGCTGCTCAGTGAGGAGGGCCAGGACCCGCGCAGGACTCCTGAGCTGGTGGCCGCGCTGCCCCCGCACGCCGTCGTGTGCAGTCACGGGAAGGTGCTGCCCGGTCTCGTCCAGGCGCTGGCCGGGCAGGACGTACGGCTGCCCAAGGGCGGCCTCGCTGTGCTGCACCGGGCCGGCGAGCGGGTCGTCGCCGTCGAGCAGCACGCGAGCTGACGGTCACAGCACCTTCGCGACCGCCTTGCAGGTCTTCCACACCTTGGGGAAGCCGACGTGCGCGCGCTCGGCGGCCCCGCGTTCGATGCCGTCGCTGAGGTCAGGGAGCTCGTAGTCCGGAGAGACGTCGAACTTGTCCTCGATCTCGATGCCCACCGCACCTCGCAAAAGTCCGGTCCAGCACCATCATGCCACTTCACGGGCTGTGCGGCCGCTTCGTCACTTCTGCACCACGACGAAGATCCGCCGGAACGGGAACGGCGTCCCGTAGTTCCTCGCCGGGTACGCCTCGGCGAGCAGTTTGCCCAGGTCGTGCTTGAACCGCCGCTGCCCGTCCTGGTCGAGCCGGTCCAGGATGGGGCGCAGGGCGGTGCCGGAGACCCAGTCGAGCACCGGGTTCTCGCCCTGCAGCACGTGCACGTACGTCGTCTCCCAGGCGTCCACCATCGAGCCGCCCTGGTTGAGCAGGTCGACGTACTCCAGCGGCTCGCTCACCGGCGTGCCCCGCGTGAAGTCGCCGAGCCGGTCGGACCAGGCGCGCGAGTCGCACAGCTCGCGGATGGCGACGTGGCTGGGCGCGTCGAAGTTGCCCGGCACCTGGAAGGCCAGCCAGCCGCCCGGGGCCACCTCCTCCATCCAGTGCTCGAGCACCGCGTGGTGGTCGGGCACCCACTGCAGCAACGCGTTGGAGACGATCACGTCCACGGGGCGGTCGGGGCGCCAGGTGGAGGCGTCGGCGACCTGGAACCTGACGTCCGACCCCAGCTTCCTGGCCTTGCCGATCATCGCAGGTGAGGAGTCGAAGCCCTCGATCGTCGCATTGGGCCAGCGACTGGCCAGCTCGACGGTGAGTTCACCGCTGCCGCAGCCCGCGTCCACGACATAATCGGGCTCGACCGCCCCCACTCTGGAGATCAGCTCGATGAACGGCCGCGACCGCTCGTCCGCGTAGACCGCGTATGTCACAGGGTCCCAGATATCTCTTGACATGAAGATAATTGATATCGAGAGATATATCTCGATGTCAAGACAGTACACTTGTGTGTCATGACGGAGGATGCTAGAGACGAGGTCGATCGCCTCGTCGCGGCGTGGCGGACGGAGCGCCCCGACCTCGACGTCGAGCCGCTCCAGGTGCTCTCAAGGGTGTCACGGCTGGCCAAGCATCTCGACCGTGCCAGGCGGGCCGCGTTCGCCGAGCACGATCTGGAGCCGTGGGAGTTCGACGTGCTGACCGCGCTGCGGCGGGCCGGCAAGCCGTACGAGCTGAGCCCCGGCGCCCTGCTGCGGGCCACGTTGGTGACGTCGGGCACCATGACCAACCGCATCGACCGCCTCGCGCAGGCCGGTCTCGTACGCCGCCGCCCCGATCCCGAGGACCGGCGCGGCGTGCTCGTCTCGCTGACGGAGACGGGGCTGGCGCGGGTGGACGCCGCGTTCTCCGACCTGTTGCGGCGTGAACGGGAACTCCTCTCAGGACTCGGCCCCTCCGACCAGCGCACCCTCGCCGCCCTCCTCCGCACCCTCCTCACCCCCTTCGACTCCCCCCTCTGACCCTTCGCGCGCCCAGCCCCTCGGACCGGCTCCAGGCAGAGGGCCTGATCGAGGAGGACCGGGAGGAGATCGTCGGCGGCCGGGTACGCCGCTCTCACCGGCTGGCCGGCGACGGCGCGACGAGGTTGGCGGCCGAGGCCGAGCGGATGCGCAGGCACGCCGCAGCGGCCACCGACCGCCTGCGCGTCATCGGCGCGGGAGGGACGGCTTGAGCTCGCTGGCTTGAACGGCGGGCGGGGGCCGGCGTTTCTTCGTGGAGTTCAGTCGCCCAGGCGGTCGGCTGCTTCGAGCCATTCCGCCTCCACGGCTTCCTTCTGGGCTGCGACCTCGCGGAGTTCGGCGTCGAGCGAGCCCAGCTTGGCGTAGTCGCTGGCCGCTTCCGCCATGGCGGCGTGCAGCCGGGACTCCTGGTCGCTGAGCTTGTCGAGCTGTCGTTCGAGGCGGTTGAGCTCCTTGCGGAGTTCGCGTTCCTCCTTGGCCGACAGCCCGCTCGGCGCACTCGGGGCACTCGGCTGCGGAGCGGCCGGCTCGGGGGCCGCCGTAAGGGCGCCCATGCCGAGGCGGGCGGTCACGGCCGTGCCGGCGGCGCGGCGTTCGAGGTATTCGTCCACCCCGCCCGGCAGCAGCGACAGCTTGCCGTCGCCCAGCAGCGCCACGCACTTGTCGGTGACCCGCTCCAGGAAATAGCGGTCGTGGCTGACCAGGATCAGCGTGCCGGGCCAGGCGTCCAGCAGGTCTTCGAGCTCGTTCAGGGTCTCGATGTCGAGGTCGTTGGTGGGCTCGTCGAGCAGCAGGACGTTGGGGTCGTCCATCAGCAGCCGCAGCAGCTGCAGCCGCCGCCGCTCGCCGCCGGACAGGTCGCCGACCACCTTCCACTGCGCCTCGCCACGGAAGCCGAGGCGTTCGAGCAGCTGGGACGCGGTCCACTCGCGCTTGCCGACCTGGAGGTATTTGCGGATCTCCTCCACCGACTCCAGCACGCGCCGCGCCGGGTCGACCTCGGCCAGCTCCTGTGACAAGTGCGCGAGGCGTACGGTCCTGCCCCTGACCACCCGCCC
Source organism: Nonomuraea sp. NPDC004580 (assembly GCF_040609855.1). NCBI lineage: Bacteria > Bacillati > Actinomycetota > Actinomycetes > Streptosporangiales > Streptosporangiaceae > Nonomuraea > Nonomuraea sp. NPDC004580. The sequence continues at coordinate 101,603 of NZ_JBEXLH010000011.1, read as the reverse complement.
CGAGTCGGGCTTGATCGTGTCGGCGAGCAGGCGCAGCACCGACGACTTGCCCGACCCGTTCACCCCGATCAGCCCGATCCGGTCACCCGGGCCGAACTGCCACGTGAGGTGGTCGAGCACGAGCGGACCCGCACCGGGGCCGCCGGCGTGGAGGGTGACGTCTTCGAGGTCGTAGACGGTCTTGCCGAGCCGGGCCGCCGCGAAGCGCATCAGCTCGACGGTCTCGCGCGGCGGCGGCTCGTTCGCGATCAGCGCCTGGGCGGCGTCGATGCGGAACTTCGGCTTGGACGTACGGGCGGGCGGGCCGCGCCGCAGCCAGGCGATCTCCTTGCGCATGAGGTTCTGCCTGCGCTCCTCGGCGGCCTGGGCGATGCGGGCCCGCTCGGCCTTCGCCAGGACGTACGCCGCGTATCCGCCCTCGTAGCGCTCGACCCGGCCGTCCACGACCTCCCACGTACGGGTCGAGACCGCGTCGAGGAACCACCGGTCGTGCGTCACGACCACCAGCGCGCTCTTGCGGTCGGCCAGGTGCCCGGCCAGCCACGCGATCGCCTCGATGTCGAGGTGGTTGGTGGGCTCGTCGAGCATGATCAGGTCATGGTCGTCGATGAGCAGCTTGGCCAGCGCCGTACGCCTGCGCTCGCCGCCCGAGAGGTCGCCCGTCCTTGAGTCGAGGTCGAGGTCGCCGATCAGGTTGGTGAGGATCTCGCGTACGCGCTGGTCGCCCGCCCACTCGTGCTCCGCCAGCCCGCCGAGGACCGTCTCGCGCACGGTGCTCGCCGGGTCGAGGGTGTCCTGCTGCGACAGGAGACCCACGCGAAGGCCGCGGTTGTGGGTGACGCGGCCGCTATCAGGGCGTACGGTGCCCGCCAGCACGGACAGCAGCGTCGTCTTGCCGCCACCGTTGCGGCCGACGACACCGATGCGATCGCCGGCCTCGACACCGAGCGAGACGTCGGTGAGGAGCGGCTTGGGGCCGTAGGCGTGGGAGACCGACTCGAGATTGACCAGATTCATGGCCTTCCCAGGGTATCGGCTTCCCGCCCGTCTCCTCGCTTCCTCCCCCTCCGCCCCCGACCCTGCCATTACATATCGTTGTCTTTCAGCTCCTCTGCGTTACCATCTTGGGTGACCGGTGTGACCTTCCCCGGCTTCCCCCCGACCTTGGAGTGCCGCATGGAGCGAACGGTTCTGGTCGCCGTCACCGAACGTCCCGATGCCGACTCGGCGCTCGCCGAGCAACTCCGCCGCGTCTGCGCCGCCATGGACGAGCTCGGGCTCCACGTACGCTGGACCCACCGCGACCACGACGCCCTGGCGGTGATCGGATCGGACGCGTCGCTCACGGCGGTGCTGGCCTCGTGGGACGCGCCCGGCGCGGAACATTTGCTGGGCGCGGTCGCCAAACGGTTCCGCGGGTTGCCCGTCTTCCTGATGGCGCAGGAGCAGGAGCTTCCGCTGTGGGTCTACGAGGTCATCCACGGCTACGTCTACCCTCTGGAGGACACCCCGCAGTTCATCGCGGGGCGCATCTCCCACGCCGCTGACCAGTACGCCGAGAAGATCCTCCCGCCCTTCTTCGGTGCGCTCCGCCGTCTGCAGGACCATCATCACTACTCCTGGCACACCCCGGCGCACGCCGGGGGCGTGGCGTTCCTCAAATCGCCGGTGGGCCGGGCATTCTTCGACTTCTACGGCGAACGGCTGCTGCGCACCGACCTGTCCATCTCGGTCACCGAACTGGGCTCGCCCCTCGACCACACCGGCCCGATCGGCGAAGCCGAGCGCAACGCCGCCCGCGTCTTCGGGGCCGACCGCACGTTCTTCGTGGTCAACGGCAACTCCACGGCCAACCGCATCGTCGGACACCACGCCATCGCCCGCGACGACACCGTCCTCGTGGACCGCAACTGCCACAAGTCGGTCCAGCACGCGCTCGCCATCAGCGGCGCCCGCCCGGTCTACCTCGTGCCCGAGCGCAACGGGCTGGGGCTGGCCGGTCCGATCCCGCCCGCCGCGCTGGCCGCGGCCGCGATCAGGGCCCAGGTGGCCGCCCATCCCCTCGCCTCCGGCGACCCGACCTACGCGGTGATCACCAACTCGACGTACGACGGTGTGTGCTACGACGCGGTGCAGGTCGGCGAGTTGCTGGGCGCCGGCGTGCCTCGCCTGCACTTCGACGAGGCATGGTTCGCCTACGCCCGGTTCAACCCGCTCTACGCCGGCCGCTACGGCATGGCCGTCGACGAGCACACGCTGCCCGGTCCCGGCCGTCCCACCCTGTTCGCCACCCAGTCGACGCACAAACTGCTTGCGGCGCTGTCGCAGGCCGCGATGCTGCACGTCCGCTCCTCGGAGCGGGCGCCGGTCGACTACGACGCGCTCAACGAGACCTACCTCATGCACGCCTCCACGTCGCCGCTCTACCCGATGATCGCCTCGCTCGACGTCGCAGCGGCGATGATGGACGGCTCGTCGGGAGTGTTCCTCACCGGGGAAGCGATCACCGAGGCCGTCCGGTTCCGGCAGGCGATGACGCGCCTGGCCGCTCGCATCCGCGACGACGGCACGCGGCCCGGCTGGTTCTTCGGCGTGTGGCAGCCCCCCGTCGTCACCGATCCGCGCACCGGGGGCACCGTCCCGTTCGCCGACGCCGACCCGGCCCTGCTGTGCTCGGAGCCCCGATGCTGGACGCTGGAGCCGGGCGCCGGCTGGCACGGGTTCGACGGCATGTCAGAGGGCTACTGCCTGCTCGACCCGGTCAAGGTGACGATCACCTGTCCGGGCGCCGATGCCGCCACCGGCACGCTCGACTGGGGCATCCCGGCCCGCGTCGTGGCCGCCTACCTGCAACGACGCGGCATCGTGGTGGAGAAGACCGGCGACCACACGTTGCTGGTGCTGTTCTCGATGGGGATCACCAAGGGAAAGTGGGGCACCCTGATCGACGCCCTCACCGACTTCAAGAACGCCTACGACGCCGGCCTCCCCCTGTCGGAGGTCCTGCCCGGCTTCGGCCCGCCCGCGATCTCACTGCGCGAGCTCTGCACCCTGGTCCACGACAAGCTGCGCGACTCCGAGGTCGGCAAGCTCCTCGACCAGGTCTTCACCTTCCTGCCCCAGCCCGTGACCACGCCGGCCGACTGCTACCAGGCCATGATCCGGGCGCGCACCGAACGCGTCCCGCTGAGCCGCCTGCCGGGCCGGGTCGCCGCGGCCACGGTGGTCGTCACCCCACCGGGCATCCCCATGCTGATGCCCGGCGAGGCGACCGGTCCCGCCGACGGGCCGCTGATGACCTACCTGCGCGTCCTGGAGGACTTCGACCGGACCTTCCCCGACCTGGCCACGGACATCCACGGCGCCCATCGCGACACCGACGGCCGCTACTGGATAGAGGTCCTCAAGCACTGACCGCGCCCGCGCATCAGACCACGCGGGGCCGGGTCACGCGGGATCGGACCACGCGGGTCAGACCACGCGGGGCCGGGTCACGCGGGATCGGACCACGCGGGTCAGATCACGCGGGACCGGACCACCCGAGACCGGACCACGCGGATCAGATCACGCGGGTCAGATCGCGCGGGATCGGACCACGCGGGTCAGATCGCGCGGGTCAGATCAAGGTCGCGCCGTGAACGGGGCCGTGGGCGGCGACGGCGGTGTGGGCGGCGCCCGTCGTAGTCAGGCTGTGGGCGAGGTCGCGGGCGTGGGTAGCGTCGATGGCGAGGAACGCGCACGTCGGGCCCGAACCGGAGACGATCGCGCCCAGGGCGCCGTGCTGGCGGCCGGACTCGAGCGTGGGGGCGAGCTCGGGGCGGAGGTTGAGCGCGGCGGGCTGGAGGTCGTTGCTCAGGTGGGTGCCGAGCGCGTACGCGTCGCCGGTGCCGAGCGCCTCCATGAGTGAGTCGTTGAGCGTCGGCCACGGCACCTCGGCGTCGGAGGCCGCCCGGAGCCGGTCGCACTCGGCGTACACGCTGGCCGTCGACAGACCCCCATCGGCCAGCGCGAACACCCAGTGGAACGTGCCTCCGGTGGGCAGCTCGCTCAGCTGCTCACCGCGCCCCGTGCCGACCGCCGTGCCGCCGATCAGCGAGAACGGGACGTCGCTGCCGAGGTCACCGGCGATCTCCATGAGATCGTCCATGGGCAGCCCCAGACCCCACAGCTCGTTGCAGGCGACCAGCGCGCCCGCCGCGTCGGCGCTGCCGCCCGCCATCCCGCCCGCGACGGGGATGCTCTTGTGGATGACGAGTTCGGCGCCGTAGCTGCGGCCGGCGTGCTTGGCGAGGGCGCGAGCGGCTCGGATGGCGAGGTTGCTGTCGTCGGTCGGCACCTGGTCGGACCACTTGCCGTTCACCTGAACGGTGATCCCCTCCGACTCCTTGGCCACCACCTCATCGAAGATCGACACGGCGTGGAAGACGTTGACCAGGTCGTGGTAGCCATCTTCCCTGAGCGGGCCGACAGAAAGCTGCACGTTGACCTTCGCGGGCACACGTACGGTCACCGAACTCATCGATCTTCTGCCACTCTCATTACTTGCCGGGGTCAAGGACACTCGATGTTATCGGGGCACGGAGCCCTGACATGCGGTTCTCGAAATATGACGCCGGCCTCTGCCGCCTCCTCACCACAGAGAGTCAAGGTGGTCACCTTTTCCACCGATCCCCCTGCTTGATGAGGTGCGTCCCTTTCCGTCGCCCCTCCAAAAGGGTCGGAGCATGCTCCCAAGCGCATCACGCTCGCGCCGGACGAACCGCACGCCGCGGGACACGGCGGTCGCACCGGACGAACCGCACACCCGGGGCACGAGGCGGAGGTTGGACAGGGTTTCCACGCTTTGCCAGGGTGAGTGAGTGCGTCGGGGTGATGGCTGCGCAGGTGAGGAGTGGTGAACGTGGTGACGGTGGTGGAGGTCCCGCAGTGGCGGGGGTCGGGAGCCCCCACGGCGGAACGGCTGAAGGAAGGGGCACGACTGCTCGCCGACATGGTCGGAGCCGGGCAACGGGTACGGGTTGCGGTAGAAGACGACCTCGTCACCACGGCAGCCCGGGTGCGTACGGCCCTTGAAGAGGTGTCCGAGGGCTTCGTGGTCACCACCGGCGGAGACTGCGGGGCCGAGCTGGAGCCGGTGGCGGCGGCCCGCCGACGCTACGGAGACCGACTGGTGGTCGTCTGGTTCGACGCCCACGGCGACCTGAACACACCTGTCTCCTCGCCCTCCGGCGCCTACCACGGCATGGTCCTGCGCGCCCTCACCGGTGACGGCCCTGTGGGCCTGGTGGCCGGCGACCCGCTGACGCCACGCCAGATCGTCCTGGCCGGAGCCCGCGACCTGGACGCCGCGGAAGAGTCGTTCATCAAGGCCGCCGGGATCCGCCACGTCCCCGGGCCGGACGCAACGGCCCTGATCGAGGCCATCGAGCTTTGCCGTGTTGATCGCCCCCACGAGGTTCCCTCCGGAACGGCACCACCCCACGAGGTTCCCTCCGAAACGGCACCACCTCACGACACCGGCCTGGCAAGGCCACAGCGTCAGGACACGACGGCACGCGACGCGCGCACCGGGACCCCGGCATCACGGAGGATGACGGCAGAGGACGGCGGCACCGTCGTGTATGTGCACATCGACTTCGACGTGCTGGATCCGGAGATCTTCACGAGTGTGGGATCGCCGGCGCCTGGTGGGTTGCGGCCCGAGGAACTCCTTTCGCTGGTGCGTGCGGTGGGCGAGCGGTTCGACGTCGTGGGGCTCGGGCTCATGGAGTACGAGCCCGCTCGCAAGGAGGATCAAGAGCTGCTGTCCTCACTGGTGACGGACCTGGTGGCGGCCTGCCGCCACGCGTGAGTCCTTGGAGGCTGAGCGCGTGGGGCTAGGGGCGGTGGGGGTCAGCCTGGGCGGACGGCGCCTCTGAACGTCGCGCGGTAGTAGGGGATGTTGAGGAAGCGGGTCTTTCTGACCACGTCGCCGGTTTTCGGGGCGTGGATCATGAGGTCGCGGCCGAGGTAGAGGGCGACGTGGGTGGGGGCGCCGGTGCCGCCTCCGAAGAAGAGCAGGTCGCCGGTACGGCGGGCGGCTAGCGGGATGCGGCGGCCTTGGCGGTATTGGGCTCCTGTGTAGTGGCTGAGGCGCACGCCGGCTCTGGACCAGGCGTAGAGAGTCAGACCGCTGCAGTCGAAGCCCCGGGTTCTCGAGCCCCGGCCAATGCCCAAGGTGGGGCCTTTGGAGGAGCCTCCGCCCCAGGAGAAGGAGACGCCCAGCTGGGTCAGGGCGGCTGCGGCGGCGATCTGTCCTCTTGTCAGGGCCTTCTTCGTGGCCGCCGCTTGAGCGGGGGTGGTGGCGGTGGTCAGGAGAGCTGTGACGAAGGAGATGAGCAGGGCGGGGTGGAGGGTGAGCCAGAGGAACACGGAGTGCTTGGTCATCGGTGTCTCCCAGGGTGATCGGGGGTGGGAGGCCAGGATGCGGGGCTGGTCGTGGTCGGGATTGGCCCGAACGTGGTTCTGGGGACAGCGGGGCGCGAGGATGGCCGCCTGTGGATGCGGTCGTAGACCACATCCATCGGAAGTCGGGATCGGTCGTGACTATCGCGCCACCGGCAGCACCGACCTCGCCACCAGCGAAGCCGCACGGCCGCGAACCCACCGGCTCGGCGGCGGACGACACCAGCTTGGACCGCCGGTGACGCCGACTCGACCCCCGGTGACACCAGCTTGACCGGCGGTGACACCAACACGACCGCCGGTGACACCGGCGCGGGCGCTGATGACACCGGCGCGGGCGCCGGCGGTGTCGGTTTCGGCGTTCAGCGGGGTGGGCGGGCCTGTTACCGAGGGAACTGCGGAGCGGGTTCCTGGCGGTGAGGGTGGCGGGACGGGGAGGTCGGGGTGCGGGGGTTCCTCGGCGTTCGAAGTCCGTCCAGTTGAGACCTGTTCGCTGGAGTTGCGGCGATTTGACGTGCAAGCGGCATATCGGCGGATTCCAAGTGAACGGCAAGGCAGATCACCGATGCTGCTTGCGGAGCATAATGATCTTCTGCGGACAAAATGACCTAAAGGAGAACGACCTCGCGCGGCGAACGACCGCGCCTATCACGCGACGGTGAACCGCCCGCGCGACCCCGCGCGCCCGGCGACGACCTCGCCCGGCCCGCGTGCCGCTCTGGAGGAGCGGGCGCAGCCGCCCACCCGGGCACGTTTGACCCTTGCTCGAAAGAAGGACATATGAACACGGATGCGACGGGCGCGAACCGCCCTCTCACTGGCCTGCCCGGCCGGCTCCACGAGGCCCTGGAAGTGCAGCGCCGGCGTACGCCCGATCGCGTCGCCGTCGTCGCGGGCACGAAGCGGCTCACCTACTCCGAGGTCGACCGCATGGCCAACGGGGTCGCCAACGCTCTCAAGGCGCAGGGCGTCGGGCGCGGCGACCTGGCGGGGATCTGCCTGGACCGCGACGAGTGGCTGGTGCCCGCGCTGATCGGGGTGCTGAAGGCGGGCGCGGCGTACGTGCCGCTCGACACGGCCTACCCGGCGGAGCGGTTACGTTTCATGGCCGAGGACTCAGGCGCGCAGGTGGTGGTCACCTCGGCGGCCAAGCGCGACACCGCGTCCCTGACCGGCGCCGCCACCGTGCTCGTCGACGACACGACGCCCGCCGAGCACGGCCCCGAGGTGCCGGGCGAGCCGAGTGACGCCGCGTACGTCATCTACACCTCGGGCTCCACCGGCCGGCCCAAGGGCGTGGTCGTGGAGCACCGCAACACCCTGAACCTGGTGCGCTGGGAGGCGTCCGCCTACACGGCGGAGGAGTTGAGCGGCATGCTGGCCGGCTCCTCCATCTGCTTCGACGCCTCGATCACGCAGATCTTCACCCCGCTGTCCGCGGGCGGAACCGTGATCATGGCGGACAGCATCCTTGCGCTGCCGACGCTGCCGGCCCGCGACGAGGTGCGCACGGTCTTCGGCGTCCCGTCGGCGCTGTCGGTGCTGCTGCGCGAGCCGCTGCCGGAGGGCGTGCGCATGGTGCTGTCCGGCGGCGAGCGGCTGACCGCCTCCCTGGTCGCGCGCGCGTTCGCGAACCCGGGCGTGCGCCGCGTGCTCAACATGTACGGCCCCACCGAGTGCACCACCGGCAGCACCATGTACGACGTGCGCCGCGGCCACGAGGGCGACCCCCCGTTGGGCGGCCCCATGGCGAACGCGCTGCTCAGCATCCGCGACGCCGACGGCGGGCCGGTCGCGGACGGAGAAGTGGGCGAGCTGTGGATCGGCGGCCCCGGCGTCACCCGCGGCTACCTGGGCCACGAGTCGCAGGCGTTCCGCACCGAGCCGGACGGCTCCCGCGTCTACCGCAGCGGCGACCTCGTGCGGTGGGTGGACGGCGAGCTGCGGTACGTGGGCCGCGCCGACGACCAGGTCAAGATCCGCGGCTACCGGGTGGAGCTGGGCGAGGTCGAGTCGGCGCTGGAACGTCACCCCGCCGTGCGCCGCGCGGTGGTGCTCGCGCACACGGACGACGACGGCATCGCCTACCTCGTCGGGCACGTGGAGGCCCGGGGCGTGAGCGAGCCCGAGCTGCGCGACTGGCTGCGCGACCGCCTGCCCGACCACCTGGTACCGGCCAGGATCGGCGTGGCCGACGAGCTGCCGATCGCCCCCATGGGCAAGGTGGATCGCGCGGCCCTGCCCAAGCTGCGCCCCGCCCGTACGGGGAGCGAGGCGCCTGTCGCGCCGCGCACGGACGACGAGCGCCTGGTGGCCGAGGTGATCGCGGACGTGCTCGGCCTGCCCGAGGTGGGCGTGCACGACCGGTTCGCCGACCTGGGCGGGCACTCGCTGGCCGCCGCCCGGGTGGTGATCGAGCTGTCCCGGCGGCTCGGGCACACCGTGCCGCTGGCCTCGTTCCTGATCGAGCCGACCGCGGCGGGGATGGCGGCGCGCCTGCGCGAGCCAGGATCGGCGCCGCTGCGGCGGACCGGCGCGACCCGGCACCCGCTCACCGCCGCGCAGCGCGAGTTCTGGACGCTGCGCCAGCTGCACCCGCACAGCCCGGTCACCACCGTGTCGGTACGGCTGCGCGTGCGCGGTCTCGGCGGGAGCGCGCCGCTGCGCTCGGCGCTCGACGCGGTCCTGCGCCGGCACGAGGCCCTGCGCAGCGCGGTCGCCGTCGGTGCGGACGGCGTCCCGTACGCGGTCGTGCACCCGCCCGTCCCCGTCCCCCTGGTCGAGCACCCGGTGGGCGCGGACCCGGTGAAGACGGCGAGGGCCGCGGCGGAGCACGTGTTCGACGTGACGAGCGAGGTGCCGCTGCTGCGCGCGAGCCTCTGCCCCGCGGGGGACGACGTGGCCGAGCTGGTGCTCGTGACCGATCACCTCGCCTTCGACGGCGGTTCCGTGGGCGTGCTGATGGAGGAGCTGGCCGCCGAGCTGGCGGGCGAGCACGTTCCCGAGCCCGCGGTGCAGCTCGGCGACGTGGCGGTACGCGAGCAGGAGGACCGGCCTGACCTCGCGCGGCTGCGGGAGTTCTGGCGGGACGCGCTGGCGGGCGCGCCGGTGGCGGGGCCGCCGCCCGCCGACCTGACGACGGGCCGGGTGATCAGGGCGCTGTCCGAGGAGTTCACGGACGGCGTGGCGGCGCTGGCCCGGGCGTGCGGCACGACCCCGTACGCGGTGTACCTCGCCGCTCTCGCCCTGACCTCCGGAGAGCCCGACACACTGGTCGGCATGGTCGCGGCGCGGCGCGCCGAGCCGGAGCTGGCCAGGATCGTCGGGCCGCTCATCGACACCGTGCCGGTACGGCTGCGGCCGGACGCCGCGCCGACCTTCCGCGACCTGGTCAGGCAGGCCGGGGAGGCCGCGACGCGGGCGCTGGTGCATCAGGAGATCCCGCCCGCCGAGCTGCCCCGCTCCCCCGTGCTGCTGGCCATGCAGCACGCCGAGGTGCCCGTGCGGGCCGGCTGTCTCGACCTGCTGACCGAGGTGGGCTCGGGCGCGGCGGTGCACGAGTTCAGCGTCCTCGTCAACCGTACGGTGGAGGGCTCCGAGCTGCACCTGGAGTACGCGGTCGCGCTGCTCTGCAGGGAGACGGCCGAGGCGTACCTCGACCGGCTGCTGTACCTGCTGCGGCGCGCCGTGGCCGAGCCTGACCTGGGGATCGCCGCGTTCGAACGGGTCACCCCGGACGAGCGCGCCGCGCTGCTGGCCCGCGCGGCCGGGCCGCGGCTGCCCGACGACGTGCCGCCGGTGCCGGTGGCGCTCGCCGCGCACACGACGGGCACGGCGGTGGTCGGGCCTGACGGCGCGGCGCTGAGCCACGCCGAGCTGAACGACCGCGCCGACCGGATCGCGGCCGGGCTGCTGGCGCACGGGGTGTCTCGGGGGGACGTGGTCGGCGTCCGCGTGCCGCGTGACCTGATGGTGCCCGCGGTGCTGCTGGGCGTGTGGCGGGCGGGGGCGGCGTACCTGCCGCTTGACCTGGACCACCCGGCCGAGCGCCTGCGCCTGCTGACCGCGGACGCGGGCGCCCGCGTGGTGCTCACCCGCGGCGAAACACCCTCCGAAGTGCCATCTGAAGCGCCCTCTGAAGCGCCCTCTGAGGTGGACGCGCCTCAAGCGGGTGCGTCTGATGCCGTACTGGACGGGCCGGTGATGCTCGATGCGGATCGGCTTGCGGCGGGTCCTCGCGCGGAGCTGCCGGAGGTTCGTGCCGACGATCTGGCGTACCTCACCTACACCTCCGGCTCCACCGGAGCCCCCAAGGGCGTCGAAGTGACGCACGACGGCCTGGCCGCACTCGTGGCCGGCATGATCCAGACGCTCCGGCTCGGCCCGGCCGACGTGCAGCCCGCGGTCTCGCCGCTGAGCTTCGACGCCTTCGCCTCCGAGCTGTGGAGCGTCCTGGCCGCCGGCGGCACGTCCGTGATGGTGGACAGGACCACGGCCGAGGACGGGCATGCGCTGGCTGAGCTGATCACCACGAGCGGGGCCACGGTGGTCGACCTGGTGCCGACGTCGTACCGGATGCTGCTGGCGGCTGGCTGGACGGGCGGTCCCGGGCTGCGCGCCGTCGCCGGCGGTGAGGCGCTGGACCCGGCGCTGGCCGAGCAGATCCTGCTGCGCGTCGGCGAGCTGTGGAACGCGTACGGCCCCACCGAGACCACCGTCACCTCGACGCTGCACCGGGTGCGCCCGCACGAGGGCGACCGGGTGCCGATCGGGTCGCCGATGCCGGGCGAGCGGGCGTACGTGGTGGACGCGCACCTGCGGCTGGTGCCGCCGGGCGCGGTCGGCGAGCTGCTGCTGGGCGGGGCCGGCGTGGCGCGCGGCTATCGGGGCAGACCCGGCCTGACCGAGGCCGCCTTCGTGGCGGACCCGTTCACGCCGGGCGGCCGCTGCTACCGTACGGGCGACCTGGCGCGCTGGCGGCAGGACGGGACGCTGGAGTTCCACGGCCGCCGCGACCACCAGGTGAAGGTCCGCGGCTACCGGATCGAGCTGGGCGAGATCGAGGCCGTGCTGCGCGAGCTCACCGAGGCCGCGGTGACCGTGGCGGGCACGGAGACGGGCACGGAAGCGCACGCCCACCTGGTCGGCTACGTCACGCCGGAGACGGCGGACCTGGCCGCGATCGAGCGGCACGCCCGTTCCAGGCTGCCCGGCCACATGGTGCCGCGCCGCTGGGTCGCCCTGCCGGCCCTGCCCACGCTGTCCAGCGGCAAGGTGGACCGCGCCGCGCTGCCCGAGCCTGACACCGGCCCCGACCCGGCACGGGTCGCGCCGGCCACCGACGCCGAGCTGCTGGTGGCCGCCGTCTGGGCCGAGGTGCTCGAACGGCCCGAGGTCTGGGCCGGCGACGACTTCTTCGCCCTCGGCGGCGCCTCGTTCGCCGCGACCAGGGTGGCCGCGCGCCTGCGCGAGATGTTGCAGGTCGCGGTGCCGGTGCGGTTGTTGTTCGACCGCCCGGTGCTCGCCGACTTCGCCGTCGCGCTGGAGGAGCTGCTGGCCGCCGAGCTGATGGAGGGGAACGAGGGATGACCGAGGTACGTGAGGACCGGATCGCCGGCCTGGTCCGGTCCAGGCTCGCTGCCGCGCTGAAGCAGGCGGAGCAGGCCCCTGGCATCCCGGCGACGTCGGCCACGGACATGCCGCTGTCGCCCGCGCAGGAGCGGCTGTGGTTCCTGGCCCAGCTGGAGCCGGACACGCCGGCGTACAACGTGCCGCTGACGCTGCGGCTGCGCGGCCCGGTGGACGTCGACGCCCTCACCGGCGCGGTGGCGGACCTGGCCGAGCGGCACTGGATCCTGCGCGGCGTGATCGAGGACGGCCGGGTTCGCCCCGTCGGCGACGTGCACGTGCCCGTCGTGGATCCGGCCGACCTGGAGCGCGAGCTCGATGAGCACGCCTGGCGGCCGTTCCGGCTGGACGCCGAGCCGCCCCTGCGCGCCACGGTGTTCCGGGTCGCCGACGACGAGTGCGTGCTGGCGCTCACCCTGCACCACATCGCCACCGACGCCTGGTCGGAGCGCGTGCTGCTGGAGGATCTCGCCCGCCTGTACGCCGCCCGCCTCGGCCTGGAGCCGCCCCCCGCTCCCCCTGCCCTGCAGTACGCGGACGTGGCCGCGTGGGAGGCCGACCGGCCTGATACCGACCTCGACTGGTGGGCCGGGCACTTGGCGGGCCTGCCGCCGGTGCTCGACCTGCCGCTCGCCCGCCCGCGCCCGCCCGTCCCCGGGTGGGAGGGTGCGGCGGTGCCGGTGGAGGTGCCGGCGCCGCTGGCGGCGAAGGTGCGCGCGGTGGCGGGGACGTCGCCTTTCATGGTGTTCCTGGCCGGTTTGCAGGCGTTGCTGAGCCGCCTGTCCGGTGTGGACGACATCGCCGTGGGCGTGCCGCACGCGGGACGTCACCACCCCGACGCCGAGCGGGTCGTCGGCTGCTTCGTCAACACGCTGGTGGTGCGCGGCGACACCTCGGGCGATCCGACCGGCGCCGAGCTGCTGGCCCGCGCGCGTACGGCGGCGCTGGACGCGTACGCGCACGCCGGCACGCCGTTCGAGCGGGTGGTGGAGCGGCTGCGGCCGGACCGGAACCTCGCGGTCACTCCGCTGTTCCAGGTGATGCTGAACGTCTATGAGACCGGCGCGCCGGTGTCGCTGCCCGGGCTGGAGACCGAGGCGGGGACGACGGCCGCGCCGACCGCGAAGTTCGACCTGAACCTGGAGCTCGGCGACGACGGCACCGGCTTCTCGGGCGAGTTACGGTACCGGACCGACCTGTTCGACGAGGCGACCGTGCGACGCCTCGTCGCCTGGTACCTGGAGCTGCTCGACGGCATGCTCACCGACCCCGGCGCGCCGGTGCGGCTGCCGGCCGGCGACGACCTGCGCGGCCCCGCCACGGACCTGCCCGTGGACGTGCCGCTGCACGCGCTGGTCGAGCGGGTGGCCGACGCCCGCCCCGACGCGGTCGCGGTCGGCTCGCTCAGCTACGCGGAGCTGGACCGCCGCGCCAACCAGGTGGCCCATTGGCTGCTGGCGCGCGGTGTGCGCCCGGACGAGCCGGTCGGCGTGCTGCTGGAGCGGCGGCCCGAGCTGGTGGTCGCCATGCTCGGCGTGCTCAAGGCGGGCGCCGCCTACCTGCCGCTCGACCCGGTCTATCCGGAGCGGCGCAACGAGGCGGTGGTGGCCGACGCCGGGGCGCGGATCGTGCTCACGGACGCCGAGCTCGCCGCCGCCGCGGACGCGTCGCGCGACCGTCCCGACGTGGCCGTACGGCCTGAGCACCTGGCGTACGTGATCTACACCTCGGGCTCGACCGGGCGGCCGAAGGGGGTCGCGGTCGAGCACCGGCACATCACGCACTACCTCGGCGCGGTGGCCGAGGCGCTCCCCGAGGGGCTGACCTCGTTCGCGCTGGTGTCCACCGCCGCCGCCGACCTCGGCATGACGAACGTGTGGTGCGCGCTGACCACGGGCGCCACCCTCCACCTGATCGACCACGAGACGGCCACCGACCCGGCCGCGTTCGCCGCCCGCCTGGCGGCACACCCGGTGGACGCGATCAAGATGGTGCCCAGCCAGCTCGAACTCCTCGGCACCGCCGCGCTGCCGCGGAAGCTGCTGGTTCTGGCCGGTGAGGCGGTGCCGGCCGACCTGGTGGCGCGGGTCCGCGCGGCGCGGCCCGGCCTGGAGGTGCAGATCCACTACGGCCCCACCGAGACCACGGTGTCGGTGCTGGCCTGCGACGCGAGCGAGAGCGCCCCCGGGCGGGCGCCGCTGGGCCGGCCGCTGCCCGACGTGGTGTGCCGGGTCGCCGACCCGTCGGGGCGGGCGCTGCCGGCCGGCGTGCCGGGCGAGCTGTGGATCGGCGGGCCCAGCGTGGCGCGCGGCTACCTGGGCCGCCCCGACCTCACCGCGGAGCGCTTCACCGGCGGCTGGTACCGCACCGGCGACCGCGTCAGGGTGACGGGTGACGGGCTGGTCGAGTTCCTGGGCCGGATCGACGACCAGGTGAAGGTCCGCGGTTTCCGCGTCGAACTGGGCGAGGTCACCGCCGCGTTGCGTGCCCTGCCGCAGGTCGCCGAGGCGTACGTGCAGCCGGTCGGCGCCGGCCTGGAGCGCCGGCTGGCCGCCTGGGTGACGCCGGCGACCGTGAACGTCGCCGAGGTGCGGGCGGCGCTGCGCGAGCGGCTGCCCGACTACATGGTGCCGACCGCGATCGGCGTGCTGGAGGCCCTGCCGCTCACCCCGAACGGCAAGGTGGACAGGGCCGCGCTGCCCGAGCCCGAGGCGGGGCCCGCGGTGCGGGTGCCGCTGGGCACGCCCGCCGAACGCCTGGTGGGCGAGGTCTGGGCCGAGGTGCTCGGGCTCGCCGAGGTGTGGGCGGACGACGACTTCTTCGCGCTCGGCGGGCACTCGTTCGCGGCGACCAGGGTGGCCGGGCGGCTGCGGGAGCGGCTGGGCGCGGCGGTGCCGGTGCGGCTGCTGTTCGAGCATCCGGTGCTGGCCGACCTGGCCGCCGCGCTCCCCCGCCCGGCCGGCGCCGAACGGGTGCGGCGGGCGCCGGTGGACGGGCCGATGTATGGGCCGATGAATGGGCCGGTGAATGGGCCGGTGCCGCTGTCCGGGGTGCAGGCCAGGCTGTGGTTCCTGGCGCAGCTCGAACCGGACAGCAGCGCGTACAACGTCCCGGTGGCGCTGCGGCTGCGCGGCCCGCTGCGGGCGGAGGCGCTGCTGGGCGCGGTACGCGACCTCGCCGAGCGGCACCACGTGCTGCGCAGCGTGGTGGACGCCTCCGGCGCCGAGCCCGCGATGGTGGTACGTGACGCCGGCGAGGTGCCCGTGTCCACCGCCCGCGTGGCCCGGCCGGAGGTCGAGGACCTGCTGGCCACGCACCTCGCGGCCCCGTTCGCCCTGGACCGCGAGCCACCGATGCGCGCGGTGCTGTTGGCCGTGGATGACGACGAGCACGTGCTGTCGCTCACCTTCCACCACATCGCCACCGACGCGTGGACGCGCGGGCTGCTGCTCGACGAACTGTCCGGCCTGTACGCCGCCCGCCTCGGCCTGCGTCCCCCACTGGACCCGCCGCCCGCGCAGTACGCCGAGGTGTCGCCGGTCCCCGACCCGGCCGACCTGGACTGGTGGGCCGGGCATCTGGACGGCCTGCCGCCGGTGCTCGACCTGCCCACCGACCACCCGCGCCCCGCCGTCCCGGACCCCGGGGGTGCCGCGCTGGACCTGGAGCTGCCGGCCGCGCTGAGCGAGCGGGTCAGGGCGGTGGCCACCGCCTACCGGTCCACGCCGTTCATCGTGCTGCTGGCCGGGCTGCAGGCGCTGCTGGCGAGGCTGTCGGCGAGCGCGGACATCGCGGTCGGCGTGCCGGTCTCCGGCCGCGACCACCCCGGCACCGAAGGCGTGGTGGGCTGCTTCCTCAACACGGTCGTCGTGCGGACCGACGTGGGCGGCGACCCGACGGGCCGCGACCTGCTGGCCCGCGCGCGGGAGTCCGCGCTGGGCGCGCTCGCGCACGCGGGCACGCCGTTCGACCGGGTGGTGGACCGGCTGCGGCCGGAGCGTAACCTGGCGGCCACGCCGCTGTTCCAGGTGATGCTCAACTACATCTCCGGCGTGGCCAGGCCCGAGCTGCCGGGTCTGGAGGCGTCCGAGATCCAGCTGCCGGAGCTGACCACCAAGTTCGACCTGAGCTGGCACGTCGTGGACGAGGGTCCTGGCGCGCCGCTGCGGGGCGGGCTCGCGTACCGGACGGACCTGTTCGAGCCGGGCACCGCGGACAAGCTGACCCGCTGGTACGTCTCCCTGCTCGACGGGCTGCTCGCCGACCTGGACACGCCGGTGGGCGCGGTGCCGCTGGAGCCGGTGACCGGGCCTGTCGTGGACGGCGGGCCGCCGCCCGAGCCGCCCGCCGGGGCGGTGCACCACCTGATCGAGCGCTGGGTGGATGAGACCCCCGGCGCTCCCGCGGTGGTGGGCGGCGACCGCGCCCTGACGTACGGGGAGCTGGAGTCGGCCGCGAACCGGATCGCGCACTGGCTCCTGGAGGCCGGGGTAGGCGCGGACGAGCCGGTCGGCGTGCTGCTGGAGCCGGGGGCCGACCTGGCGTGCGCGTTGTTCGGCATCCAGAAGTCGGGCGGCGGCTACCTGCCGATGGACCCGGCGTACCCGGCGGCGCGGATCGCCGCGATGCTGGAGGCCGCCGGGGTGCGGGCCGTGGTGACGGTGAGCGAGTTCGCGCCGCTGATCGGGAAGGGCAGGCGGGTGCTGGCGCTCGACCGGCCGCCGTCCCTGCCCGACACCCGCCCTGAGGTGGACGTACGGCCCGAGCACCTGCACCACGTGATCTTCACGTCGGGGTCGACGGGCACGCCCAAGGCGGTGGCCGCCGAGCACGGCGGCGTGCTGAACTACCTGGGCGGCATGCTGCCGCGCATCGGCGTGCCGGGCGGATCGTTCGCGGTGGTCTCGACGCCCGCCGCCGACTTCGGCCTGACCTGCGTGTTCGGCGCGCTGACCACGGGCGGGACGGTGCACCTGGTGCCGCGCGAGACCGCGATGGACCCGGCCGCGTTCGCCGGCTACCTGGCCGAGCACCGGGTGGACGTCGTCAAGTGCGTGCCGAGCCACCTGGAGCTGCTGGCCTCGGGCGGCGACCTGGCCGCCGTGCTGCCGCGCGAGCTGCTGATCCTGGCGGGCGAGGCGTGCCCGTGGGACCTGGTGGAGCGGGCCAGGGCGACCCGGCCAGGGCTGCGGCTCCAGAGCCACTACGGTCACACCGAGTCCACGATGATCTGCCTGGTGTGCGACACCGAGGAGATCCCGGCCGACCGGCGGACCGGCATCGTGCCGCTGGGCCGTCCGCTGCCCGGCGTGTACGGCCACCTGGTGGACGCGGCGCTGCGCCCCGTGCCGCCCGGCGTGCCCGGTGAGCTGGTGGTCGGCGGCCCCGGCGTCACCCGCGGCTACATCGGCCGGCCCGAGCTGACCGCGGAACGCTTCGTCCCCGACCCGCTGACCGGGGACGGACGCTGCTACCGCAGCGGCGACCTGCTGCGCGTCACCTCCGACGGGCACGTCGAGTTCCGCGGCCGGGTGGACGACCAGGTCAAGGTCCGCGGCTACCGCGTGGAGCTGGGCGAGGTCACCACCGCGCTGCGGGCGCTGCCGCAGGTCGCCGAGGCCGTGGTGCTGCCCGTCGGCGAGGGCAAGGCCAGGCAGCTCGCCGCGTGGGTGACGCCCGCGACCGTGGAGGCCGCGGCCGTACGCTCGGCGCTGCGCGAACGGCTGCCCGACTACATGGTGCCGGCGCACGTCGTGGCGCTCGACCGGCTGCCGCTCAACCCGAACGGGAAGATCGACAGGGCCGCGCTGCCCGAGCCGGTGGCGGAGCAGGCCGCGTACGCGCCGCCGTCGACGCCGAACGAGGAGCTGGTCGCCGCGGTCTTCGCCCAGGTGCTCGACGTGGAGCGGGTGGGGGCGGGCGACGACTTCTTCGCCCTCGGCGGCGACTCGTTCGCCGCGGTCCGCGCGGTCACCCAGATCGGCCGCGGGCTGCGGGTGATCGACCTGTTCACCCGGCCCACGGTGGCCGATCTGGCCGCGTTCCTCGGCCGCGAGGACGGCGCCGAGGAGCGGGGCGGGCTGCTGCATCGCCTGGGCGGCGGGCGGACCAGCGAGTTCACTCTGGTGTGCGTGCCGTACGGCGGCGGTTCCGCGGTGGTCTACCAGCCGCTGGCCAAGGCGCTGGGCGACCGGGTGGAGGTGCTCTCCGCCGAGTTGCCCGGCCACGACCCCGCCCGCCCCGACGAGCCGCCGCTGCCGCTGGAGGAGCTGGTGGACGTGCTGGCCGCCGAGGTGGCGGCGAGCGCGTCGGGGCCGGTCGCGATCTACGGCCACTGCGTGGGCTCGGCGGCCGCCGTCGCGCTCGCGCGCCGGCTGGAGGCGGACGGCGTGCCCGTGCTGGGCGTCATCGCCGCCGCGAGCTTCCCCGCCGCACGGCTGCCCGGGGCGATCAAGCGGCTGTTCGGCGGCGACCGCTGGGTGTCGGACCGGATGTTCCGTGACGCGTTGCGCGCCTCGGGCGGCCTGCTCGACGACATGGACGAGGACGCCAAGCGCACCGCCGTACGCGCGATGCGGCACGACGCCGACCAGGCGCAGGAGTGGTTCACCCGGGAGCTGGCCGGCGAGGGCGCGCCGCTGCGCGCCCCGATACTCAGCCTGGTCGGTGAGCGTGACCGCGCCACCGAGTTGCACGAGGAGCGCTACGCCGAATGGGCCGCGTTCTCGCCCCGGGTGGAGCGGGCCGTGCTGCCCAGGGCCGGCCACTACTTCCTGCGCCACCAGGCCGAGCCGCTGGCCGCCCTGGTGCTGGAGCGCCTGACGCGCTGGTCGGCGGGCGCACTGCCCGATCCGGTACGCCCGCCGGAGCGCACCAGGCTGTGGCCCTTCTACACGGTCGCGGCCGGGCAGATCGTCTCGGGCCTCGGCACGGCGCTCAGCTCGTTCGCGCTCGGCGTGTGGGCCTACCAGCTCAGCGGCGAGATCCTGGATCTGGCGCTGGTCACGATGCTGGCGCAGATCCCGGCCGTGCTGCTCACCCCGCTGGGGGGCGCGCTGGCCGACCGGGTCGACCGCCGCACGATCATGCTGGCCTGCGACGCGCTGTCCGGGCTCGCCATGGCGGCGCTGGTGCTGCTGCTGATGACCGGCGAGCTGCGGTTCTGGAGCGTCTGCGCCATCGTGGGCGTGACCTCTGTCGTGACGGCGTTCCAGCAGCCCGCGTGGCTGGCGGCGGTGGCGCAGCTGGTGCCCAAGCCGTACCTGCCGCAGGCCAACGCGCTGGCGAACGTGGGCTTTGGCATCGGCAACGTGGTCGCGCCGCTGGCGGGCGGCGCGCTGATCGGCCTGTTCGGGCTGTCGGCGGTGGTGGCCGTGGACGTCGCCACGTTCGTGGTCGGCGTGGTGACGCTGCTGCTGGTGCGCTTCCCCGACCGGCTGTTCCACCGGCGCGAGGAGACGTTCACGGCGGCGCTCACCGGCGGCTGGCGGTTCCTGCGCAGGCGGCGGCCGCTGCTGGTGATGGCGCTCTACTTCGCGGTGGTGAACTTCTGCACCGCCCTCATGTGGGTGCTCGTCACCCCGGTCGTGCTGTCCATCGGCGACTCCGCCGACCTGGGCGTGGTGACCGCCGTCGGCGGTGTCGGCGCGGCCCTGGGCACCGGCGTGGTGCTGGTGTGGGGCGGCACCAGGCGGCGGGCCACCGGCATGATCGGCTTCGTCGCCGGGTCGGGGATCGGCGTTGTGCTCATGGGCGTGTGGCCGGTGGTGTGGCTGGTCGCGGCCGGGCTGTTCATCCGGCTGGCGTGCATGAGCATCGGCAACGCGCACTGGCTGTCGATCATCCAGGTCAAGGTGGGTCCCGAGCTGCAGGGACGGGTGCTCGCGGTGAACATCATGATCGCCACGGCCATGCAGCCGATCGGCTTCCTCGCCGCCGACCCGCTGGCGGAGTGGGCCGGGCGCTTCACCGACGGTCCCGGCGCAGGCGCGGGGGCGGTGCTGCTGGCCAGCGGCGTGTTCCTGGTGGCGTGGGGCCTGCTGGGGCTGCGCTACCGGCCGCTGCACCACCTGGAGGACGTCGTCCCCGACGCCGCGCCGCCGTCCGAGGCCGCGGCCGACCTGGACGCCATCCAGGAGAGGGTGCTGAGCGCGTGAGCGTGGAAGACGTGCTGCGCACGACGCTGGTCACCGCCGCCGACGTCCGGGCGGCGGCGGCCCGCATCGCGCCGTACGTGCGGCGCACGCCGCTGCTGCGGCTGCCCGGCGAACGGCTCTGGGTCAAGCCGGAGAACCGGCAGCCGACCCGCTCGTTCAAGGTGCGCGGCGCGGTCAACGCCGTCGTCCGGCTGGCCCGGCAGGGCGTCCGGCACGTGATCGCGCAGTCGTCGGGCAACCACGCCCAGGCCATCGCGTACGCGGCGGCCGAGCAGGGGCTGCGGGCGACCGTCGTGCTGCCGGACACCGCTCCCGAGCTGAAGGTGAGCGCGGCGCGCCGGCTCGGCGCCGAGGTGGTGATCGTGCCGCCCGCCCTGCGGGAGGAGGCCTGCCTGGCGCTGGCCGACCGGTTCGGCGCCACCGTGATCGGCTCCGACGCGTTCGACGTCATCGCCGGGCACGGCAGCGCGGGGGCCGAGATCGTGCCCGACCTGCCGGACGCGGGGTCCGTCCTGGTGCCCGTCTGCAACGGCGGGCTGCTGGCCGGGATCGCGGTGGCGGTCAAGGCCGCCGGTCCGGCGATCCGGGTGATCGGCGTCGAGCCCGAGCTGGCCGCCGACGGGGCGGCCAGCTTCCGGTCGGGTGCGCGGACGGCGTGGCCGGTGGAGCTGACCTACCGCACGCGGGCCGACGGGCTGCGCGCTCCCGTGCTGGGGGCGCTGGCCTGGGAGCACATCCACCGGTACGTCGACGACATGGTGACCGTGACCGAGGACGCCATCGACGCCGCCGCCCGCCTGCTCCATCGGGAGCTGGGGGAACGCGCCGAGCCCAGCGGCGCGGTCGCCACGGCCGGCTACCTCGCCCACCAGGCGCACCTGCCGCCTGGACCGGTCGTCGCGGTCCTGTCGGGGGGCAACGTCGCGACCGGCGCGGCGCCGGCGGTCCTGCCGGGCGGCGACGTCGCGACCGGCGCGCAGCCACCGATGCGGCCTGAGGTCGTCGAGCAGGGCTAGGGACGGTGCTCGGCTATGCGCGCGAAGGCGTGGACGTCCAGCTGCTCGCCGCGGGCTGAGGGGCCCACGCCGGCGGCGCGGAGGGCGCGTTCGGCGTCGGCCGGGCTGCCGGCCCAGGTCGCCAGGGCGGCGCGGAGGGTCTTGCGGCGCTGGGCGAAGGCGGCGTCCACGACCTCGAAGACCTCTTCGCGGGTGGCCGTCGTGGGCGGCGGGTCGCGGCGGAGCAGGGACACCAGCCCTGAGTCGACATTGGGCACGGGCCAGAAGACGCTGCGGCCGACCGGCCCGGCCCTGCGGACGTCGGCGTACCAGGCGGCCTTGACCGACGGCACGCCGTACACCTTGGAGCCGGGGCCGGCCGCGAGCCGGTCGGCCACCTCCGACTGCACCATGACCAGCCCCTTGCGCAGGGACGGCAGCACCTCCAGCAGGTGCAGCACCACAGGGACGGCCACGTTGTACGGCAGGTTCGCCACGAGCGCGGTGGGCTCGTGGCCGGCCAGGTCGTCGGGTGTGACCTTCATCGCGTCGGCGTTGACCACCGTCAGGTCACCGGCGGGGGCGCGGTCGGCGACCGTGAGCGGGAGCTGGGTGGCGAGCACCGGGTCGATCTCGACGGTGACCACGTGAGCGGCCGACGGCAGCAGCGCGAGGGTGAGCGAGCCGAGGCCGGGCCCGACCTCTATGACCACGTCGTCAGGGGAGAGATCGGCGACGCGGACGATGCGCCGGACCGTTCCGGCGTCGATCACGAAGTTCTGCCCGAGCTTTTTTGTCGGACGAAGATCTAGCTTGTCCGCCAAAATACGTATTTCTGCAGGGCCCAACAGCCTCATCATCCAACCAGTCTCCCGCATCGAAGAACGTGTGATGGCGTACGGGGAGATCAAAGGAGAGGATGGCGTGGAACAGGAAGGAACGTCCCTCATGGAGCCAACGGGCGCCGCGCCGCTCCGGCCGACCGACCTGCGGGAGATCGGGCCGTACCGGTTGCTGGGCCGCCTCGGCGAGGGCGGCATGGGGACCGTGTTCCTCGCCCGCGCGCCGACGGGACGTTTCGTCGCGCTCAAGGTGGTGAAGGCGGAGTTCGCCAACCAGGAGGGGTTCGCGGCGCGCTTCCACGCCGAGGTCGAGAACGCCCGGCGGGTGGCGTCGTTCTGTACGGCCCAGGTGCTGGACAACGGCAACACCGGCGACGGGCGGCCGTACATGGTCACCGAGTACATCGCGGGCACTCCCCTGTCCGCGCAGATCACGAACTACGGGGCGCTCGATCCCGGGCCGCTGCACGGCGTGGCGCTGGGGGTGGCGGCGGCGCTGGCGGCGATCCACGTCGCCGGGCTCGTGCACAGGGACCTCAAGCCGGCGAACGTGATCCTGTCCATCTCCGGGCCGCGCGTGATCGACTTCGGGATCGCGCGGGCGCTCGATCGTGAGACGGGGTTCACGATGTCCGGCGAGCTGCTGGGCAGTCCGGGGTGGTGGGCGCCCGAGCAGGTACGCGGGGAGGCCGTCAGTCCGGCGGCCGACATCTTCGCGTGGGGATGTCTTGTGGCTTATGCCGGGAACGGGCGGCATCCGTTCGGGCGCGGCGACCCCATCACGCTCGCCACCCGCGTGCTCAACAACCCGCCCGACCTGGGGGCGCTGCCCGCGCCGCTCAACGAGCTGGTACGCCGGGCCACCTCCATGGACGCCGCCCTCCGGCCCAGCGCCCAGGACCTGCTGATCGCGCTGGTGGGCGGCACCGCCCCCGCCCCCGCGGCTGCCGCTCCGGTCGCCGACCCGCCGACGCTGGTGGCCACCGAGATGCTCGGCGAATGGGAGCCGCCACAGAACGTCGTCAACGAACCCGACATCACCGCCACCTTCACCACCCCACCCCCGAGCGACGCGACCGGGGTGAAGGGCAGGCCAGGGGCTGCCGCCCCAGAGTCCGCGGCTTTCGGCGCCGGTGCGGCGGATCCCTCGCCGAGCGTGCCCGGACACGACCAGGCGTCCATCGAGGAGCGGGCGCGCCGCGAGGAAGAGGCGGCCAAGGAGGAGCTGGCCCGCTGGAAAGTGCCCGACCGGACAGAACCCCCTGCGGGTGCCGGGCGGGTGCTGGGGCTCTTCTCCTTCGGCAGGCGGTCACGTGGAGCCGACCAGGAGGACGGTGCGCCCTCCCAGCCGGACGCCGGCCAAGACGCCGAGACGGCGCAAGGAGGCGCCGACTCGGCACCGGCGGCGTTCGCCGGTGGGCCCGCGCAGGACGATGGGCCCCCGTCCCGGGGCGGCGCAGCCGCGTCGGACAGCGGGCCCGTCCCGCGCGGTGAAGCCAGGCAAGGTGGCGGACCCCCGCCGGGCGCTGGATCTCTGCAGGGCGCTGGATCTCTGCCGGGCGCTGAGCCTCTGCCGGGGGGTGTTCTGCCTGGGCGAGAGTTAGGCACGGAGACGCAGCCCGGGACGCGGGCTCCGCTGGGCACGCCCGTCGACGAGCCCGACACGCTCAACGGCACCCGCGCGCCGGGTACGCGGTGGCTCATCGCCGCCGTGGCTGCCGTGGCGGCGATCGTGGTGACGGTGGCCGTGCTGATCGTGACGTCCGGCCGTAACACGCCCATCACCGCGAACCAGGCCGCCCCCTCCCAGGTCGCCGGCAGCACGAAGCCCAATGACGTGGGCCGCAGGTTCGCGCTCGGCCCGAACTTCGACGACCCGGTGGCGATCGTGGCGGTGGCGCCGGAGTGCGGGCTGACGACGTACCAGGACATGTCGGCCACCAAGGGGCAGCTCTGCGTGGTCCGCTGGACGATGATCAACCCGGGCGGCGAGCGGCGCGAGCTGGTCCAGCCCGTGGTGACGATGGTGGACGACCGGGGCGGCGAGCACGACGCGGCCGCGCTCACGCTGCCCCCGGCCATCCTGCCGGGCGGGCGGCTGGACAGCGCGTTCGTGTTCGACATGGCGGCCTACCGCAAGCCGGTGACGATGACGGCGACCATGCTCGACAACGGGCAGCAGATCGAGGTGGCGCTGGGATGATCAGAGCGTTGGTGCTGCTCATCGGGCTGCTGGCGGCGATGACGGGAGTTCCGGCCATGGCCGGCACGTCCGCGTGCGCGGGTGCGGCGGACTTCGACGGTGACGGGGTGGACGACGTCGTCGTCGGTGACCCGTTCGGGGACGAGCAGAAGGGGGCCGTGCACGTCCTGTCGGCAGGCAAGGTCGTGCCGGTCGCGGTGCCGGGCCCGGCCAAGGGCGACGGGTTCGGCTGGTCCGTACGCCTGGCGCAGGTCAACGGCGACGGCTGCGCCGACCTGGTGGTCGGAGCCCCGTACGCGGACGTGGACGGCGTCGAGGACGCCGGCGCCGCGTACGTGATCTACGGCGGCCAGGCCGCTCCCCCGCTCCGCCTGACCGCGACGCAGCCGCAGCGGTTCGGGCATTTCGGCTGGTCGGTGGCGGCCCGGGGCGACCTGGTGGCGATCGGGGCGCCGTACGAGGACGAAGGAGACCTGCCCGACACCGGCGCCGTGTACGTGCGCAAGGGCGCGGGCGAACTGCGCCGCATCAGCCAGGAGAGCGTGGACGTGCGGGGCAACAGCGAGGTCGGCGACCAGTTCGGCTGGTCGCTGACGTTCGGTCCGGAGAACGCGCTGGTCGTCGGCGTCCCGTACGAGAACGACGACGGCCTGGGCCGCCAGGTCGAGGACGGGAAGATCGACTCGGGCTCGGTGGTGTTCATCGACGACGTGCTGGCCGCGAAGCTCACCACGGCCAAGATCGACTCCCCGACCGGCGCCTCGGGCGACCGGTACGGCTACGCCGTCGCCTACGCCGAAGGCTCCGGGTACGCGATCAGCTCCCCAGGCCCCGGCTACGTCGACCTGCTCGGCCCCGGCAGGAAGCCCGTGCGGCGGGTGGAGCAAGGGGGCAAGGAGGCGTTCGGGTTCTCGATGGCGGCCTCGGCGGACGGGCGGCTGGCGATCGGCGCTCCCTCCGGGGGCGGCGTGCGGGTGGTCTCCTGGAAGGACGCGGAGGAGGACCGGCGGCTGGAGGACGCGGACGGGCTGTTCGGCTGGTCGGTGGCGTTCAGCGGCAACCGGCTGTACGTGGGACAGCCGGACGCGCTGCCGTACGGCCGGGTCGCGGTGGCGGGCAGGAACGCCGAGACGTTCCAGCCGCTCCAGCCCGCGAAGGGCGCCGACTTCGGCGTCTCCCTCGCCGGCTGACCTGAGCCGCAGGGGGTCAGGTGGTGGGGAAGAGGCGGTCGCCGCAGGCCGGCCACTGCCCCTGCCACCGCCCGCCCACCTGCTGGTAGAGCACCTGGGCCCGGTACGTCTGCTCCTCCTCGGGCCACTCGGACGGCAGCCCCATCCCGCCCACCGACTCCCACACCGGCAGGCTGAACTGGTACATCCCGTAGTAGGGCCCGTCCGCGTTGTACGCCAGCGGATCCCCGTGCGACTCGCAGTCCGCCAGCGCCTTCCAGTCGAGCCGGGCCACGTCGCGCGGAATCGGCACGGTACGCGATGGCGTGACCGTGATGACCGTCCCATCCTTGGGGAAGCTGTCGAGCGGCGGATCGACCAGGTAGCCGCGCCGCACCGGGATGCCCTGCCGGCGCAGCACCCCGCGCACGGTCCTCGCGGTGGTGCGGGAGGTGCGCCGGGTGTTACCGGTCATCACGTGCACCTGGCGCCGCGTGTAGAAGGTCAGGGACATGCCTTCGAGCGGCACCTCGTACGCGGGCGGCGCGGACAGCCGCCCGGCGGCGGGGGTGAGGTCGAGCTCGGCGAGGGCGTCGCCGACGTTGGTGGCGGTGACGAGGTGCCTGCTGGTGTGGCCGTCGAGGGTCAGCGTGATGGGGCGCGCGCGGCGTACCTCGATGGTGGCGCCGTCGGAGACCTCTCTGTGGGCGGCCGGGCGTACGACGTCGCCGAAGCCCAGCGACACGCCGGTGTCATCGAGCACCTCGCCGACGGTGACCGCCATGGCATGGACGGGCCTGCGCTCGCCGTCCACGATCACCGTCACCTCTTTGACGAGCAGCGACACGGTGACGAGCGCGCCGACGGCCACCGCGCCTGCCACGCAGACGACGGGCGTCCACGGGGAACGCCACGGGATCGGCGGACGGGGCGCACGCCTCTTTCCTCGCAACGGGGCCACCTCCGAGTAACCGGAAACGGCCCGAACGCTAGCGGGGGCGGCGCGGGCGCCAGGAAAGCTTCACCGAAAGATGGTCACCACTCGCCGAAGACCGTGACTCCGTTGCCGCTGATCACCTCGCACAGCCGGTCAGGATGGACGTTCTTGACCTCGGCGAGGCAGCGCAGGGTGAGCGGGACGAGGTAGGGCGCGTTGGGCTTGCCCCGGTGCGGGACCGGCGGCAGGTAGGGGGCGTCGGTCTCGACCAGCATCAGCTCGGCGGGCGCGACGGCGGCGGCCTCGCGCAGGTAGGAGGCGTTCTTGTACGTCACCGGCCCGGAGAAAGACATGAAATATCCGGCCTCGGCACACTTTTTGGCCATCTCGGCGTCCCCGGAGAAGCTGTGGAACACCACGACGTCCGGCGCCCCCTCGGCGGCCAGCACCTTCAGCACGTCGTCGTGCGCCTCGCGGTCGTGGATGACCAGCGCCTTTCCCGTCCGCTTGGCGATCTCGATGTGCGCGCGGAAGCCGGCGTGCTGGTCGTCCTTGCTCGCCCAGTCGCGGTAGTAGTCGAGCCCGGTCTCGCCGACGGCCCGCACCTCGGGCCGCCCGGCCAGCGCCTCGATCTCGGCGAGCACCTCGGGGGTGGCCGCGTGGGCCTCGTTGGGGTGGATGGCCACCCCGGCGTAGACGTCGTCGTGCCCGGCCGCCGCGTCGGCGTTCCAGCGCGAGGAGGCGAGGTCGTAGCCGATCGTGACGAGCCGCGTCACCCCGACCGCGCGGGCGTCGGCGAGGATGCTGCGCACGCTGGCCTCGGACGCCTGCGCGGCCTGCGCCACCGGGTCGCCCGATGACGCCTGCCGGTTGCCCACCATGATGTCGAGGTGGCAGTGGCTGTCGAAGACGGGCGAGGAAAGCGGCTCAGGCGCGGCGGGAAGCTTGCTCACAGGATCTAACGGTAGCCCCCGCCGCGCGGCGCCTCTCAATCGGCCAGCCGGGCCAGCTCCTCGTCGACGACCTTCGGGTCGAGCTTCTTGAACAGCGGCGACGGCGGCGCGAGCGGGGTGCCCGGCTTGATCGGCCGGTGCTCCCAGCGGGCTGCGCCGTCGTATTCGCCGGTGATGACGGGGTAGGGCGTGCCGCCGTCCTCGTCGACCTCGCGGATCTCCGGCATGCCGGACCACACGCCCTCGCCGCCCAGCATCGCGTAGACCTTGTTGGACGAGCTGGGCAGGAACGGCGTCAGCATGGTCTTGGCGTCGTCGACCACCTGGAGGGCGACGTGCAGGATCGACTTCTGCCGCTCAGGGTCGTCCTTGAGCTTCCACGGCTCCTGCTCGGCCAGGTATTTGTTGGCCTCGCGGACGACGTCGAACGCCTCGGTGATGGCGTTCTTGAAGCGCGAGCGGCCGAGCTCGGCGCCCACGGGACCGAACGCGTTGCGCGAGCGCTCCAGCAGCGCCCGGTCGGCGTCGGTCAGGTGGCCCGCCTCGGGCACGGCGCCGAAGTTCTTCGCCGCCATGGAGATCGACCGGTTGACCAGGTTGCCCCACGCGGCGACCAGCTCGCCGTTGTTGCGGTTGACGAACTCCTGCCAGGTGAAGTCGGTGTCCTGGTTCTCGGGGCCGGCCACGGCGATGTAGTAGCGCAGCGCGTCGGCGTCGTAGCGGGCGAGGAAGTCGCGGACGTAGATGACGACCTGCCGCGAGGAGGAGAACTTGCGGCCCTCCATGGTGAGGAACTCGCTGGAGACCACCTCGGACGGCACGTTGAGCGCCCCGAGCGAGCCCGGCGAGCCGTCACGGGCGCCGATGCCGCTGTAGCCGAACAGCATGGCCGGCCAGATCTCGGCGTGGAAGACGATGTTGTCCTTGCCCATGAAGTAGTAGCCGCGGGCGTCGGGATTCTGCCACCACTGGCGCCAGGCGTCGGGGTCGCCCGAGCGCCTGGCCCACTCGATGGAGGCGGACAGGTAGCCGATGACCGCGTCGAACCACACGTAGAGGCGCTTGTTGGGCTGGTCGCGCCAGCCGTCGAGCGGGATCGGCACGCCCCAGTCGAGGTCGCGGCTGATGGCCCGCGGCTGCAGGTCGCCGAGCAGGTTGAGGGCGAACTTCAGCACGTTGGGCCGCCACTCGCCCTGCTTGGACTGCAGGTAGGAGCCCAGCACCTCGGCGAAGGCGGGCAGGTCGAGCATGAAGTGCTCGGTCTCGACGAACGTCGGCGTCTCGCCGTTGATGCGGCTCTTGGGGTTGATCAGCTGGATCGGGTCGAGCTGGTTGCCGCAGTTGTCGCACTGGTCGCCGCGCGCGCCGTCGTAGCCGCAGATGGGGCAGGTGCCCTCGATGTAGCGGTCGGGCAGGGTGCGGCCGGTGGAGGGCGAGATCGCGCCCATCGTGGTGCGCGGGAAGATGTAGCCGTTGGCGTGGAGGCCCTTGAAGATCTCCTGGGTGACGGCGTAATGGTTCTTCGTCGTCGTCCTGGTGAACAGGTCGTAGGACAGCCCGAGCCCGGTCAGGTCTTCGGCGATGACGCGGTTGTAGCGGTCGGCCAGGTCCTTGGCCGTCACGCCCTCCTTGTCGGCCTGCACCTGGATGGGCGTGCCGTGCTCGTCGGTGCCTGACACCATCAGCACCTTGTTGCCCGCCATCCGCTGGTAGCGGCTGAAGACGTCGGACGGCACGCCGAATCCGGACACGTGCCCGATGTGACGGGGGCCGTTGGCGTAGGGCCACGCAACGGCGGTCAAGATGTGCTGGGACATGGTTCCAAGCCTACGGGGTCGTTGGCGATCGTTTGTTCCGCGACTCCCCCTCGCGAAAGGGGCACGCGCGGGCCGGCGGAGCCGGGACGGCCCCGCCGGTGTGCGCGGGCGGGTCTAGCTCTTGGTGGTCTCTTCGAGCGAGAGGTTGGCGGCGGCCTCCTCGGCCGCGGCGGCGGCGTTGTCGACGGAGGTCTCGCGGGTGCGGCGGATGCCCAGGATGCTGATGAACAGCGCCGCGAAGATGGTCTGGAAGCTCATGACGAGCGCGGTGGCCGACGGCACGACGAGGCGCAGCGACTCGCGCGGGTCGAGCTCGCCGAAGCTGCGCACCTGCCAGTGGACCAGCGACATGACCAGGCCCACGATGCCGGCCAGCGCGAGCAGGCCGCCCGCGATGAGGCCCTTCTCCAGGCTCACCATGTCGATCAGCCGCCTGATGCGCGGCGACTCGGGCAGGAAGCCCTCCTCGGCCGCGTAGACCTTGGTGAAGACGGCGAACAGCGCCGCCTGGAACCCGATCACCACCAGGGCGGACGAGCCGACCAGCGTGTCGACGTCGAAGGCCAGCTCGCCGATCTCGACCGGGCCGAACGTCAGCGCGGTGCCGGCCACCAGGCCGATCACCATCATGAGCACGCCGGGGTAGAAGAACAGCCACTTGGGGCTGTAAAGGAGCAGGAAGCGCAGGTGGCGCCAGCCGTCGCGCCAGGAGCGCAGGTGCGGCGGCCTGGAGCGGCCGTCGGGCGAGAGCGTGGTCGGCACCTCGCGTACGTCGAGACCCGACAGCGTCGAGCGGACCACCATCTCGGAGGCGAACTCCATGCCCCCGGTCTGCAGCTGCAGCCGCAGGATGGAGTCGCGGCGGAAGCCGCGCAGCCCGCAGTGGAAGTCGCCGATCGCCGAGGGGAAGAACAGCCGCCCGATGAACGACAGCACCGGGTTGCCGAGATAGCGGTGCAGCGGCGGCATGGCGCCGGGCGCGATGCCGCCCTTGAAACGGTTGCCCATCACCAGGTCGGCGCCGTCGCGCAACTGCTCGACGAACGGCAGCAGCGCGGTGAAATCGTAGGAGTCGTCGGCATCGCCCATGATGACGTATTTGCCGCGAGCCGCCCGGATGCCGCCCATGAGGGCGTTTCCGTAGCCCTTCTCATCGACATGGACCACGCGGGCACCGGCGTCGCGGGCGAGCTGCTGCGAGCCGTCCGTGCTGCCGTTGTCGGCGATCAGGACCTCGCCCTCGATGCCGTGCTCCTCCATGCACGCCAGGGCCTTGCGCACACAGACTTCCACGGTCTCCGCCTCGTTGAGGCAGGGCATGACCACCGTCAGTTCCACGTGTCTACCCTTCAGTTAAGGCTCTTCCAGTGAACCATGATGCCCTGAACGTGACGGTGGTCGGGCACGGACCCGGAAACGACTGGCATTCTTTACAACATGGTGAGCGTCGCCGAGATAACCCCTGCGGACCACTCCGCCCCAGGTCGAGCAGCACGTCTGCTGGCGATGGTGCGCAGGCATCGGGTGTTCGCCGCGGCCTTCGGCGTCGGCGCCGTGCTGCGGCTGATCACCATGCTCGGCTACGGGCCCGCCATGTGGTTCAACGACTCCTACGAGTACGTCTCGGTGGCGCTGCACCCGCGGCCGCACCCGATCAGGCCCGACGGCTACAGCTTCTGGTTGATGCTGCTGCAGCCGTTCCACAGCTTCACTCTGGTGGTCTTCACCCAGCACCTCATGGGCCTGGCCACGGCCTGCCTGATCTACGCGCTGCTGCGGATCAAGTTCAGGCTGCCGAAGTGGGGCGCCACGCTGGCCGCCGCGCCGGTGCTGTTCGACGCCTACCAGATCCAGCTCGAACAGCTCATCATGTCCGACACGCAGTTCACGCTGCTGGTGGTCGGCGTGATCACGCTGGTGCTGTGGAAGCGGCGCCTGTCGTGGAAGGCGGGCGCGGTCGTCGGCTTCCTGCTGGCGCTGACCTGGCTGACCCGCTCGATCGGGCTGCCGATCATGGCGCTCGTGGTGCTCTACCTCATCGTCAAGCGCACGGGGTGGCGGCCGATCGTGGCGGTGGTGGCGGCATGCGCGGTGCCGGTGATGGCGTACATGGGGTGGTTCGCCACCGCGTACGGCAAGTTCGCCATGACCAACAGCGACGGCCTGATCCTCTACATGCGCACGGCCATCTTCGCCGACTGCAACAAGATGGACATCGACAAGTACAAAGAGGTCCAGCTTCTGCTGCTGTGCATCAACGACCCGGTCAGCCAGCGCAAGGACTACGCACAGTGGTACCTGTGGGGGCAGGGCAACGGCGACGGCACCGGCACCGGCGAGGTGCTGCACCGGTGGGGCGCCAACAAGAAGTGGAGCGAGATCACCAACGACGCGGCCAGCGCGTTCGCCACGCGGGCGATCCTGTCGCAGCCCGGCGACTATCTGAAGGTGGTCGCGCGCGACTTCTTCCGCTCGTTCCACTGGGCGAGGCCGCGCTTCCCCGACGAGTCGACGTACAACATGTACCAGTTCAAGCCGTACGTCGAGATCGACGGCAACGGGCAGCCCAAGCGGCTGCCGAAGTGGTCCTCCTACGCGGGCGGCCGCACCGACACCGACGCGTTCGCCTACGAGCAGGGCCCGCCCGAGACGCGCGTCGTGCACCCGTGGGCCGACATCATGAGCGGCTACCAGAAGGTGTTCTACCTGCGCGGCATCATGCTCGGCGGCATCCTGC
Source organism: Nonomuraea sp. NPDC004580 (assembly GCF_040609855.1). NCBI lineage: Bacteria > Bacillati > Actinomycetota > Actinomycetes > Streptosporangiales > Streptosporangiaceae > Nonomuraea > Nonomuraea sp. NPDC004580. The sequence continues at coordinate 69,722 of NZ_JBEXLH010000011.1, read as the reverse complement.
TGATCGGCCTGTACGGCGTGGTCGTGCGCTGGCGGAAGTTCGGCGGCCCTGTGGTGCTGCCGTGGCTGGGCGCGGTGGGCCTGCTGCTCGCGCCAGCGGCGACGGCCGAGTTCGACTACCGCTACGTGTTGCCGGCCGTCCCGCTGGCCTGCGTCGCGGCGGCGATCACGCTGCGCCGCGGCGTCACGTGGGCGAACTGGTCGAAGTACTCACCCAAGAAGAGAGCAGCATCCGCGCCCAGTACTGCGCGTAGCTGATGGTCTCGGCGCTCAGCACGGGCTGCAGCCACCAGAAGTTGACGAGCACGATGAGCGCGAAGGCGCCGACGACGGCGGCGCCGACGGCCCTGCGGGCGGGCGGCGCGTCGCGTCGTCCGATGACGAGCCCAGCCACCAGCACGACGGCCAGCACCATGAAGGGCAGCACGGGCGCCATGTAGAACAGGTACATCGTGCGGTTGTCGGCGACGGCGTAGTAGAACCACGGCAGCCAGCCGGCGGCGTAGGTGAGCAGCACGGCGCCCGCCCGCCAGTCGCGGGTGGCGGCGTACCACGCGACGAGGGCGACGAGGGCGACGGCCGAGCCGTACCAGAGGGCGGGGGTGCCGACGCCGACCACGGCCTGGGCGCAGTCGGCGGCGCCGCAGCCGGACTTCTCGCCCTCGTAGAAGAAGGCGACGGGGCGCAGCAGCAGCGGCCACGACCACGGCTCCGACATGTACGGATGCGGCGTCTCCAGGCCGCTGTGGAAGCCGAGGACCTGCACGTGGTAGTCGAGCCAGGAGCGGACGGAGTCGAAGGCGAAGAACAGCGGGTTGCCCGAGGACGTGGCCTGGTCCCAGTTGCGCCCCCAGCCGCGCGAGGTGGCGAACCAGCCGCTCCACGAGGCCACGTACGTCAGGGCGGGCACGAGGGCGAAGGTCCCGACCGCGCCGGGCCCGTCGTACGCCAGCGTCCCCCTGTACGCCTCGCGCGCCCCCAGAGCCCGCCTGGCCCCGGCGTCCCACATGAGCGACAGCAGCGCGAAGGCCAGCAGGAAGAAGACCCCCGACCACTTGACCGCGCAGGCGGCGCCCAGGCACACGCCGGCCGCGAGCCGCCAGCGCCGCAGCCCCAGCCGGGGCCCGCGCAACAGCGCGGCGTCATATCGGTCGGCCAGCCGGGCCCGCATGTCGTCGCGGTCGGCCACCAGGCAGGCGAACGCGGCCATCACCCAGAACGCGAGGAAGATGTCCAGGATCGCCGTGCGCGAGAGCACGAGGTGCAGGCCGTCGAGCGCCAGCAGCAGCCCGGCCAGGCAGCCGAGCAGCGTCGAGCGGGTCATCCTGCGCGCCACCCTGGCGAGGATGAGGATGGTCAGCGTGCCGGCCACCGCCGCCGCGAAGCGCCAGCCGAAGGGGTTCATGCCGAACATCCACTCGCCGGCCGCGATCATCCACTTGCCGAGCGGCGGGTGCGCCACGAAGGACGCGCAGTCGTCGGGCTGCGGGCACTGCTTGAAGATGTCGAGGTTGCCGGCCAGCAGCCGCCGGTCGGCGATGGGGTTCTTGGCGTCGCCGACCATGGTGCGCTCGACGCCCTCGACGAGCAGCGAGTAGGCGTCCTTGACGTAGTAGGTCTCGTCGAAGACGACGGCCTTGGGCCTGCCGAGGTCGATGAAGCGGAGCAGGCCGCCGAAGACGGCCACCGCGAGCGGCCCCAGCCAGCCGGCGAGCGCGCCACCCTGGAACGGCGGCACCAGCCGGCCCGGTGATAACCCCCAATTACGCACCCTGCGCACCTTACGGGGTGGGGGTCTTCCTGTGCACGAGGTCGTAGAGCTCCCGCTTGGGCATGCCCGCCTCCTTGGCCACGCCGGCGACCGCGGCGTTGCGCCGCTCCCCGTCGGCGACCCGCCGCTCGACCTCCGCGACCAGCGCCTCGGGGTCGAGCTCGACGTCGCCAGGCACGTGACCGGCGACCACGACGGTGATCTCGCCCTTGACGCCGCCCTCCGCCCACGCGGCCAGCTCGCCGAGCCCGCCCCTGCGGACCTCCTCGTACGTCTTGGTCAGCTCGCGGCACACCGCGGCCCGGCGGTCGGGGCCGAACGCCTCGGCCATCGCCGCGAGGCTGCTCGCCAGCCGGTGCGGCGCCTCGAAGAAGACCATCGTGCGCTCCTCGGCGGCCAGCGCCTTGAGCCGGCGCGATCGGTCGCCCGGCTTGCGCGGCGGGAAGCCCTCGAAGCAGAACCGGTCGCTGGCCAGGCCGGAGATCGCGAGCGCGGTGGTGACGGCGCTCGGCCCGGGCAGCGCCGTGACCGGCACGCCGGCCTCGACCGCGAGGCTGGTGAGGCGGTAGCCGGGGTCGGACACGCCCGGCATGCCGGCATCGGTGATCACCACGACCGTGCGGCCCTGCTTGAGCGTCTCCAGCAGCTCCTGCGCGCGGCCCGCCTCGTTCTGGTCGTAGTAGGACACCACCCGGCCGGTCAGCTCGACGCCGAGGTCGGCCGCGAGCCTGCGCAGCCGCCTGGTGTCCTCGGCCGCGACCACGTCGGCGCCCGCCAGCGCGTCGCGCAGCCGTGGGGAGACGTCGCCCACCTGGCCTATGGGGGCTCCTGCCAGCACCAATCTGCCGTTCCCTGTCACCTGACCATTGTGGCAGGGCATCCCAATTAGACCGTGTTTCTTGGGTAACCACCGCTCTGGGGCCCGTACGATGTCCGAATGGCGGTGACCGATTCTCCGTACCAGGCCTACGAGCAGCCGAAGGACGAAGGCCCTTCCGAGGCTCGGTCCGTACGCGATCGTGTCGTGCCGCCCATGCGCGGCAGCGTGCTCTGGGGATGGATCGGGCCGCTGCTGGTCACCCTGTTCGGCGGGATCCTGCGCTTCCTGCAGCTCGGCGAGCCCAAGGCCGTGGTGTTCGACGAGACGTACTACATGAAGGACGCCTTCTCGCTCATCACCCACGGCGTCGAGCACGTCACGATCAAGGACGCCGACAAGACGATCATGTCCGGCGGCACCGACATCTGGCAGGCGTGCGGCCAGGAGATCGACAAGTGCGCCTCCTACGTCGTGCACCCGCCGCTCGGCAAGTGGATGATCGGCGCCGGCGAGTGGATCTTCGGGCTCAACCCGTTCGGCTGGCGCTTCGCCGCCGCCCTCATCGGCACGCTGTCCATCCTCATCCTCGCCAGGGTCGCGCGCAGGATGACCCGCTCCACGCTGCTCGGCTGCTTCGCGGGCCTGCTGCTGGCGCTCGACGGCCTGCACTTCGTGCTCTCGCGCACCGCGCTGCTCGACATCTTCCTGATGTTCTGGGTGCTCGCGGCGTTCGCGTGCCTGGTGGCCGACCGTGACCAGGCCCGCGAACGACTGGTCACCTGGTACGAGACCTCGCCCGTCTCCCTGTACGGCCCGTCGCTCGGCATCAGGTGGTGGCGGATCGCGGCCGGGGTGTGCCTGGCCTTCGCGATGTCGGTCAAGTGGTCGGGGCTGGCGTTCCTGGTGGCGTTCGCGGCCATGTCGCTGCTGTGGGACGCCGGGGCCCGCCGCGCGCTGGGGCTGCGCCGGCCGTACGTCGGGGCGGTCAACAAGGACCTGCCGCAGGCGACGCTGGCCTTCGGCGTGGTGCCGTTCGTGGCGTACATGGCGACCTGGATCGGCTGGTTCGCCACCGCCACCGGCTACGGCCGCAACTGGGACCAGGCCACCTCGTCGGGCAACCCGCTGTTCTTCCTGGTCGACTCCATGCGCTCGTGGATCCACTACCAGTGGCAGGTCTTCACCTTCCACAGCGGCCTGGAGACCTCGCACAACTACATGTCGGAGCCGTGGTCGTGGCCGCTGCTGCTGCGCCCGGTCGCCTTCTACTACGAGGGCAAGAAGGGCGGCTGCGGCGCCACCGACTGCTCCGAGGCGGTGCTCGGCGTCGGCACGCCGGTGATTTGGTTCGGGGCGCTGGCCGCCCTGGTGGCCCTCATCGCGTGGTACGTCTCCTCGCGCGACTGGCGGGCGGGGGCGGTGCTGCTCAGCTACGCGATGGGCTGGCTGCCGTGGTTCTACTTCGCCATCGCCGACAACCGGACGATGTTCCTGTTCTACGCCATGCCGATGGTGCCGTTCATGGTGCTGGCCATCACGCTGTGCGCGGGGCTGCTCATCGGGCCCGCCACGCCGACGGCCTCCGGCGCCATGCCGTTGCGGCGTACCGTCGGGGCCGCCGTGGTCGGCGCGTTCGCGTTGCTCGCGCTGATCAACTTCTGGTGTCTGCATCCCGTACTGACCGGCGAGTTGCTCTCGTACACGGAGTGGAAGGCCCGCATGCTCTTCGAGAAACGGTGGATATGATCACGTTACAGTCGGCTCGATAGGGATTTCTTAGGTAGTCGCTGTGCAAGACCCAATACGCACCGGTTTCGGTCATCGTCAGGCCCGGGGTCGATACGGCAAACTTCGAGGCATGAGTGCACCGGATGTCACCGCCCTTCTCGCCGAGTTGGAGCGATCTCAGCCGGATCTGGCCGAGGAGGCCAGGACCGCCGTCGAATGGTTGACGGGTGGGGAGCCACTGGAGACGGTGACCCAGCTCGACGTCTGCGAGTTCCTCTGGTACACGTTGCCGCTCAAGGTCGGGCCGCAGGATGGCGACCACGAGCGGCTGGCACGTTCGCTGGGGCAGCTGCTCCGGCTCGGCGGCCTCGACCGTTACGCCGAGCTGTGCGTGTCACCGACCACCGTCCAGATCCTGCGCACCTACGCCCGCGAGGGCGAGGACGCCGGCACCAGCGCCTACCAGCAGGCCCTCGAGGCCACGGGCGTGCTCCCGCCCGACGTTCCCGAGCTGCAGTGGAGCATGATCATGGGGCCTGAGGAGCTGGGCGCGCACATCGCCTGCTCCGCGGCCCTTGAGCTGGCCATCGTGGCCGGCGAGGACGTCGACCGCACCGCGCTGACCCGGCGCTGGCTCACCGAGCCGCGCGCCGACCTGGGCGGCGACAGCTGGCTCAACCGGGTGCACGGCGAGCGGCTCAACCGCTGGGTGCTGGGCCGCGGCCCGGCGCGGCGGGAGCTGGCGCAGCCGTTCGAGGTGCGGCTGCACGCGCCGGTCGCGCCGCAGCCGCTGCCCGCCCTGCACCGGCTGCTGTCGGTCGCCGCCTCCGGCGAGACGCTGCCGCTGCGGCTCGCGCCGTCGCCCGAGGCGCTGCGGCTGCGCGACCTGGCCGAGCGCGAGCTGGGCGCGATCCGCCGCGACGGCGCCAAGCTGTCGATCACCGGCTACGGGCTGCGCCTGCTGCACTCGAAGTCGGCCATGTGGTCGGCGGTCACCCGGCTGCTGCTCGCGCGGGGTGAGCACGAGTTCGAGGTGTCGGCCAGGGAGGCCGCGCTGATGCTGCTCGCCGACGGCACGCTGATGTCGCCGGCCAAGCTGATCGGGCGGGTGGCCGAGGTGGTGGGCGGCGAGGGCTGGCATCCGGCGACGAGCGTCGAGGACGTCACGGGCCCGGTGACCGACCTGGTGGCCCAGCTCACGGCGCTGGGGCTGGCGTTCAGCGACGAGCTGGCGGTGCGGATGGACCGCCCCGGCCAGCTCGCGGCGCTGGCGGCGCTGCGGGCCCACGCGCTGCGGCCGAGGAAGTACGTCAGCTCCGGGTGACGACCCCTGGCATCTGGGCGAATACTCCGAGTAGTTACGATTGTCGGGAAATGCCCTATGTCGGAGGGGGACCGTCATGGAGCTGTTCCCGGCCATGCCGCTGGCGGAGTGGACCGAGGCAAAGGAGACCTTCCACAGGTTCGCACAGATCGTGGGGAAGATCAGGCTGGCGTCGAGCAACCGGCGCAACCACTGGTGGCAGGTGCCGTTCCACCCGACGGGGCGCGGGCTCACCACCCGCCCCATGGGCGGGCTCGGCGAGCAGCCGCTGTTCTGCGTCGACTTCGACCTCGTACGCCACCGCCTGGTCATCGACGTGTTCGACGGCCGCAGCGCCGAGTTCAGCCTGATCGGCAGGAGCGTCGCCTCCTTCTACGAACGGCTCTTCGACACGCTGGCCGGGCTGGGGATCCGGCCGGAGATCTGGGCGGTGCCGTTCGACCTCGGCGACGACACGCCGTTCGCCGAGGACACCCTGCACGCCCGCTACGACCCGATGCTCATCAACCGCTACTGGCGGATACTCTCGCAGGTCGTGCAGCTGCTCGACCGGTACGCCGCCGACTACGCCGGCAAGACCAGCCCCGTCCACCACTTCTGGCACACCTTCGACATCGCGGTGACCAGGTTCACCGGGCGGGTCGTCAAGGTCTCGCCGGACACCGACCCGGTCACTCGGGAGGCGTACAGCTGGGAGGTGATCAGCTCGGGGTTCTGGTTCGGCGACAAGGAACGCCCCTGGCCGGCGTTCTACTCCTACACCGCGCCCGAGCCCGAGGGGCTGGTCCGCGAGCCGCTGCGGCCCGCGCAGGCCGAGTGGATCCCGGCGCGCGGCAGCCACCTGGCCGTCCTGCGCTACGACGACGTGCGGGTCATGGAGGACCCCGTGGGGGCCGTGCTGGAGTTCCTCGACAGCGCCTACCAGGCGGGCGCCCGGCTGACCGGGCTCGACATGGCGGCGCTGGCCTGCCCTGGCGGCGTCACCGACCCCTACTACGGGCAGCGGCCCTGAACACACGTGAGCGCCCGTCCTCCGAAGAGGGCGGGCGCCCGACGTGTGCGTACCGGTGTGCGTGTCGCCTCTCGGCGAAAGGCACAACGCGGCTCCAGCCGAACGGTAGTCCGCGAAGGCAATAGGTGAGGCCCGGGGACACTGGGCACACCGGCCACGATGTATGTAACCACACCTGGGGCCGCATCATTCCCGGCCGCGCCGGTCGATCCTCGATGCCCTGCCGCGCAGGTAGCGCTGCCGGGGCAGGCTCATGGCCCCGCGAGGCCGCCTGCTCGTACGCCTCCCGCGCCCCCGCGAGGGACCGCGTACCGGACATCATGCCGCGAATTTTCTCCGCGACATTCCTTGCGGCAGTATCGGAGGCGTGCCATACGCGACGACGCCCGACGGGGTGAAGCTGTCCTACCAGGTCCGCGGCCATGGGGAGCCGCTCGTGCTGCTGCAGGGGCAGGCCAACGACCACCGCTGGTGGGACTCCGTACGGGACGACTTCGCCGCCTATCGGACGATCACCCTCGACTGGCGGGGCACGGGCGGCAGCGACAAGCCGGACGAGCCGTACACGACGCGCGGGTTCGCCGCCGACGTGCTGGCCGTGCTCGACGACGCCGGGGTGCCGCGGGCGCACGTGTACGGCACCTCGATGGGCGGGCGGGTCGCCCAGTGGCTGGCCGCCGACCACCCCGGCAGGGTCGGGGCGCTCGTGCTCGGCTGCAGCTCACCCGGCGGCGCCCACGGCGTCGAGCGGAGCAACGACGTCCGCAGATCGCTCGCCCAGCCCGACCGCGCCGCCGCCGAACGGGCCCTGCTGGAGCTCATGTACACGCCCGCCTGGCTGGCCGGGCACCCCGGCCCCTACTTCACGATCGGCGACCCCGGCATGCCCGCCCACGCCCGCCGCCGCCACCTGGCCGCCAGCGCCGGCCACGACGCCTGGGACGCGCTGCCCCGCATCACCGCGCCCACGCTCGTCGTCCACGGCACCGACGACGTCTTCAACCCGGCCGCCAACGCGCCCCTGCTGGCCGAGCGCATCCCCGGCGCCTCGCTCCAGCTCATCGAGGGCGCCAGGCACGCCTACTTCGAGGAGTTCCGACACCTCGCGAGCCCGATGGTGCTGGACTTCCTGGCCGCTTATCGAGTGGACGATCGGGGCGCGGCGTTGCTACGGTGCCGCGCATGGCCGGCCCCGAGGCATCAAGACGCTAGCCACCGGTCGTCCGGTGGCTGACCCCGCACCGCCCCTCGCTGTGAGGGGCCGCTGCGGCATGGCCCGATTCCCCGGCTTCTCCTGACGCCGGGCCGCCGATCTCGCGCCCGTCCGGGCTCCGCCTGATCTCGGCTGATCGCGCCCCGCCATCCGGACCACCGACGACACAGGTCCCCGCCCAGGTGCGCCCTGGGTTCCTTCATCCGCGCGGGGAGTCCCCGCGCGCTCACCTGTGCCGGCCCGTGTCCGGGCCGTGGAGTTCTCATGCCTTTCGTTGTCTATCTGCTCGGGCTGGCGGTCTTCGCCCAGGGGACGTCCGAGTTCATGCTGGCCGGGCTGGTGCCCGGGATCGCCCGTGAGCTGGGCGTGTCCATTCCCGCCGCCGGGCTGCTCACCTCGGCCTTCGCCGCCGGGATGGTGGTGGGCGCGCCGCTCATGGCGGTGCTGAGCCTGCGCTGGTCCAGGCGGTCGGCGCTGCTGTCCTTCCTGGTCGCGTTCCTGATCGCCCACGTGGTCGGCGCGGTCACCACCGACTACGCGGTGCTGCTCGCCACGCGGGTCGTGGCGGCGCTGGCCAACGCCGGGTTCCTGGCGGTGGCCATGGCCACGGCGATCGCGCTGGCCCCGCCCCGCGCCAAGGGCAGGGCCACGTCGATCCTGCTCAGCGGGGTCACGATCGCGTGCGTGGCGGGGGTGCCGGGCGGCGCGCTGCTCGGCGAACTGTGGGGCTGGCGCTCGGCGTTCTGGGCGGTGGCCCTGGCGCTGGTGCCGGCGATCGCCGCGGTGCTGCGGTCGGTGCCGGGCGGCGCACCCGGCGGCACCGTACGCGGCGAGGCCCGGGCCCTGCGTCACCCCAGGCTCCTCGTCCTCCTGCTGCTCGGCGCGCTGGTGAACGGGGCCACGTTCAGCACCTTCACCTACCTCGCGCCGCTCCTCACCGGCGTCACCGGCATCGCCCAGGTCTGGCTGCCCGGCCTGCTCGCGCTGTTCGGGCTGGGCTCGTTCGCCGGGGTGACGATCAGCGGCCGGCTCGCCGACACCCGGCCCAAGGTCCTGCTGGTGGCCGGCGGGGTGGCGCTGGCCGCGGGCTGGGCGCTCTTCGGGCTGACGGCGGGGGTGCCGGTGGCGGCGGTGGCGCTCGTCCTGGTCCAGGGGACGCTGTCGTTCGCGGTCGGCTCCACGCTCATCTCCCAGGTCCTGTACGCCGCCACCACCGCACCCACGCTGTCCGGCGGCTTCGCCACGGCGGCGCTCAACGTGGGCGCGGTGCTCGGCCCCTGGCTGGGCGGCCTGGCGATCGGGGCGGGGCTCGGGTTCCGCTCGCCGCTGTGGGTGAGCGCGGCCCTGGTGACGCTGGCCCTGGCGGTCGCCGCCGCCGCCCGCCCGTACCACCAGGCAGAGCCCGCCCGGGCGCGTCCGGTCAGCGGGGCGTCGCTGTAGGCGCCGGGCTTGCCGTTGGTCTCCATCGAGATCACCGCGTCCTCCCAGGTGACCCAGTCGATGGCGGCCCGCTCCCTGACCTTGGGGTCGGCCCTGACAGCAGCCGCCGAGTCCCCGATCACCGGTAAAGAGGGCTAGATCCAAGTATGGAGTAATCGAACCACCACTAAGGGTAATGATGGCAAGTAAGTCGATCATCACTCTTGGGGAGCAACATGTACAGGCAGGCCATCGCCGTACTGACCGCCACGTCCGCCGCCCTGCTCGCGCCCGCCGCGACCGCACACGCGGAGGACGTCGAACTGGTCGTCACCCGCACGGGATGCAGCGACGTCGACGGCATCAAGATCAATGTGCAGCCGCCACCGCCCTTCACCGGAACGGTGACCGCCGACGACATCCGCGCGCTCATGGAGTCGATCGTCGCGGGCAGCTCACTGCAGGGCTTCTTCGCGCCGGGAAACGCGGCCGAGGCCGCCGGTGAGGCCGCCGGTGAGACCGCCGCTGAGGCCGCCGGTGAGACCGCCGCTGAGGGCACGCCGCTGTCCGCCGCCGGCCCGACCCTGCCGCCCATCCCCAACCTGCCGCCGCTGCCCTGGCCCTTCCCCTCGCCCAGCGTCACCCCCGCACCGGGGACGAGCCCCGCCTCGGCCGCCACTCCCGCCTCGCCCGCCGAGACCATGCTCGAAGCCCTCGTCGACCGGGCCATCGCCTGCGCCCGCAGCACCAGGACCCCGAGCACCCAGGACGCGCAGACACCGGAAACCGTCACCCGCTACCTCGAAGCGCTCGTCACCAAGCCGGTGTGCGCGGGCGACCCGGCGTCCGCGCCCATGCAGAGCCCGGCCACGCTGCTCGACGTCCTGGGCGTGCCGCGCCTGCTCGACACCGTGCTGTCCAGCCCGCTGTTCTGCGTCCGCCCCGCCGACGCGGACACCGCCACCGAGTCGGTCCTCGACACACTCGGCATCATCCACGCCATCGACGAGCTGCTCTCGATCTGAGCCGGTCAGGCGGGCGGGCCGAGCAGCACGGGCAGCTCCAGCGGCCCCTCCGTGATCAGCGAGGACGTGTACGCGATCTTGTCGGGCGGCACCGCGAGCCGCAGCTCGGGGAAGCACAGCGCGATCCGCAGCTCCAGCCTGGCCAGCGGGGCGCCCAGGCAGAAGTGCGGGCCACGGCCGAAGCCCAGGTGCGCGTCGGCCGGCGGAGAGGATGTTTCCGATCGTTCGTCCGGTGGCTTGGTCATCACCACCGTCGAACGCACTACCGAACCGTGCGACCCGGACACATCCCACCCCTAAGGTGACGGGATGGACGCCATCGAGACCTCCCGGCTCACGCTCGTACCCCTGGGCCCCGAGCACGCCTCCGAGATGGCCGGGGTGCTCGCCGACCCGGCCCTGCACGCGTTCACCGGCGGGGCCCCGCTCAGCGCCGTGGAGCTGCGCGCCCGCTACGAGCGGCTGGCCGCGGGGCCGCCCGGATGGCGCAACTGGGTGCTCCGGTTGCGCGCCGAGGACTGCCTGGTCGGGTACGTGCAGGCGACCGTCGAGGGGCGTACGGCGGAGGTCGCCTGGGTGGTCGGCACGGCGTGGCAGGGCCGCGGCCTGGCCACGGAGGCCGCGGTGGCGCTGGTCGAGCGGCTCGCGGACGAGGTGGACACGGTGATCGCGCACATCCACCCGGACCACGCGGCCTCCCAGGCGGTCGCCGCCGCGGCCGGGCTGCGGGCGACGTCGCGATGGCAGGACGGGGAGGTCCGCTGGGAGCTGCCGGCCGGGAGTTGAGACGAGGAGGTCCGCTGGGAGCTGCCGACCGGTAGTTGAGACGGGGGCGGTCGCGAACTTGCGGACAGGGGTTGAGACGGGGGCGGCTGATGGCTTTAATACGCGCGGGCTCCGCCCCGCCCGTCGTCCTGACAGAAGAGGAGCAACTGTGAACGTCTCCGCAGGTCAGCGAACCCCCAAGACCGGCGGCGCCAGTGTGTTAGCGCTACCACGCCGCCGTACCGCCGCATGAAAGTTTCTTCTCGCCCATTGGGAAAGCGCTTACCCCGAGCTGCAAAGGACCCCAGCATGCGCTTGAGCCTGGCCGCCGCGGCCGCCGTCCTCGCCCTGACCTCCACCGCCGTCGCCGCCCCCGCCCACGCCGCTCCCGCCAAGCAGATGGAGGACCTGGACCGGGGGCTGATCAGCGTACGCTCCGGGTCGGGCAACCTCGTCTCCTGGCGGCTGCTCGGCACCGACCCCGACGGCGTCACGTTCAACCTCTACCGCGGCTCCACCCGGATCGCCTCCGGCCTGACCGGCGGCACCAACGTCCTCGACAACGGCGCCGCCGCCGACGCCTCGTACACCGTGCGGGCCGTCGTCGGCGGCAGCGAGCAGGCCGCCTCCCCCGCCTCGCTCCGCTTCACCGGCGGCTCCTACCTGGACGTGCCCATCCAGCCGCCGTCCGGCGGCACCACCCCCGACGGCGTCTCCTACTCCTACAGCGCGAACGACGCCTCGGTGGGCGACCTCGACGGCGACGGCCGGTACGAGATCGTCCTCAAATGGGACCCGTCCAACGCCAAGGACAACTCCCAGTCCGGCTACACCGGCAACGTCCTCGTGGACGCGTACCGCCTCGACGGCACCCGCCTGTGGCGTATCGACCTGGGCCGCAACATCCGCGCGGGCGCGCACTACACGCAGTTCCAGGTGTACGACTACGACGGCGACGGCCGGGCCGAGGTCGCCATGAAGACCGCCGACGGCACCAGGGACGGCCGCGGCACGGTGATCGGCAACGCCGGCGCGGACTACCGCAACTCCGGCGGCTACGTGTTGTCCGGCCCCGAATACCTGACGATGTTCAACGGCCAGACCGGCGCCGCGATGTCCACGGTGAACTACGACCCGCCGCGCGGCACGGTGTCGTCCTGGGGCGACAACTACGGCAACCGGGTGGACCGCTTCCTGGCCGGGACGGCGTACCTGGACGGCTCCCGTCCGTCCCTGATCATGGCGCGCGGCTACTACACCCGCAGCGTCATCGCCGCCTGGGACTTCCGCAACGGCTCCCTCACCAAGCGCTGGACGTTCGACAGCAACAACTCCGGCTCCCAGTACGCCGGCCAGGGCAGCCACAGCCTGTCCGTCGGCGACGTCGACCAGGACGGCCGCGACGAGATCGTCTACGGCGCCATGGCCGTGGACGACAACGGCGCCGGCATGTGGTCCACCCGCACCGGCCACGGCGACGCCCAGCACCTCGGCGACCTCGACCCCGCCAGGTCCGGCCTCGAATACTTCAAGGTCAGCGAGTCCACCTCACAACCCGGCTCGCTCTACATCGACCCCCGCAACGGCCAGATCCTCTGGTCCTCCCCCTCGGGTTCGGACAACGGCCGCGGCGTCGCGGGCGACATCTCCACGGTCCGGGTCGCGAGCGAATTCTGGTCGGCCGCCGACTCGAACCTGCGCAGCGTCACCGGCAACAACGCCGGCCGCAAGCCGTCCTCGATCAACTTCCTCGTCTGGTGGGACGCCGACCCCGTCAGGGAACTGCTCGACCAGACCCGCATCGACAAATACGGCACCGGCGGCGACACCCGCCTCCTGACCGCCTCAGGCGTCCACTCCAACAACGGCACCAAGGCCACCCCGTCCCTGTCGGGCGACATCCTGGGCGACTGGCGCGAAGAGGTTATCTGGCCCACCAGCGACAACCGCGCCCTGCGCATCTACTCCACCCCCACGCCCACGGACCGGCGCATCTACACGCTGATGCACGACCCGCTCTACCGCGTCTCGGTGGCCTGGCAGAACACCGCGTACAACCAGCCCCCGCACACGAGCTTCTTCCTCGGCGACCGCATGCCCACCGCCCCCCGCCCCGACATCTACGTCCGCTGACCCGAGAGGTGGCACCGGCCGGCCCGGTGCCACCTCCCTCACGCCAGGAGCAGCATGACGGCCCAGATGGTGAGGGAGGAAAGGGCGGTCGCCAGCCAGAGGCGGAAGCGGCCGGGAGCGGAGGCCCAGGCGGCGACCGTGTACGCGATGACGCCGCTGAGCGCGCACACCTCGAAGGAGAAGCGCCCGAGCGCCCACAGCGCCATCAGCAGCAACAGGCCGAGCACGGCGGTCGGCCAGGCCGGGCGGATGCCCAGGAGATGCAGCAGCGGCCAGGCGAGCAGGGCCATGACCCAGCGGCCTGTCCGCAACGTCTCCACGAGCAGCCCCAGACAGCCGAGGAACTCGCCACAGAACCGCGAGTTGGGGAAGAGGCGGACCATCGCGATCGCGACCACCGCGAGCAGGGCCGTCAGGGCGAGTCCGGCCAGAGCGCCGAGCAGGAGGCGTCGGCCCTCGGTCATGGATAAGCCGTCCATTTCCGCATGGTGACATGTCGCGATGTGCGACGACCATGACGGAGATCAGCTTGATGCGAAGCCGTCACCCAGCTCGTCCCGCGTCAAGGAGCCCACCCAGGCGTCGACCCGCCTCCCCTTTCCCGTCGTCGGTTCTGTCGGTCCCGTACGCCATGATCGCTCTCCTGCGACGTCCGTACACCCCCCCAAGGAGCACCATGGCCCCCATCGGCGCGTCAGACTGGTCCGGCATCACCTACGACAGCTGGACGAACCTCCACGCCATCCGCGCCCGCCTCGACGCGGGCGCCGACCCCGACGCGGGCGTGTTCCCCTTCGGCTGCCCCCTCCACGAGGCGGCCGAGCACGGCTCGCCCGAGGTGGTGGCCGAGCTGGCCCGCCGGGTCACCGACGTCGACGCGCTGCACGAGGGCCGCACGGCCTTATGGACGGCCGTCTTCCACCACCGTCCCGACAACGCCCGCGCCCTGGTCGCCGCCGGAGCCGACCCGTGGCGGCCGATGATGAACGGCTGGTCACCCGGCCGCCTCAGCCTGGCCACCCCCACCCCTGACCTGTTCGCGCCGCGCGACGGCGAGGCCGGCCTGACCGACGCCGAGCAGGCCGCGGTCGCGGCGTCGCGGCAGCTGATCGACACGGTCGAGTGCTTCGACGACGACGGCTACAGCGTCGCCTGCGTGGCCGGCGTCACCGCCGCCGAGGCGGCCAGGCGGCTCGGCGCGGTGCCGGCCGACGACGTCGACATCGAGGAGGTCATGGAGGACATGTGGTCGGAGGAGTACGACGGCCTCATCGGCATCACCGACGTGCCCGGCGGCTGCGTCGTCGTCCAGCCGTGGGGCTACCGCGCCGCCGACCCGCACGTCCTGAGGCCCCTGTCGGCCGGCACGGTCTGCTACAGCCTGTTCGCCAACCCCAAGAGCGGCAACCAGGGCATCGTCATCCGCGACGGCGAGACCGTCGGCTGGGACACCCACCCGGGCGGCGGCAGCGTCTCGCAGGACGACTCCGCCGAGGAGATCCTCAGGGCCTGCCTCTACCAGGGCGCGGCCGTGGCGTACTGCTACGCGGGAGCGGGCCTGCTGCCGTCCGACGCCCGCTCGCTGACCGAGGAGGCCGGCACGTGGGTGACGCTCCCCGACGAGGAATAGTTCAGGAGGGATATCCGAGATAGGACGGCGGCACGTGGTCCACCAGCCACACCCCGTTGGCGCTGCGCATGAAGGTGTGCCCATCGGCGTGCATCGCCCCCGACGCCACCACCAGCACCACCGAGCTCCACCGGCACCGAGTGGCCCTGGCTGGCCCTGATCCTGTCGCCTTCGATCGTATAGCGGCGCTTGTCGTTGGCCGCGACGACCTCCCGCAGTTCGTCGGGCATGATCGGGAAGCCGTGCGCGGCGGCGGCCCGCAGCAGCTCCCCGACGTCGGCCCAGCCGCTCTCGTCGAGGGTGAGCCCGAGGCGGCCGGGGTCGTGGCGCAGATGCCGGGCCAGATACTTGGAAACGCGGATCAGCCGCCGTTCGTCCATCATCGGCCATGCTGCCCGCTCCCAAGCGCCGTCCGCCAGCCGATTCCGGCGCTGCGACGCCCGAGGAGGCCGACACGTGACGGACGCTCCCCAGCCGATCCCCACCTGCTGGAACCACTGGATCGCGGTCCCGACCGGCGACCAGGCCGGGGTCATCGAGCTCCTCGGCCTGGCGCCGGTGCGACCGCTCACCTTCGCCGAGGCCCAGGAACTCATCGACGAGGACGCGCACACCCCACCGGACGTCAGCGGTGCTCGTTCTCCTTGAGCTCGACGACCCAGGCGCGGCGCTCGGCGATCTTCCCGTCCCGCATGACGAACACCTCCGCCATCGACATCCGCATCTCACCGCCCGCCGCGCGCCGCACCCATCCGGTGAGCTCCGCCATGACCACGTCACCCTGCTCGACCATCCGCACGACCTCCAGGTGCGGCGGGTTGACGAACTCGGGCGGGCCGTCGATGGCCTGGTCGTAGGCGTCCTTGCCGGTCAGGTGGAAGGCGCCGAAGACGGTCCACTCGATGTCGTCGGTCAGGCAGGACAGGATCTGCTCGTGGTCGTTCTTACGGAAACCGTCCAGGTAGGTGTTGACGGTCTCGATGTTGCGTGACATGTCTGCTCCTTTTCTCCGTGGGCAAGTCGGAGCGGCCGGAGCGTTCTCGACATCCTCCTCAGATCATGAGGGTGACGGCCACGGGGACGAGGTACAGGATCGGGAAGACGACGGTCTTGTACGACCGGGCGCGCAGCACGGTGACGACGGCGCCGAGGAAGTACACCACCAGCCCGATCCCGGCCAGCACGCCGATCACCGGCACGGCCAGACCGGCCAGCAGCCCCGCCGCTCCCGCGGCCTTGGCCGCGCCCAGCCAGGGCCACCACGAGGCGGGCACCCCGTACGTCCGCAGCGGCTCGACGACCCACGCGGCGCGGGTGAGGATCGCGTACGCCGAGAAACCCACCCACGCGGCGGCCAGAACGGTGACGATGATGGGAACCATCGGGTGCTCCTTGCTCTCGAATGACGCCGGGCCGGTAGCGCCCGTCACCGCCCTGACCCGCCGCCGGACGGCGATGTGACCGGCGGCGGGAGTGACGTACGTCACGCGATCAGCCGAGCACCGCCACGTCGAGCAGGCCGAGCCGGTCGGGTTCGGCGACGACGTCGATGGCGGTGATAATCCCGTCGTCGACGGTGAAGGTGAGCGCCACCCGCATTCGGCCCTGCGGTGCCATGACCAGGCCGACCGCGCCGTCGAGCAGCGCGATACCGGTGAACCTGGCCCGCTGCATGGCGGCCATCGCGCCCTTGGCGACGGCCTCGGCCCCCTGGACGGTGACGGGCGCGGCGGTGAGCATGACGGCCGCGTCCGCCCGCAGGGTGACCTCGGGGTGCAGCAACGTGATCAGCGCCCGGAAGTCCTGCCCGCGCGTCGCCGACAGGAACGCCTCGACGATCTCCCGCGTCCGGCCCGGCTCACGGTGCGGCGCGGGCGCCCCCTTGACCCGGCGACGCGCCCGGCTGGCCAGCTGCCGGGTCGCTTCGGGGGAGCGTTCGAGCAAGGGGGCGATCTCCTCGAACGGCACCGCGAACAGATCGTGCAGCACGAACGCCACCCGCTCGGCCGGGCTCAGCGTGTCGAGCACCACCAGCAGCGCCACCCCCACCGAGTCGGCCATCTCCACCTCGGCCTCGGGGTTTCCCACCGCCGCCGGGCCGAGCAGCGGGTCGGCCACCTGCGTGTCCAGCGGCTCCTCCTGGCGGTGGGCACGGGAGCGCAACATGTTCAGGCACACCCGGGCCACGATGGTGGTCAGCCAGCCGGCGAGGTTCTGCACCTCCGCGGTGTGGGCGCGGCCGGCCCGCAGCCACGCCTCCTGCAACGCGTCGTCGGCCTCGCTGAGCGAGCCGAGCATCCGGTACGCCACGGCGCGAAGGTGCCCCCGATGCTCGGCGAACCGCTCCGCCAGCCACTGCTGTCCGTCCATGTTTCCTCCGTCAGGCGAGGTGAGCACGCTCATCCTCGCAAGCGCCGGAGGCGAGGCCACGTCCCGGTGGTGCCGTCGATGCGCTCGCGCAGGATGTCGGCGTGACCGTCGTGGCGAGCGTACTCACTCGACCACCCGTCGCGCCCGCTCGGCGGACACCCCACCGGCCTCGGCCAGCACCTCGACGGTCGTGGGCGTGGTCAGCAGGTCCAGCCCACCCCGCCCCGGACGGTCTGGAGAGGATCAGACACCGGCTTTGTCTCTGCGGACGACGAATGCAGTAGATGCGACTTCCCGGCCCTCCACCTCGAAGACCCATCTATACCGTTGGCCTCCCTCAAGCTGAGGTGTCTGCACCTGAACCGCCAACGTAGTAGCCAGATCAACCAGGCGAGCCTCGTCTTCCATGACCGCATCACCAGCCTCGTTGAGCCCGAGATGCCCGCCGAACTCGACGACGGACGCGAGCCTGAGCAACCTTCTGTTCCTCCGGCCGCGTAAGGACGGGTGAGTGTTCGCTTGAGGAAGGACCGTACATGGCGGATGGATCGGAGTACGACGCGTTCGTCGAGGCGTCGTGGCACCGGCTGCTCCGCACCGCCTACCTGCTCGCCCGTGACTGGGGAGCGGCCGAGGACCTGGTGCAGACGGCGCTGCTGAAGGCGTGGCAGGCCTGGCCGCGGCTGGGCGACGAGCGTGAGGCGTACGTCCGCAAGATCATGGTGAATCTGCACGTCTCCTGGTGGCGGCGGCGCTGGAGAAGGGCCGAGATGACCAGCGAGTCGCCACCCGACCAGGCGCAGGCGGCCGACCACATGGGACAGGCCGACGATCGCGAGCTGGTCTGGCAGGCGCTCGGCCGTCTGCCCGCCCGGCAGCGGGCCGTCATCGTGCTGCGGTTCTTCGAGGACCTGAGCGAGGCCCAGACCGCTGCGACGCTCGGCTGCAGCGTCGGGACGGTCAAGAGCCAGGCGAGCAGGGCGCTGGCCAAGCTTCGGGTGGACAAGTCGTTCGCGTACGACAGGAGGGGGTAGCGCCATGCCCATCGACCAGCGAGAACTCCGCGACCTGCTCGACGAACGCAGCAGCCCCGCGCTCGACCGCCCGATCCCGTGGCACTCACTGCGAGCCAGGACGCGCGGCGCGCGACGGCGCCGGCTCTCGGCCGTCGCCGCCGCTGTCACTTTCGCCGTCGCGGTCGTCGCCGGCGGTACGGTCGTCAGCCTGCGCGGGCCGGATCAGCCGACCACCGCGAACGTGACCGAAAAGCTCCCAAGCCGGTACGAGGAGTCCGACGGCACCGTCTACCGCAGGCTCGCCACCGCGACCTTCGACCCAGCGCGCCAGGCATCGGTGCTCTTCGAGGTGAAGGTGAGCGGCAAACCGGTGGCCATCCTGCCCGACTGCCCGTCTCCCAAAGCAGCGCCACCGCAGGTCAGCGCACACGTGCCGGGCCTGGACAAGACCTTCACGCTGTCACCGGCGCCCTTCCTGATGAACGCGTGCGAGCGGGGCAAAGCGGTCGACCTGCAGCCCTTCCCCGCCGGAACGCGAACGGTGACATTCACCGTCAACGGCTCCCCCGGGCGCACGGCTCCGGGAGAATGGCGGTTCGGTGTGTACGAATGGACGCCGCCGTCCACGATGAAGACCGCCTCGCCTCCGGCCGAGCCGCCCGCGAAGATCGGGAAGGAGCTCAACCTGGCCGCCAAGGCCACCACCACCTGGCCCGGCAGCCGCGAGGTGACGGTCACCGTGCCGAACAAGGGCCTCGGCCTGGCCGTCGCCACCTACTGCGGGGACGGTCTCGGCGACCGGCTCAGCCGGAAGGTGTGGGTGAACGGACGCCTGATCAAGGGCGGCATCGACTGCTCCGCCTCGCCGGGCGGGGGCGGCTTCCTCTACCTGGGCGAACGGCTGCTCAGCGGGAAGACGACCACGATCAGGGTCCGGCTGGAGACGTCCATCACCGAATACCTGCGGCGCCCCGGAACCCTGACGGTGGCCGTTTACGCCGGCGACATGTGACGGGGCTTGATCGCGTTCTCAGCCTCAGGGGCTCCGCCACCGCCGCCCGGCAGACCGGCGGGACGCTG
Source organism: Nonomuraea sp. NPDC004580 (assembly GCF_040609855.1). Taxonomy (NCBI): domain Bacteria; kingdom Bacillati; phylum Actinomycetota; class Actinomycetes; order Streptosporangiales; family Streptosporangiaceae; genus Nonomuraea; species Nonomuraea sp. NPDC004580. The sequence goes on along the minus strand of NZ_JBEXLH010000011.1, from coordinate 50,417 downwards.
TCTGCCGTCTCGAAGCGGAACAGCCGGACGGGGCAGGACACGCAGCCCCGCGACGATCAGCGCCAGACACAGCGTCGACAACGCCGCAGACTGAACGATCGCCGTGATGGCAAGCGACTGTACGGGCCTTTCGACACCGATCAGAAAGACTGGTGACCGCTCAACGGCCATCGACGCCGCGACGATGGCGAGACCCAATCGCCAGGCCGGCGTGGTGTCGCGCACCAGGCACAGCAGGCCAGCCATCAGGAGCGCCGCCACGGTCACGCCCCGCGGATCGACCCACATGGCCAGGGCGTGTAGCGAGAAGAGTACGTCGATCCAGCCGATCACAGCCTGGTAGCCCAACCCGAGCAGGGCCACCAGCCTGACTGCGTCACCGAGGGGGCGGTAGCGGGGTGCGGCGCCGAGACCGCCGAGCCTGCTCCTGACCGCCAGCGCGGCGATGGAGACGGTCTCTCTCCAGCTCGGCCACGCGCGTGATCGCCCGTGCCTGGGCCTCACGTCGGCGACCAGCACCGACATCCACCGCGTCCGCGTCGTCCTTGCGGCGCAGATAGTAGGAGACGGTGGCGGTGGCCAGCGCGGCACCCCAGATCGGCCAGAAGCACTCCGGCAGCCAGGCGCCCCATTCGGACAGGGAGAACCGGCCTGCGATCGTCCAGCGGATGTACGTCAGTCCGGCCACGGCGATGATGATCGCGACGAACCCGGCCGGGATGACCGCCAGCAGGGGCGGTACCCGCCTGCCGCGCAGTCCGGGAATCCAACGCGGGAAGATCTCCCCCCATCGCTGAGTGAGCCCGAGGGTGAGCACGCCGCCGAACGCGCCGAAGGTCGCCAGGTAGGCACCCGCCAGCCACAGGCCGTCCTCGCCTTCGGCCAGGAACTCCGGGCTCACTCCGAGCGGGATGCCCAGCGCCCACGCCCACCGGGTGGCGCAGTACGCCAGAGGCACCACGACGGCCACGTACACGGCTGTGCGGCCCCGCTGCGGGGTGAACCAACGCGTGCGGGCCTGGCTACGGCCGTACGCCAGCGCCGCGGCGGCCAGCAGCAGTCCGCCCAGCACGCAGAGAAGCTGGTTCAGGACGGGCCATGGCCAGGCATCGGCGAAGGTGGCGCCGCCCAGGCTCCAGCCGAAGACCGGTGCCACCAGCAGCAGCGGCGTGTAGGCGACGCCCATCATCAGCCGCGAGTCGGGAACCACCAGGACCAGGCTCGCGGCGAGCGGCCACGCCAGGAACAACGGAGCACGACGATCGCTCCTGCGGGTGAGCGCCAGCGCCGTCGCCGCGGTGAGCAGGCCGAAGGCGGCGATCCACCAACCGAAGCGCGGCGTCGTCGCGGCCAGGATGGACAGCGCGCCGTCCGGGTCGGGGTCGGAGGCCCCCCAGGGGAAGCTCGGCAGGCCGAGCGCCCACGCCGAGCCGAGAGCACCGTAGGCCAGCGCCCACAGTGCCGCCGCGTAGCCGCGCCAGACAGAAGTGATGGTTCTCATGTGATCAGCGTCGCCGGGCGGCAGGCCGGCGGACCAGATGCCGTTCGGCACCCTCGGCCACTGTGAAAGCCGGCCACAGGTGCCGTTCGGCACCTGTGGCCGGTTCCACGGTGGACGTATCGTCGGTCCGGTGAGCTGGATGTGGATTGTCGTGTCGATATCGCTGCTGGTCCCCGTCGCAGTGGTGGTGGCGGCAGCGCTGTCGCGGTCGTCGCCCGAGCCGCGTCTGCCTGCGCTGACCTGCGTGGCCGCGGCCGGATCGCTGGCCGTCACGCTGGCTCACGTCATCGGCATCGTGCGGCCCGAGCCGGGCGCCGCCGTATTGGGGGTGATCGAGAGTCTGGCCCTCATGACGCTGGCCGGCCTCATCGTCCGACACGTGTCGGCACGGCGGGCAGCGGTGACCGCGCCGGTGGCGGGCCTGGCCTCGGCCACCTGGTTGCTGCGCTTCTTCACCCCCGCCTCGCCGCTGGAAGCGCTGGGCGTATGCCTGTTCTGGGGGTTGGGCGCGCTCCTGGCCGCAGCTGTCGGGGGTTACCTGCGTTCTGCCGAGGTACGGCAGTCCCGCGCCGTGGCCGACACCCGCACCGCATTACGGCTTCAGCTGGCCAGAGACCTGCACGACTTCGTCGCCCACGACATCAGCGAGATGGTGGCGCACGCCCAGGCGGGCAGGGTCGCGGGCGATCCGCTGCAGGCGCTCGAACGCGTCGAAGCCGCAGGCCAGCGCGCCATGTCGATGCTGGACCATACCCTGGACACGCTGCACCACGACCGGCCGCTCACCTCCACTGGTGACCTCAGCGGCATCCGCGAGGCAGCCGAACGTTTCTCCACCGCCGGCTCCGCGCCGGTCCACCTGAGCATGGACCCGCAGGTGGCGGTCACGGCGGAGACCGCCGTCCTGGCCTACCGGATCGTCATCGAAGGACTCACCAACATCCGGCGGCACGCTCCCCAAGCCAGCCGCGTCGACCTGTGCATCAGCGCCGGAGGAGGCCTACTGGAGATCACGATGACCAACGACGGCGTGAGACGAGCGCGAAGTGGCCGGCGCGGCGGGTACGGCCTGCCCGGCCTGACCGCACTGGTTCAGGCGCAGGGCGGTGAACTGGTCACCCAGGCCGTACCGGATGGGTGGTCGCTGACCGCGCGCCTGCCAGTGGCACAATCGCCGGAGTGTCCACCCGCATCCTCATCGCCGACGACCAGGAAGGCATTCGAAGCGCCTTCCGCATGATCCTCGACGCCCAGCCCGACATGACGGTCGTGGCCGAGGCCGCCGACGGACGCACCGCGATCCACACCGCCAGGACGATCAGACCGGACGTTGTGCTCGCCGACATCCGGATGCCCGGAGCCGACGGCATCGAGGTGGCCCGAGCCCTTGCCGACACCGACATCCACGTGGTGATCGTCACCACCTTCGGGCTCGACGAGTACGTCCACGCGGCACTGCGGCACGGCGCTTCCGGATTCATCCTCAAACGCTCCGGCCCCACCCTGCTCATCGAAGCCATCAGGGCCGCGACGAATGGCGACATGCTCATCAGCCCGCAGCTCACCATCCGGCTGCTGCGCCACCACGGCCTGCCGCACGAGACACCGAACGTCGTCCTCACCGAGCGGGAGGATGACATCGTGGCGCTGGTCTCGCACGGCAAGACGAACGCCGAGATCGCTGCGGAACTCTTCCTCTCCGCGGGCACGGTGAAGAACCACATAGCGGCCATCCAGCGTAAGACCGGCGCCAGGAACCGCGTCGCCATCGCGGCCTGGGCATGGGCGACCGGCAGGGCCGAACCCTGATCGCGCCCACCGACTCGGCGTAGAGGAGCGTCCGATCCAGGGGTCGTCCTCATCGGGCAGCGGCTCGCTGGTGAGCCTGGCCGGCGGTGTCCGCTGCTCTTCGCCCCAGGAGGCGGGTCAGGTGCAGAGCGGGCGCTCGCCGAGGTCAGGTCGAGGGGCTGGCGTCGTGCGGCGGCTGGGCCGCGATCTGGTTGAGGATCGAGATGTGGGAGGTGAAGGCCGCTGTCCCGGCGGGGGTGGCGGCGAGCCTTGTGGTGGTGCGCCGCCCGGTCTGGGCTTTGCGGACGGTGACGTAGCCGGCCTTCTCCAGTGTGGTGAGATGCTGGGACAGCGCCGAGTCACTGACCTCGTCGGACGGGATCCCGTCACTGCAGTCCGGCCGTTCCAGGAACGGCCCTGGGTGGGCTGTTCACGAGTGGGGTTGGCCTGGGTGTAAGAGGGGTTGAGAAGATCGCTTCCCAGCGCCCATGGTTGCTGGGACCGCTTTATGATCTCGTTCGTGAGCGGAAGGATCTTCCGGTCAACCGCCCGTGCGCTGCTGGTGTGGTGCGGCGGATGATGGCTTGGCCTGCGGGAAGGTCGCGGACGAAGGCGCGGAGGAAGGTGTTGATCTGGTCGAGGCCAGTGCCTTCGGCCAGGGCGTCGATTCTCTGGTAGAGCTGTTCCTCGATCTGGATGATCTGTGCGGCCAGTTGCTCGCCGCTGTCGGTGAGGCGGAGGTCGATGTGCCGGCGGTCGTGCTCGGCGGGGTTGCGGTGGATCAGGCCGGCGGCGACCAGGCGGTCGACCAGGCGGCTGGGGCTGCTGCCACTCTCGCAGACCAGAAGCTCGCCCAGGCCGGTCAGGGTCAGGGGCTGGCGTTCGTGCAGGATGCTGATGACTTCAGCTTGGGAGGTTGTGATGCCCAGCGGCCTCAGCGCTTGTCCCAGCAGGCGGTTGCCTTCGCGTTGGGCGGCCAGGACGAGGTAGCGGAATTCTTCTGCGGGACGCATGAACGTCATTCTCTCTGGTCAGAGCGAGGGGGCGACGAGGTCACGGCCGGCGGCGGCCAGGGCGAGGGCGGCGCCGGGATCGTGCGCTGCCAGGACGGTCAGGCCGGGGTTGGCCTCGCGGAGCTCGTTGACCATCCGGGTGGTGGCGGCCAGCCGGCGCTTGTGGCCGACGCCGGGTACCTGGCCCTGCTCCAGCAGGTTGGCGTCGTAGGTCAGGTCTCCGACCATGAGCAGTGGCGCGTGCCCGGGCCTGCGGACCAGCATCGACAGCGATCCGACGGTGTGGCCTGGGGTGGGCAGCAGCACCAGGCTGCCGTCTCCGAACAGGTCGTGCCCGCTGGTGAAGGGCGCCAGGGCGGGGTCGGCCAGGGGCTCGGGGTCGAGGCGGCGCCAGCGCAGTGCGGGCAGCTCGATGTGGGAGCGCAGCAGGCCGCGTAGTTCCGGTGCCGCCCGGTGCAGGCTCTGCCACTCCCGGCGGCTGACCAATATCTGGGCGTCGGTCAGCTCGCGCAGCCCGCCGATGTGGTCTTGGTGCAGGTGAGAGATGACCGCGGTGTGGACGTCGGCGACGTCGTAGCCGATGGCCGCCAGCTGGGCGGTAAGGGTCTGCTCGGCGGCGATGTCAAAGCGGGCCAGCCGGTCGTACATCACTCCGGTGATGCCGCCGGGGAAGTAGCCGGGGTCGGTCACCGAGGCGCGGTCTTGGCCAGTGTCGAACAGCACCAGGCCGTCGCGGTGCTCGATCACGTACACGTTGATCGGCAGCGGCCGGGTCCAGCGGCGCGAGGTGAACAGCCACCAGTACAGCGGCTTGCGGGTCGCGGCCACGTGTTCGGGGTGGATCGACACCGTTCCGGTGCTGACTACCGAGACGCGCTTGATGGGGTTTGCGGTGTTCCTCGTGTTCGTCATGGCCAACAGATTACACGACATATATGTCGTGTCAACTAATTTCGGGTCGACTGACACCGGCCGCACCATCACCGGGGGCGCGAGACGACGTATGGCATGCCGACCGCAAGCCGGTGGCTCAGGCACTCCAGCCACACCACCCACCAAGCCGTCCTCAAGCTCAAGGCCGGTCAGGCTTGGCAAGATCACCACCTGGTCTTCTGCACGAGCGTGGGCACTCCGCCGCACGCCTCGAACGTACGGCGGGCATTCCGCAGGATCACCGAGCGAGCGGGGCTTGGAACCGTCCGGAGTCCCCGATGTCAACATCGCTCCAAAAGTTCTCCAAGCTCGTCGACACGGCCCAGGCGGCCCCTCCACGTCTGCTGCACCGTTCCTGATCTGCAAGCAGCGATGAGGGATCTCTCCAGCGCCGCCGCGGTCACCTGGCATGACCCCCGTGACGGACACATCGGGACCTGGGACCATCGCATAGTCTTCTCCGCCGACGGTCCTGCCTTCATCGAACTCATCCAGGCCGCCCCCGGCGGCCCATGGGGCGACACCAGCAGACCTCGCTTTCACCATCTCGGGTTCTGGACGGCTGACCTGGAGGCCGGGGTTGAGCGGCTCACCACCGCCGGCTTCCCCGAATCCTTCTCCGGCTGCCCCTACGGCCGTCCGTTCGCCTACCACCGCTTTGACTGCGGCGACGATGCCGGGCAGTGTCATGGCCAGCCCTGGGTCCTGGCCGTAGTCCTCATCACCGGTCACCCAGCGGGCGGGCACCCCGGCCTCCAGCGCGGCCAGCACCATGGCGGCGGCCGGCGCGGGCTTGGTCGCGAAGCCGACCTCGTCCGGGATGCCGGCCGCCTGGCAGCGGCCGGGGCCGGCCAGCCAGGCGTGTTCGGGCAGGTAGAGGCGCCGAGGCCGAACCGGCCGGCGATCCGGGCCATCAGCTCGTTGTAGATGACCATCCAGCCGTCAGGGTCTACGCTGTGGCTCGCGGCCACCGCACGATCTTTGGTTGTTCTCACAAACTCTGAATGATCACGCGGTGGCCGTCGCCATGTGACCAGAACGCTGCAAGATCGCTAAGTGTCACTGGAGTATTAGGCGCGGTAGTAGCTCAGAAACATGTCCACGCCCGTCGTGATCAGTTCGTCGGTGAAATCCTCATCCAGGGTGTCGCCATAGGCGCTGTGCACGATGTGGGGGTAGAGCACCAGGGCGTAGAACTGCACCAGCGCCAGGTCCATGTTGGGGATGCGCAGGTCGTTGCGTTGACTCAGGGCCTCGGTGAGCGGTCCGGCGAAGCGGTCCGGCCCTCGCTCGCGCCAGGCGCGGCCCAGCTCGGGAAAGCGGCGTGACTCGGCGGTGATCAGGGCGCGCAGGGCGGAGATGTCGCGGTTGACCAGGCCGCGCACCCATCCGCGTGCCGTGCGGACCAGCACCTCGCGGATGTCGTCGCCGCCCCGCAGATCTTCGCGCATGACGCGCAAGGACTCCCCGAGCGCCTGCTCCAGGCTGTCGCGCACCACCTCGATGAACAGCTCTTCCTTGCTGCCGAAGTGGTTGTAGACGGTTACCTTGGACACGCCCGCCTCGGCGGCGATCTGGTCGATTCCGGTGTCGAACCCGCTGTCCAGAAACACCTCGCGGGCCGCGCGCAGGATGGCGGCCCGCTTGCGTGCCGCGCGCTCTCCTGACGGGATGTGCTTGGTTGCGCTCACTCTCACACCCTAACATCCACCTGAACTGAACAGTTGAGTTCATATGAACGCTCTAGTACAGTTCCGATCGCCGCCCAGACGGCGGCCCTGCCTGCACGAAAAGGATGATTGTTGATGAGCGAGATCAGGATCCTCGGCATCTCCGGAAGCCTGCGCGCCCAATCGCACAACACCGCGCTGCTGCACGCCGCCCAGAAATACGCCCCCGACGGCGTTTCGGTCGAGATCTACGACGGGTTGCGCGACATCCCGCCCTACGACCTGGACCTCGACACCCCACACCACCGCCCCCAGGCGGTGCGGGAGCTGCGCGAGCGCGTCACCGCCGCCGACGGGCTGCTGATCGCCACGCCGGAGTACAACTACTCCATCCCCGGAGTCCTGAAAAACGCCATCGACTGGGTCAGCACCGACTGGACAGGAACCGAGGGCCTGCCGCTGCTGCGCAAGCCGGTCGCCATCCTCGGGGCCTCCCCGACCAACTTCGGCTCGGTACGCGCCCAGCTCGCCCTCCGGCAGGTCTTCGTCTGGACCGACTCCGACGTGATAGCCAAGCCCGAGGTGATCGTCTTCCGCGCGCACGAACGCTTCGACGAGGGCGGCAACCTGACCGACGACACCACTATCGGCCTGCTCCAGAGCCTGCTGGACGCGCTGGCCGCCAAGGCCGCGTGAAGGGGGTGGACACCATGCAGGTGGTACGAGGCACCGTCGCCGACGGCTTCGAGAAGGTCAGGGACGAGTTCGCCGCGGCCGTCACCGCCGAACCCGGGCTGGGCGCGCAGCTGGCCGTACGCCTGGCCGGCCGGCAGGTGGTGGACCTGTGGGCGGGGCCGGGGGTGAGCGGCGAATCCCTGTTCGCGTTGTACTCATCCGGCAAGGGCGCGGCCTACCTGCTTCTCGCGCTGCTGGTCCAGGACGGCGTACTGGACCTGGACCGGGCCGTGGCCGCGTACTGGCCGGAGTTCGCCTCGGCCGGCAAGGGCGACCTCACCCTGCGCGACCTGCTCGCCCATCGTGCGGGGCTGATCGGCGTGGAGGGCGGGTTCAGCGCGGCGGAGCTGGCCGATGACCGGCTGCTCGCCGAGCGGCTGGCCGCGCAGAGGCCCTACTGGCGGCCCGGCAGCGGGTACGGCTACCACGCCTTCGTCGCCGGCGCGCTGATCGGCGAGGTGGTACGCCGGGTGACCGGCCGCTCGATCCAGGAGATGTACGCCGAGCGGGTGCGCGCCCCCTACGGGCTGGACTTCTACCTGGGGCTGCCCGAGGCCCTGGAGACTCGTTACGTGCCGGTGCAGCCGGCCCGTGGCGGTGGCCAGGGCGCCCCGGCTCCGGACAGCCTGACCGGGATCGCCTTCAACCTCAACGCCACCCCGCCCACCGACCTGGTGGACTTCGCCAACACCCGGGCTGTACGCGCGCTGGGCCCCACCTCCTCCGGAAGCGTGGGCAACGCCCGCGGCCTGGCCACGCTGTACGCCGCGGCCATCTCCGAGATCGACGGGTGGCCGCCGTTGCTGGCCCCCGCGACCCTGGCCGAGTTCACCAAGCCCCACGCGACCGGCACCGACCTGGTCACCGGTGAGCCCGACCATTTCCTCCTGGGCTTCGAGGCGCAAGGGGTGCGCTACCCCCTGCTCGGCGCCGACGCGTTCGGGCACAGTGGCGCCGTGGGAGCGCAGTCGTTCGCCGACCCGGGGAGCGGGATCGCCTACAGCTACACGCGCAACCGCTTCGCCATCGGCGGAGGGGGCGGCGCTCAGGAGAACCACCGGCTCATCGCCGCAGTGTTGCACGCGATCAGCTGAGGCCGGGCCACCGACAAAACCCGGAGGCCGGGATGCCGGTCAGACGGTCGGTGGTGGTGGTCAGAATGTAGAGCGTCGAGGTCACCCGCAGCACGGCGGCCACCGGCCTGCTGACCTTCTGTACCCGGTCGGCAGGGGCGGGCGAATCGGGCGCGCAGCCACATCCCGGCGAGGATCGCGATGAGCTGGGCCGGCAGCACCGCCACCACCTGGAGCCCCGCGTCCCCTCCCACGGGTGCGCCTGCGTACGGTGCGGCCAGGCTCCAGGCGGGCACGGCCAGCAGGCCTCCGGCGGCGAGCGTGCCTTACAGACTCACTCCCAGGGCCAGATCGCCGCGTTCGTGGTAGGTGAGCAACCCCGTTACCTGTGGATCAGGGAGGCGACATCGCGGAACAGCCGGTCGTGGGCCGCGGCCGTCTCCGAGGACACGTCCTGGATGAAGCCGTGCACCAGGCCGGGTTCTCGCCGGTGGGTCACCCGCACTCCCGCCTGTGTCAGGCGATGGGCGTAGGCGTCGCCCTCGTCGCGCAGCGCGTCGTGCTCGGCGGTGACGATCAGTGTGTCGGGCATGCCGTGCAAGTCTGGTGCCAGCAGCGGGCTGGCGAGGGCGCGGGTGGCGAGATCCGGTGCCCATTGCGCGATGGCCCAGGAGAGAAAGTCGGCATCCAGTGCGTACCCGGTGCCCTTGTCGACGACGCTGGGCCAGGAGAGGGTCAGGTCGGTGTTGGGACAGATGAGGATCTGTACGGCGGGCAGCGGATCACCCGCGGCGCGCAGCCGCAGGCAGGCCATGCTCGCCAGGTAACCGCCCGCGCTGTCGCCCGCCACCGCCGCCGGGGCCGACCAGCGCAAGATCGCGGCCACGTCCTCGATGGCCGCCGGGTAGGGGTGCTCGGGGGCACGCCGGTAGTCCACGGCCAGCACCTCGACGTCACAGGCGGCGGCGATGCGCCGGCAGGTGCGATCGTGAGTGTCGAGGTCCCCCATGACGAACGCGCCGCCATGGACGAACACCATGAGGGGACGCCTGCGTTCGTGGGGCCGGTAGTGGCGCAGCGGAAGCCCGCAGGGCCCGCGGAGGTCTCCCACGTGTGCCAGTGCGGGAGCCGGGGGACGTGCGGCGGCGCGCTGGCGGGCGCGTTCGCGGAGGTTGGACACATCTGAAGGAACCACCCTCGCCTCCTCTTGTGGTGTGGTTTCCTAGCCGAAACGTTAGATCCGGTTGCGGCGGAAGGGATGAGTGAGGTCACTCACGGCCTCGCGTGCTGGGCATGGCCGGTGTGAAGATGGAGGCCGAGCTGCGCTTCGCCGCCCTGCACCTGCTGCTGCGGCCGGTGCTCGACCGGCTCGGCCTCCGCCCTGCTGTTCACGGCACGGCGGTTACGGTGCGAAGGGGTCACCCTGCTGATCGCCGTACGCGACAACGAGGGCGCCCTCCCCGCGGCGGTCCTGCCCGAGCCGCGCCTCGCCGGACCGGCGCGCGAGGAGGTCGCGCGGCTGCTCAGCGACCGGCTTCCGGCCCACCTGTGGGCGCGGGTGGTCAAGGAGGCCGGCAGCAACCGCCGGCCTTCGGACGCCCCCGGCCCGCGCCCACCGGCGTGGGCTTGGCATCAGTCGTCGATGGCCTGGTAGACGGTGGTCCAGAAGTCGTTCATCAGGTGGGCCGGGCTGGGCACGGTGTAGCCGACCTGGCAGAGCAGGATGCCGGTGAGCCCGTTGACCGGGTCGGCGTAGGAGGAGGTGCCGCTGCCGCCGTCCCAGCCGAACTGGCCGATCGGGGCGTAGTCGCCGCGGTAGGTGCGTACCGCCATGCCCATGCCCCAGCCGCCCTGCTGGCCCTGGCCGAAGGAGATGTGCACGTTGTTCGTGGCCAGCGCGGTGCGGGCGGCGTTCTGCTCCGGGGTGAGCCGGTTGGTGGTCATCAGCTCGACCGCGGGGCGGGACAGGATCCGGCGGCCGTTGTGCACGCCGCCGTTGAGCAGCATCAGGAAGTAGGCGTGGTAGTCGTCGGCGGTGGAGACCAGGCCACCGCCGCCGCCCTGGAACGCCGGAGGCTTGCTCCAGCGGCCGCCCTCGGGCTCGTCCCACACCTGGAACTCGCCCGTGGCCGGGTCCGGGGCGTACAGGGTGGGCAGCCGGTCGATCTGGCCGGCGGACACGTGGAAACCGGTGCCGGTCATCCCGAGGGGCTCGAAGACGCGCTCGCGCAGGAACTCCTCGAAGGTCTGGCCGCTGACCCGGGAGACCAGGACGCCGACGAGGTCGCTGCTGATCTGGTACTGCCACTGCTCGCCGGGGTGGTACATCAGCGGCAGCTCGCCCAGGCGGCGCATCCACTCGTCCTGCTCGGGCACCTCGGTCGACAGGTTCGGGGTCAGGCCCTGAGCGAAGACCGCGTTCATGATGGGCTTGCCGAGCGCGGTGAAGTCCATGCCGAGGCCGAAGGTGGAGGTGAGCACGTCGCGGACGGTGATCGGGCGGCGGGCCGGGACGGTGTCGTCCAGCTCGGCGTCCGGGCTGGACAGTACCTGGCGGTTGGCCAGCTCGGGCAGCCACGGGTCGACCACGTCGTCCAGCCGCAGCCGGCACTCGTCCAGCAGAACCATCGCCGCGGCGATCGAGACCGGCTTGGAGGTGGAGGCCATCCGGAAGATGGTGTCGCGCCGCATCGGCGCGCCGCCGTCGTGCCGCATCGTGCCGAGCGTCTCGACGTGCGTCTGGCCACCACGGCTGACCAAGGCCACCAGGCCGGGGATCTTCCCGGAGTCGACGTGCCGGGCCAGCACCGCACGCAGCCGGCGCAGACCCGTCGCGGTGAATCCGTTGACACTCATGATGAATCTCCTTACCTCCAGTGTTCGATCTTGCGAAACCGTCCCGGCGTGGCGCTCACGGGCATTCATGAGCGCCGCACCAGGGCCGGGTGAGCCTGGCGTGGCTTGCTCAGCGATCTCGAAACCTGCGATCGCTGAGCCGTTCATGGCAGCCACCCTCGCCGACCGCTCCGATGCCGGGCCGGCGCCGCCCCTGACGGCCGCCGCTGACACGACTCCCGCACGGTCGGCGGCCGCTGCTGCCGGTTCAGATCCGGGGGCCGAGGTAGCAGCGCGGCTGAGCACCTCAATGGCGGCCTTGCTCATCGCGTACGGCTGCTCGGGCGTCGCGATCCTGGTCGCCGCGGCGGACAGGTTGATGATCCGGCCGCCGTCGTTGAGCAGTGGCAGGGCCCGCTGGATGATGAACAGCGGCGCCTTGGCATTGACCGCCATCAGGTGGTCGAAGGCTTCCGGGGTGATGGTCTCGATCGACTTGGCGGTGATGGCCGCGTTGTTGACCAGGATGTCCAGCCGCACCCGGCCCGGCTGCGTGGACCAACGCCGTCTCGCCCAGCAAACGCGTCATCCCGCCACTCCAGCGATGGATCTGAATCTTCCGGCGACTAGGATCAACGCGGACAACGAGGCAGAACAACGACAATCTGAGCAAGGCTGCATTAACCCCCGGGTAAACGCCAAGGAGGATCGTGGACCTTCGCGACATCGAGATCTTCCTGACCCTGGCCGAAGAGCTGCACTTCGGCCGAACCGCCGAACGGCTGCGCGTATCCCCCGCCCGCATCACCCAGGCCATCAAGAAACAGGAACGCCAGATCGGCGCCCCGCTGTTCGAACGCACCAACCGCATGGTCCGGCTCACCACGCTCGGCCGCCAGCTCCGCGACGACCTGTGGCCCGTCTACAGCGGGCTGCAGGACGGCATGCGCCGCGCCAAGCTTGCCGCCCAGGGCATCACCGCCGTGCTGCGCGTCGGCCTGCTCCCCCTCAACGCCCACGACCTGCGCCCCTACTGGGACACCTTCCGCACCCGCCACCCGCAGTGGCAGCTGCGGATCCAGCATGCCTCCTTCGTCGACCCGTTCGCCGGGCTGCGCCGCGGCGAGCTCGACATGCTGGTCTGCTGGCTGCCGGTCGACGAACCCGACCTAACGGTGGGCCCGGTCCTGCTCGCCGAGCCTCGGGTACTGGCCGTGGCCGCCGACCACGAACTCACCCGGCACACATCCGTCCGGCTGGAGGAGCTCGCCGACTTCCAGCACAGCGAGTCCCCGTCGCGGCCGGACTACTGGGCCGACGGCTTCGTCCCGCCCCACACCCGCAAGGGGCGCCCGATCCAACGCGGCCCCTTGGTGGGCAACACCGAGGAGATCCTCACCCTGACCAGCACGGGCCAGATCGTCAACCTCTTCCCCGCCCACATGATGCGCTACTGGAACCGGCCCGACATCGCCTACCTGCCCGTCAGCGACCTCGACCCCCTGCCGTATGCCCTGGTGTGGCGTACCGAGACGGAGAACGACCTCATCCGGGCCCTGGCTCGGGTCGCCGCCGACCTCGGCCCCCGTCCCGCCTGAGCCGCGTCGCCCAGACCATCCTGGTCGCCCTGCTCGTCACCGTCGCCAACGACCACCTCCTCGACCAGTGGCGCCACACCCACCAGCTTCAAGACGAGCCCGCTACACTCGCCGACACTTCGCAGACTCCAGCCGGGACCTTCGACGGCACACCACCCGCAGGCCAGAGCAGGCCACCACCCGCCCCATAAGCCACAAAACCCGCCGCCCTCTCGCAGCGCCCCGCTCACCGTCGGCTTCGCCATGCCCAACGGCCGGATCTCGCTCCCCCACCAGCGGCCTGACACCACCCGGGCCTTCCCAGACACCCGCTCCACGGCTCCCAAACCAGGACGAACCCGATTCGGAAACCCTCGAAACGACAAGATCCCGCCTGATCACGATGATCAGACGGGATCCCGTCAACTTCAGTCCAGCCGTTTCAAGAACGGCCCTGGGTGGAGATGAGGGGATTCGAACCCCTGACCCCTTCGATGCGAACGAAGTGCGCTACCGGACTGCGCTACATCCCCAAGGACTCGACTAGATTAGCAAACTCCAGAGGGTCCTCGCGCCACCGTTTCAGTCGCCCACCGCCCGCTTGGGTGGTTCGGCGTACTGGTCGAAGAGGACGTCGGCGTGCATCGGCGTGAAGTCGATGACTTCGGCCTCCGCCTCGGCGGCGGCGCGGCGCTGCTCGCGTAGCCGCCGCCGGCGCTCAGCGCGCGCATGGCGGGCGCGTTCGCGGCGTTCAGAGTCCACCTGTACGGCGATGCGCAGAAACGCCATGTACGCCAGCATGACGACGACGGACGGCGCCACCCCCCACCACGGGATCATCTCGACCGCGGCCGTCACGATGGAGGCCAGCACCAGCAGCGCGGTGAAGAAGAGCAGGCGGCGCCGGCGGGCGACGATGATGGCGCGACGCCGGAGCCGGAACTGGCGGACGTCGACCTTCTCGATCTCGACCGGCGGTGTGCCGTCGTCCTCATCGGGATCGGATGGGGCGAGGTTGTCGAGATCGGGCAGTTGGTGCTCGCCGGTGTAATACTCTTCGAGCTCGGCCAGCTCGGCGAGATTCGTCTTGTCTCTGCGCAGCCACATCGGAATCAGGACGCAGAGCCACATGACGACGATGGCGAGATAGAGGAGGACGGGGCTCACGACCACCACCTCCGGGCAGCACAAAGACGCGTTCGTGCTCGTCGCGCCTTGAATGTGCTCACGTCACGCACCGTAAGACCGCGTGTCACTAATTGACGAGCATTCGGTGCGGTGTGTCGCGAGATCGTCAAACCTCTTCGACGGAGGACCCCCCGTGAGCCGCTGACTCACGCGCGCGACGCCATTGCACGAGCAGCCCGCCGGGAACGTCCTCGACGGTCAACGCGTAGCAAATGTGGTCGCGCCAGGCTCCGTCGATGTGGAGTTGGCGCCGCCGAATGCCTTCTTCCCTGAAACCGAGCTTCTCAACCACCCTACGGCTGGCCTGATTCTCGGGGCGGATGTTCGCTTCGAGCCGATGCAATCCGGTGGTGAAAAAGCAGTGGTCAACGGCCATCGCGAGGGCGGTGGGGGTGATGCCGCGGCCGGCCACGGCTCCGTCGATCCAGTAGCCGACCTGGGCAGAACGGGCGGATCCCCACACGATGGCGCCGACGGTGAGCTGGCCCGCGAAGCGTCCGTTGTAGGTCACCACCCACGGCAGCGCCAGCCCCTGCCTGGCCTCGCGCCGCAGGGTGCCGACCATGGAGAGGTAGGGGCCGAGACCGGTCCTGAACAGGGGTGTCTCGGGGTTGCTCGGCTCCCATGGGCGCAGCCAGTCGGCATTGCGCACTCGCGTCTCGCGCCACACGCGTACGTCGCCCAACCGTAGCGGCCGGAGGCCTACCGGACCTTCGTTGAGTGTCGCCGGCCAGCCACGAAGTCGATCCACATCTCTCATCATCCCCCTATCGGGCACGATGTCGCCACGGGGTGACTGACCGAATCCCGGTCAGCGCGGATGATCACCGCCGCGGATCTGATCGACGGCGTGGCGGAGAATGGGCGCGAGTACGGCGACGCCATCGCGTACGCCACCGGAGGATCCGGGCAAATTTACGATCAAGGTTTCCCCGGCCTGCCCGGCCAATCCGCGCGAGAGGATCGAGGTTGGCACCTTCTCCCGATTAGCCTGACGAATTGCCTCCGCTATACCGGGAATTTCCCGAGAAATCACCCGCGCGGTCATCTCCGGCGTCAGATCCATGGGCGTCAACCCGGTGCCCCCGGTGGTCACGACGACGTCATAACCACCCGCCACTCCGTCACGCAGCGCAGCCTCCACCGGCTCCCCGTCGGGCACCACCACGGGCCCCTCGACCTCGCAGCCGACCTCGTCACGCAGCAACGAGGCCAGCAACGGCCCGGATTTATCCGCATAAATCCCGGCCGATGCCCGGTTCGACACCGTGATCACCAGGGCGCGCATCATGCCTCGTCCCGCGTCCACCGGCCGGTCTTGCCGCCGAGCTTCTCCTCCACCCGCACGTCGGTGATCACCGCGCCGGGATCGACCGCCTTGACCATGTCGATCAGCGCGAGCGCCGCCACGGAGACCGCGGTCAGCGCCTCCATCTCCACGCCCGTGCGGTCGGCGGTCTTCACCCGGCACGTGATGGCCACGCCCCAGTCCTCGACGTCGAGCGTCACCTTCACCCCGTGCAGCGCGATGGGATGGCAGAGCGGGATCAGGTCGGGCGTACGTTTCGCCCCCATGATCCCGGCGATCCTGGCCACGCCCAGCGCGTCGCCCTTGGGCACCTCGCCCGACCGCAGCAGCGCCACGGTCTCGGCCTTCAGCAGCACGCGTCCGCCGGCGACGGCCGTACGGGCGGAGACGTCCTTGGCCGAGACGTCGACCATGCGGGCCGCGCCGGTCTCGTCGATGTGGGTCAGCTCGCTCACAGCCTGATCACCTCCACCGAGGACCCTGCTTCGACCTCGGTCACGTCTTCCGGCACCACGATCAGCGCGTTCGCCGCGGCCAGCGCGGCGAGCTGGTGGGAGCCCTGCCCGTGGGCGGGCGCCACCGTGCCGTCCTCGGAGAGGACACCGCGCAGATAGGACCGCCGCCCGGACGGCGACCGCAGCGGCCCCGCCGTGCGCGCGGTCAGCGTGCGGGGCATGCCGCCGGGCAGACCGCGCATCTTGTCGAGAGCCGGGCGGACGAACAGCATGAACGACACGAAGGACGACACCGGGTTGCCCGGCAGGGCGAAGATCGGCACCTGGTCCTCCCCCAGCACGCCGAAGCCCTGCGGCATGCCCGGCTGCATGGCCACCTTCTCGAAGCGGACCGTGCCGAGCGGCGCCAGGGCCTCCTTGACGGGCTCGTACGCGCCCATCGACACCCCGCCGCTGGTGATGATCGCGTCGGCGCGTACGAGATGGGTGTCGAGGCGGTCGAGCAGGATGCCCGGATCGTCCCCGACCGAGCCGGCGCGGAAGCCGTCGGCTCCGGCCTGGCGTACGGCGGCGGTGAGGGTGTAGCTGTTGGATTCCCAGATCTGGCCGGGCGCGAGCGTGCCGCCCGGCTCGACCAGCTCCGCGCCCGTCGAGATGACGACCACGCGCGGACGCGGCCGGGCCAGCACCCGCCGCCGGCCCACCCCGGCGATGATGCCGAGCTGGGCCGGGCCGATCACGGTGCCGGCCTTGAGCACGACCTCCCCGGCCTGTACGTCCTCACCCGCCCGCCGCACGGCGTTGCCCGGCTCGGCGGCGCGGTCGATGCGTACGGAGACCGTGCCGCCGTCCGTCCACTCCACCGGCACCACCGCGTCGGCGCCCGCCGGCAGCGGGGCACCGGTCATGATGCGCACGCTGTGGCCCGGACCCACGGCCCGCAGCTCCAGCGACCCCGCCGCGACGTCGTCGATCACCGGCAGCGTCACCGGCGCGCCCGCGACGTCCTCGGCCCGCACCGCGTAGCCGTCCATGGCCGAGTTGTCGAAGGGCGGCAGCGGCACCGGCGAGGAGATGTCCTCGGCCAGGGTCGTGCCGAGCGCCTGCTCCAGCTCGAGCTCAAGGGGGGCCAGCGGACGTACAGTGGCCAGGATCTCGGCCAGATGCGCGTCAACCGATTTCATCGAGGAACTCCCGCAGCCACGGCACGAACTCCGGCGCCAGATCCTCCCGGTCCGCCGCGAACTTCACCACCGTCCGCAGATAGTCGAGCTTGTCGCCCGTGTCGTAGCGGCGTCCCCTGAACAGCACGCCGTGCACGGGACCGCCCTCGTCGCGGCCGCGCTGGGCCAGCGTGCGCAGCGCGTCGGTGAGCTGGATCTCGCCGCCGCGCCCGGGGGGCGTGTTCTCCAGGACCTCGAAGACCGCGGGGTCGATGACGTAACGGCCGATGATCGCCCAGTTGGACGGCGCCTCGTCGGCCGGCGGCTTCTCGACGAGGTCGGTCACGCGGACGACGTCGTCCTCGACGGTCGCCTCGATGGTCGCCACGCCGTACAGGGAGACCGACTCCTTGGGCACCTCCATCAGCGCGATCACGCTTCCGCCGAACGTGTCACGCACCTCGATCATGCGGCGCAGCAGGTTGTCGCGGTAGTCGATGAGGTCGTCGCCGAGCAGGCAGGCGAACGGGTGGTCGCCCACGTGGTGTTTGGCGCACAGCACGGCGTGGCCGAGCCCCTTGGGCTCGCCCTGGCGTACGTAGTGCAGCGTCGCCAGCGAGGCCGGCTCGCGAACCTGGGACAGCCGGTGCTCGTCGCCCTTCGCCTCCAGCGCCTCCTCCAGCTCGAACGCCCGGTCGAAGTGGTCTTCGATCGAGCGCTTGTTCTTGCCGGTGACCATGAGAACGTCGAGCAGCCCCGCGGAGGCGGCCTCCTCGACGACATACTGGATCGCGGGCTTGTCGACGATGGGCAACATCTCTTTGGGTGTCGCCTTGGTCGCCGGAAGGAACCGGGTGCCCAGACCCGCGGCGGGCACGACGGCTTTCGTCACAGGGTCGAAGTCAGCCATGAGTTAGACCCTAGTGGAGGGATCTGTGGACAAGTTGAACCTCCGTCGCGAGCTGAACGCGGCGCGTATCGCACTCTCCCCCGATCACGTGCGGGCAAACGCCATCAAGGTCCGCGAAACGCTGCTCGAACAACCGTGGGTGCAAATGGCCGGTCTGGTGGCCTGCTACTGGTCAACGGGGCAGGAGCCGGAGACGCACGGGCTGGTGTTCGCTCTCTGGAAACATGGAGCCACCGTCATCCTGCCGGTCCTGCGTGCCGACAATGATTTGGATTGGGCGGTGTACGACGGGCCCGACACGCTCGCGCCGGGCCGCTACGGGATCATGGAGCCGGTCGACACGCGGCGCGGCGTCGACGCCGTACGCACCGCCGCCCTCGTCATCGTCCCCGCCCTGGCCGTCGACCGCGTCACCGGCGTCCGCCTGGGGCGGGGCGGCGGCTCGTACGACCGCGCGCTCGCCCGCGTCGGCCCCAACGTCCCGACCGTGGCGCTGCTGCACGACGGCGAGCTGATCGACGGCGTCCCGCACGAGCCCCATGACCAGCGCGTACGCTACGCCGCCACACCCTCGGGCATCACTAGGCTGAGGTGACGGGGTGCAAGAGGAGGGGGCCAGATGACGCTTGACGTCTCGCTCCTCCTCGGCGCCGCCGTCGTCATCGCGGCCATCGCGTCCGTACGGCTGGTGCACCGCACCGGCCTGCCCAGCCTCCTGGTCTTCCTCGGTTTCGGGCTGACCCTGGAGCTCTCCGGGGTCGGCTTCCCCACCGAGAACCCGCAGGTCGCCCAGCAGATCGGCCTGTGGGCGCTGGCGGTGATCCTCGCCGAGGGCGGGCTCACCACGAACTGGCCGCATGTCCGCCGTTCCGTCCCCTTGGCCCTGGTACTGGCCACCGTGGGCGTGGCGGTGAGCATCCTCGTCGTCGCGTTCGTCATCCAGGGGCCGCTCGGCTTCGACGTACGGACCGCGCTGATCGTCGGCGCGGTCCTCGCCTCCACCGACGCCGCCGCCGTCTTCTCCGTGCTGCGCAGGCTGCCGCTGCCACCGCGCCTGGGCGGCGTCCTGGAGGCGGAGTCCGGCTTCAACGACGCTCCCACGGTCATCGCGGTCGTCCTGCTCACCGGCGCTTCGCACACGTCAGCGGGACTTGGAACGTTCCTCCTGGAGACGGCTCTTGAGCTGGTCATCGGCGCGGCGGTCGGGCTCGCCGTCGGGCCCGCAGGCGCGTACGCGCTGCGCCACGTCGCCCTGCCCGCCTCCGGCCTCTACCCCATCGCCGTGCTGGCCCTGACCTTCGTCTCGTACGGCGGCGCCGCCCTCCTCCACGGCTCCGGCTTCCTGGCCGTCTACCTCACCGGGCTCATCCTCGGCAACTCGCACCTCCCCCACCGGGCCGCGACCAGGAGCTTCGCGGAAGGGGCCGCGTGGCTGGCGCAGATCGGGCTGTTCGTCATGCTCGGCATGCTGGCCCACGTCGAGGAGCTGCCGTCGGCCGTCGTACCCGGTTTGATCACCGGCACCGTCCTCGCGCTCGTCGCCCGCCCGCTGTCCGTCGCCGTCTCCTCGCTGCTCGCCCGGGTGCTGCGGCTGGACCGGGTGACCTGGCGCGAGCAGGCGTTCCTGTCGTGGGCCGGTCTGCGGGGCGCCGTACCGATCGTCCTCGCGACCATCCCCTGGGCGGCCGGCATCGAAGGCTCCAAGGAGATCTTCAACCAGGTCTTCGTGATCGTCATCGTGTTCACCCTGCTCCAGGGGCCGACGCTGCCGTACGCGGCGCGGCTGCTCGGGGTGAGCGCCCCCGCCGAGGCGCACGATCTGTCCGTCGAGTCGGCGCCCCTTGAGGAACTGCACGCCGACCTGCTGCAGGTCAGAATCCCTCCGGAGTCGCGGCTGCACGGGGTCGAGGTCTTCGAGCTGCGGCTGCCCGCCGGCGCCGCCGTGACCCTCGTCGTACGGGACGGCCGATCGTTCGTCCCCACCGGCTCCACCCGCCTGCGTACCGACGACCAGCTCCTCATCGTCGCCACCGCCGCCTGCCGCGACCAGGTCGAACGCCGCCTGCGCGCGGTCAACCGCCGCGGCAAGCTGGCCGGCTGGTACGGAGAGCGGGGGCTGGAATAGGTGTTTGGACCTATCGGTTACCATTAGCAGTCGCATCGCTCGAGTGCCAAGGCTTGTAAGGAGGAGCGCGTGCCGACTTATCAGTACGCCTGCAACGACTGCGGTGAGCAGCTCGAGGTGGTCCAGAAGTTCACAGACGATGCGTTGACGGTCTGCCCGAGCTGCCAGGGGAACCTGCGGAAGGTGTTCTCCGCGGTCGGCATCGTGTTCAAGGGCTCGGGCTTCTACCGGACCGACAACCGCTCGTCGTCCTCGACGTCCTCTTCTTCCTCGCCCTCTTCTTCGTCTTCTTCGTCGAAGTCCGGGGAGAGCAAGTCGTCGTCGGACTCGGGGTCGTCCGGCTCGTCCTCGACCAGCACCCCCGCTCCCGCCGCCGCTTCCAGTTGATTGCCGCAGGTCAGCTGACCCGCCGTCGCCCGCTTCCCCTGCCGGCCGCAGGTCAGCTGAACCTCCGCGCCTGATCGGTGGCAGGCCCGCGACCGGCCACTCGCCCGGGCCCGGTCGCCTGCCTGAGCCCAGTCACTCCCCCGAGCCCCGGTTGCTTGCCCGAGCCCGGTCGCTCGCCCGAGCCCTGGTTGCTTGCCTGAGCCCGGTGGCTTGCTCGCGCTCTGGAGCGGGACCCGCTCGTTCGCCCTGAAGCCCCGGCACCGGTCGCGCACGTCCACCTATGGATGCACCGGTCGCCCACGCCCCGCATCTTCTTCGCACCACCCAGCAAAACCACCCCGCGGTCGCGTTATCCACAGAACCCCGTTCGGGTTCCGTAGCCGCCGGCCGCTGCGGCTACTCTCAGCGCCATGGTCACTCGCGCAGACATCGGCGTCATCGGCGGCTCCGGCTTCTACTCCCTGCTCGACGATGCGGAGGAGGTCGAGCTCGCCACCCCCTACGGCCCCCCGAGCGACGTCGTCACCATCGGACGCATCGGCTCCCGCACGGTGGCGTTCATCCCCCGCCATGGCAAAGATCACCGTTTTCCGCCCCACCGCATCCCCTACCGCGCCAACCTGTGGGCGCTGCGCTCCCTCGGCGTCCGTCAGGTGCTGGCGCCCAGCGCCGTAGGGTCGCTCAAGGCCGACTACGGCCCCGGCACCCTCGTGGTCCCCGACCAGCTCGTCGACCGCACCTCCGGCCGCGTCCAGACCTATTACGACATCGACGGCGCCGTCCACGTCTCGTTCGCCGACCCCTACTGCCCGTCGGGCCGCGCGGTCGCCGTACAGACCGCCCGTGCCGGCGGCTGGGAGACCGTCGACGGCGGCACGCTGGTCGTCATCGAGGGCCCGCGCTTCTCCACGCGCGCCGAATCGCAGTGGTACGCCGCCAACGGCTGGTCCATCGTCGGCATGACCGGCTTCCCCGAGGCGATCCTGGCCCGCGAGCTGGCCCTCTGCTACACCTCTGTCTCCCTGGTGACCGACCACGACGCCGGCGTCGAGGCGGGCCAGGGCGTCACCCACGACGAGGTGCTCGAGTTCTTCGCCCAAAACGTCACGCGCATGCGCACCCTGATCGCGCAGACCGTCGAGTCGCTGCCCGAAGAGCGCACGTGCTCCTGCGGCCAGGCGCTCGACGGCATCAAGCTCCCGTTCGAGCTGCCGTGATCGGAGCCTGGCTGTCCCGCTACGGCCGTCGCCGCCGCCTCATCGCGGCGGCGCTCGCCGCCGTCTCCGTCGTGACCGCCTACCTCGCCACCCGCCCGGCACCCGCCGCCCCCACGGTCCTGGTGGCCGTACGCGACCTGCGTCCGGGCCCGCTCAGCTCCGCCGACTTCCGCCCCGCCGCCCTCGACCCCCCGCCTGCCGGAGCCGTACGCACCCTCGGCCAGGGCCAGACCCTGGCCACCCCCATGCGCCGCGGCGAACCGCTGACCGACGTCCGCCTCCTGTCCACCTACCCCCTGCCGCCCGGCCTGGTGGCGACCCCGGTGCGCATCGCCGACCCCGCCACGGCCTCCCTCCTGGCCCCCGGCTCGACCATCACCGTCCTGGCCGCCCACGACCAGGCAGCGCCGGCCCGCGAGATCGTCACGGACACCACGGTGATCACCATTCCGAAACCGGCCCGCTCAAGCGCGTCCCAAGAAGGCGCCCTCCTCGTCCTGGCCACCACGCCGTCCCAGGCCACAGAGCTGGCGACGGCCCAGGCCCACGCCCGCCTGTCGATCACTTTGCGCACTAACTTACAGTAATCACTCGGATACGATTCCCTGTCATGACAGGTTTCCGGAAGTTCCTCATGCAGGGCAACGTCATCGACCTGGCGGTGGCGGTCATCATCGGGGCGGCGTTCAACGCGATCGTGCAGTCGTTCGTGGCCGACCTGCTCACGCCGCTGATCTCGGCGTTCGGCGGGCTGCCCGACTTCACCTCGCTCAAGGTCACCGTCGGCCAGTCCAACTTCATGTACGGCAACTTCATCAACTCGGTCGTGTCGTTCCTGATGGTCGCCGCGGTGGTCTACTTCTTGATCGTGAAGCCGTACACCCACATCAGGGAGCGCAACGCCGCCAAGATCGAGGCCACGACGCGCGACTGCCCCGAGTGCCTGTCGGAGATCCCCAAGGCCGCCTCCCGCTGCGCCTTCTGCAGCGCCGACGTGCCCGTGATCTGACGTCAGAGCAGGGTGTCGATCTTGGGGTCGTACTCCCAGTGCCACGGTTCGAACGGGCTGCTGTAGGCCCAGGAAGGATGGAACCACCCATACCGCTTGGAGTTCTTCTCCATCCACACGAACTCCGCCGACCCAGACCTCTCCACTCCTCCACAGAGGTCCACGGCCAGCCCGAGCCCGTGGTTGCTCCGCCCCGGCACCGCCGCGAACCCGGGCCGCCGGTAATAGACCGACTGCTGCTCGGCAAGGCTCCGGTACGCGTCCGTCACGCACATCGGCTTGCCGAACCGCCGCCGGTAGGCCTCGTTGAGGCTGACGAACGCGATGGTGGCGTCCGCCCGGAGGCTGTGCCCCTTCTGCTGGAGCGGGCAGAGCATGCTCTGAGGGATGAGCCCGTTCGGATAGTGGTCGGCGTTGGCCGCCTTGAGCGGGTTGCACCCCAGGGCCGCCCGCCCCACCTTGTCGATCTTGATGCCCAGCTTCACCAGGGCCGCGGTGAGCGACTTCACGATCTTGTCCGACCGCTGCCGCAACGTGTCCACCTCGGCGGCCAGCTGCGCCTCGGCCAGCAGGTTGCCGGCCCGCAGCTCCTGCGCCTCGGCGGCCAGCCGCTCGGCCTCCTGGTAGAGCGCGCTGGTCTGCTCGACGGCCCGCTGGCGTACCGAGACGATCTGGTTCGCGTCCATGAGCGCCCGCAGCGTCTTCTCATCCGCGCTGCCCGACACGAACGGAATGATCCCGCCCGCCAGCAGCGGCTGCTGGTAGAGCAGCTCAGCCATCTGCGACACGGGCTGCCGCATCACGGAGAGCCGGTTCTCGAGGCTCTGCAGGGCGGTCAGCTTGCTCTTGAGCGTCTTCTCGGAGGCCGCGATGTCGGCTCGCCGCTTCTCCAGGGCCTTGGTGGCGTCCTCCAGCTCCTTGGCGGACCGCTCGGCTTCCTTCCGCAACTCCGTCAGATTGGACGGATCGCGCTCTTGCAGCCCCTGCTGGACCTCCCGCACCCGCGCGTGGGCCTGCGCCGGCAGCTGCCCACCGGGCACGAGGAGAGAAGCCACCGCCATGACGACCGCGATCAGACCCGCTGATCGAGGGGCTGGCACGTTCGACTCCTCCGTTTGCAAACTCGTTACCCGGGTCAGGCACGCACGTTACTACAGCCCCCCGAGTGCCCGGACCGAACTCCGAAGAGCTGTTATGAGACAAATGGCCCCCTTTATACAGCCCTCCACCACAAACCTCCCGAGGATGCACGGCCACCGCCGTGGCCTCATGAGGAAGTACGCCACCCCACCCGGGGAGGTTCACACCCCCGGCACCCAACTCTCCCCGCCGATCGCCTCCTCCTCGCCGCCATCGCCGGCTTCCCGAGCCCGCTGCTCACTCTCCCAATCCCGACACAAATCCCCCAACCACGTATCCACCCACTCCCCCGCACACCCACCCGGAGCCAACTCCACCTGCTGTTCCGCAGCCTTCTCCTCCTGAGCCTCCTCAACAGACCGCTCCGGCACCCGAGGCCCTGGCACAACCGGCGCAGTGACCTCCTCCCGCACCCGAACCCGCACAACCCCCTCATACCTCCGCTCCGGCACCTCAGGAGCCGGCACCAGCCGCGGCTCCCAAACCACAGCAGCACTGACCTTCCGGGCAGGCGGCGCAACCCACGGCACCTCCGCCTCGAGCCCCTGCACCTCCCCCGCCAACAACCCACCCGCAAGAATCGCCGGCGCCAGCAACGCACCGAACAACACCACCGGCCGCCGCCGCGCCTGCGTTCTACGGACCTGAGCACCACGCCTACGAGTCACAGGCAGAAGCTATCCACCCCCGAACACCCCGATTCTGATCACTTGTCATGCCTTTACCGCAGCTCAGAGCACCCATAACCAACGACACCGAACTGATCGCCCCCTGACGTCGCACGCAGTGCCAGTCTTTCGCTAGGCTTACGAGAGTCCGCCTCCGTAGCTCAGGGGATAGAGCACCGCTCTCCTAAAGCGGGTGCCGCAGGTTCGAATCCTGCCGGGGGCACTCATCTCGACCAGGCAATTTGGCCTCTGACCTGCGGTTTCACAGCCGCAGGTCTTTTGC
This sequence comes from Nonomuraea sp. NPDC004580, assembly GCF_040609855.1. Taxonomy (NCBI): domain Bacteria; kingdom Bacillati; phylum Actinomycetota; class Actinomycetes; order Streptosporangiales; family Streptosporangiaceae; genus Nonomuraea; species Nonomuraea sp. NPDC004580. The sequence continues at coordinate 25,438 of NZ_JBEXLH010000011.1, read as the reverse complement.
TTTCCAAGACCGCATAAGGCAGCTGAGAGCAGCCAGAAGCAGCCGTAGGACAGAGTTCTGGGGATATATGGGGGATGATCTTGGCGCGCTCTGCCCCCGCCTCACCTGGGCATCGCCCCTGAAACGTGGCGACCGGTCGGTGGTACCGGCGTGCGATCGGATGGCTTTGGAGCGACGCGCGACCCGGTGAGACCGCCAGGCGACGGCGCCCGGCGCAGCCATCTCGGGCCACCTGCGTGGCGGATGACCGCGACACCCAGGCCGGCGGAAGGAGCGGCCCGGTCCCGGACATCAAGCTGGGCGCATGGCCGCCTATGCAGCCGAGGCGTTCGTCTCCAGAAGTGATACGCACCGGCCGGGAAAATGTTTGAGCATATGCCATATGAGCAGTTCGGCTCGACGGCTCTACTACAGCCCTTTATCGTCACATTGATCCCATAGATAGTCGTCCTCAAGGTCCAAAGGATCCCGACTGATGGCGACCCAGGAACAGATCGCCGCCGCTCGGCGCATGATCGAACAGTTACGCGACCAGCATGCCAACGACGTGCGCAAGCTCATCGGCCTTCTGGAGAGCGGAGCGATGAAGGGCAAGGCAGCCGACAAGCTCATTAAGGACTGCCATGCATGGGAAGCCGCGTATAAGAGCGCCTTCCAGCGAGCACTCACGCTGGTCGAATCCATACCCGGGGAACCTGAACCCACGAGGCAGCCGGGCCAGTGGCCAGGCGAGCCGTTCCTGCCGCCCCCTGACGGGATTCGCCGATGAGCCCGTCCCCCAACCGGGTCGGCATCGACCCCGAACTCATGACGCAGCTGATCGCTGAAATGAAACGCATCGAGCGGTCATGGTCCGAAGTGGACGTGCAGCTCTACAACGCCTTGAGGTCGATCGGCACGAGCCTGCCCGGGCCGGGGCTACTGAGGGACATCGGCTTCCAGATCGGTCAAGAGGTGCCCAGTCTCCAGCGCAGGCTTGACCTGATCGTCTCTACGCAGAAGATCGGGCTCGACAAGGGAGTGGTCTGGGCGGACGAGACGCTGTGGGCGTCGAGCTCACCCGCAGGCGGCGCGGCAGCCGCCAAGTCCGCTGCCGAACAGCTTCGGCAAGCCAGAAAGGACGCGGACAGCGTCAAAGGCCAGAAGGTGATATCGCCGGAGACGCTGAAGCTGCTGGAAAAGCATCAGCACGATCCCTACTTCGCCGTCGCCTTGGCCAAGGAGATCCCACCCGCGGAGCTCAAGGCCATCCTCCAAGATCTGTACGACTCGGTCCGCAACCCCGTCGGCGAGCGCCGGCCAGGGCCGCCTGCCGACAAGCTGGAAGACCTGACGAGGCTGCTCAGCGTCACTCTCGGCACGGCCTCTCGGGGCGTCGGCAACATGCGACTACCCAAGGGCTACGCCGACGAGCTGATTCGCCATACCGATGGCATCGCGGGCCTGGAGGACGCCATCGTGGGCAAGCTTCTGCAGCACGGCGCCTTCGATGATGCGTTCCTGCTCGACATCACCAACAAGGTGTACGACAACGCTCGAAAGCCGACCTCGGAGAGACAGGACATCATCGCGTTCGGCCCCGGCCTGGCCACCGCCCTGGCCAACAATCCCAGAGTCGCGCAGGACTTCTTCACCGATCCCGCACGCAAGCCCTTAGCCTTCCTGGTACGTCAGACCTACTGGGGTGACAGAGGCGCGGCACTCGGCAAAGCGATCGAGGCGGCCAGCACGACTTACCGAGACCACGGCCAACCACCAGAAACCACACGGGGATACAAGTCCGCTCTCATTGCGTCCTGGGCAGTCCACTTCTGGTCAGACGAAAAGGTGCAGAAGTCCCTTCCCGACACCCGGCAAAGCTTCGCGCGGATCGTCTCCGACTACATGAGCGACGTTCACCGGGTGGCCAACAGCGACATCCTTGAGAAGCCAGGCGTTGTGACGCTGCCTGACGCTGACCCGAATCTACCCGGCCACCAAGATCACGCAGCCAGGTTCCATCGTGAAGAACTAAAAAGCTTACTGATCTGGACAGCCAAGGATCCAGGCGCCTTCAAAACCGTTGTAGAAAGCCAAGGAAAGTACAGCTTTCGCGTCCTGAACGCACGAGGGTCGGAAGTCGCAAACGGAATCAACGCCGAGTTCGCCGCCTGGCAGAAACAGAACCCCAACGCCACAGAGAAAGAGCAGAATGCATACCGCCAGAAGCTGATCAAAGACACAATGTCTGGAAACCCAGGCGACTTCTTCAACGCGAGGGTAACCACACTGAGCAAGTCACTTTACTTTCTGGTCGACTCCGCGAATATCGCGAGCATCAACGAGGCAGATCGTAAAGACCAATGGGAGAAAGCTTTCACTGATGGCATAAAACGCACCACGAAACTTGCGCTAACCCCTGCAGGAGACGGCGTGAACGCTGTCTTCGACTTCGTCGAGGCTTATGCGAGCGATAATCAGGGACCCACGAGAGGAGAAAAGGCGCGTGATGAAGCAGTGGACAAGTTGACACAGAGCCAGAACCTGTTCAAGTTCCTGACAGCTAACGTCATGCTCCGCCATAACCTGTTCGGAGAGGCGAACGCGCCCGGTAGTAGCCATCCTCATGCTTTCGAGAACTCCGCCAAGCGTTCGACGGGAGACTTCCTCACGGACGGTCGCATCAAGCCGCCCGATCAGATGGACGCAGACGAGGCGTACGCGTACGACGAGTGGCTCAAGCATTCGACGGCCTCCGGCGTCTTCAATAACACGGCCCAAGCCGTTCACGATGGCTTCAAACTGCCGTCATCTCGCTATGAAGCAGCGAAGCCATGAGGAGACCGTTCGTCACAACGCTGTTGGCAGTCGCTCTCTCTGTCGGGGCGTCATGCTCATCCTCGCCTCCACCACCTCCTGCGGATCGTCGTCCGCTGGGTAACGTGACGGCTCCTCCAGCAGAAGCAAAGTGCGGGATTCTTGCGCACCAGGCTATCGCGCGAGCTTTGGGCAGAGACGACTTCTACGCGAGTGGTTCCAGCTCAGCTGCTAACTTCTCGCACTGCGTCATCAGCAGGTCCCCTGCGCTTGAAGACAAGGCGTTACTGTCCGTCGAGCTGCACAACCCGTTCCCATCGACTATAGATGCCCTACAGAATTCGAAAGTCGCGGACAAAGGAACTGATCTCCCTGCGGATGCCGGTCCCGGTTATAGCGCCCCCATCATGGATACAGACGGAAACGTCATCGGCGCACAAGCGCGAGCCTGGAAGCAGGACGTCACCAAGGTACTCGATATCAAGATTGTCCGTGGCGGACCAGGCCGAGACTATAAGGCGGATGTGGTCGAGTTCGTCCGCCAACTGAAGCCTCTGCTTCTTTCCTGATATTCCCTATCTCCCGACTTGAGGTAGATGTCCCATCCGTAGAAGCCGTCGCCTGCTCGCCACACTGCGAGAAGCAGAACGGAAAAGGCCAAGAAGGTAGAAGCGAACCGGTCGGAGGTGTAAAACCATGCGGGACGGCAGCCCCCTGTGAAGGACCCTGGGCAACAACGCCGTCGCACCACTCGTCTACCCGGGACGGGACACATATTGCTACCCACATACACACAGGGCTGACCTATGCCGATCTTTCCAGACGGCGCAGCCCGTTCAATAGTCGCGCACGACCGCTCGCTCGACCTCTTCGCCAACCGCTTCGAGCTGACCCGCCACGTCGTCACCCTCGTCAACGACGACTCATCCCCCGAGCGGATCCTCTACCTGTACGGCCTCGGCGGCAACGGCAAGTCGCTACTCCTCCGCCACCTGGAGAAACGCGCCTGCCTATACACGGACCGCTGGCCGGACATCAGCGACATCCCCGACACCGAACTGCTCGACCGCCTCGCCGAGCACGGCCAACAGGTGCCGGTGGCCAGGATCGACTTCGGCGCCCGGCCAGCCGGCGAGAACCGGCCGCAGGAGGCGTTCTCGGCGCTGTTCATGCTCAAGCGCCAACTCGCCCAGCACCGAATCGCCACCCCGCGCTTCGACTTCGCCGCCATCACCTACCTGCACAAGCTGGGCTTCGACATCGCCCACCGCATCCCCGAGCTGTTCCCCCGCAGCGAGGTGGACATCGCGCTCGACATCGCCGACGCCGTACTGTCGCTCCCGATCCTGCGCGTCGGCCACCAGCTCCTTCAGCTGCTCAACTCGCGCATGGACGAGACCTTCACCCGCCGCCGCATGCGACGCCGCCTCTCCCGAGAGGACGCCGACCACATCCTGACCCTGGTCCCCGAGCCGGACCTCTTGGACGAGCTGCCACGGTTGTTCGCCCGAGACCTCAACGACGCCACCGCCGACCATCCCAAAATCGTCCTGCTCTTCGACACCCACGAGGCGTTCTTCGGCGAGGCCATCGGCGACGCGGACAGCCTCATCCACGCCGACAAGCTGATGCGCGACGAGTGGCTACGCTGCCTGCTCGGCCACCTCGACCTGGGCGCCGGAATCGTCGCCATCGTGGCAGGCCGCACCCGCCCACCCTGGCCGAACGCACCCGTCTACCCCATCCCCGAGCAGTACATCGATCACCGCCTGGTCGGCCACCTCACCACCGCCGACGCGACGCAGTACCTCACCCTCGCCGGCATCACCGACCCCGCCATGCGCGCGGCCCTCGTCACCTACGCCTCCACCACCCCGAACGAGGTCCACCCCTACTTCCTCGGCCTCTGCGCGGACGTGGCCCTGGCCGCCGGCCCCCGCCTCAGCCCCGGCGACTTCTCGACGCTGATCGACAAGGAACGCGACCTCGCCCGCCGGCTGCTCCAATGGACGCCCGCCGAAGCCGAGTACGGCATCATCGCCGTGAGCGCCTGCCGCTCCTTCACTGCCGACACCTTCAACCACCTCGGCCAAGCACTCGACTTCCCGTCCGACCGCAGCGCCTTCGCCAAGCTCACCGCCTACTCCTTCATCTCACCGATCCGAGGCGGCACGGCCAGCGGCACGGGCGCGTACACCATGCACTCCATCCTGCGGCGCTCCCTGCAACGCGTCCGCCCGGACGAGGTACGCAAGGCCCACGAAGTGCTGGCCAGGCACTACGGCGAACGCCAGGAGTTCACCGCCGAGCTGGAAGCGACCTACCACCTGAGCCACCTCGACTCCGGCGAAGGAGTAGCAGCCTGGGCCGCGCTCATGGACCGCAGCCTCGCCACCGGCCGCTTCGACCGCTGCCGCGCTCTGGCCACCCTCCTCAGCGACCTGCGCATCGATTCCGACGAGGACAAAGGCCGCTGCCTGTACCGGGTGGCCCGCGCCCATCTCGGCCTCGGCAACTGGGCCCAGGCCGAAGCCCTGATCAACGGTCTCCCCTTCAGTTCAGCGCACGCCGTCCTGGTACGCGCCGAGGTCGCCTTCTGCCGAGGCGACTTCGACCACGCCGAACACCTGGCCCACGCGGCCCTGGCACTCACCGGCGAGGACGCGCGCGAAGGCTTCCTGTTCCGGCTGGCCGAGATCGAGCTGTACCGAGGGCGCTTCGCGGACGGCCGCAGGAACGCCACGGAAGGCATGAGCATCTCCACCGACCAAGCACCGTGGCTCAAGCTCCTCGGCGAGATCGAATACTTCTCAGGCAACGTAGAGCGAGCGAACACGCTGATCAGCCAGGCCCTAACGGACGTCGCCGCCCGCCCCGTCCACCAGCGCGACCAGGCCCTGTACGCCGGCCTGCTCCAAGACGCGGCACTCGTCGCCGAAGCCACCGGCACCTGGCAGACCGCCCTCGACAGCCAGACCGAAGCCCTCGCCATCCGCAAGGCATCAGAGGACGCCCGCGGCATCGCCCAATCCCTGCACGGCCTCGGCAAGGCCCGATGCGGCCTCGGCCAGATGCGGGAAGCCGCACAAACACTCGCCGAAGCCGGCCGCATGGCCCGCGACCTCGGCGACGGCCTCCTCGCCGCGAAGGTCACCCACAGCGAAGCCGACGTCCGCCGAGCCGAAGGTGACGAGACGGCCGCATGGGAGCTGACCGTACAGGCGTTGCAGGAGTTCGAGCACCACGGCACCCCCTATGACGTGGCCTCCGCTTGCCTCTCCCTGGCTCGCCTCGCCCCAAAGGGCCGGAAACACGTCCAGTACGCCGACCGCGGCCGCCACGCCATCGCCTGGGGCGGCTTCGACGTCCTCACCCAGCTCTTCCCGGACCAGACGGTCCCGCCCGCGCAACGCATCCTCAACGGCCTCACCGGCTTCTGCTGCGGAGACGCCCTCGGCGTCCCGTGGGAGGGCAAACCACCTCAGGACATCCACCTCACCGACACGATCGCCGCCCGAGGAGACTGGCCGCTCGGCAGCACGTCCGACGACACCGAACAACTCATCCTGCTCGCCAGGAACCTCATCGACACCGGCGGCTCAGAGGTGGCCTTCCTTCAGGCCCTGGCCGAAGCCCTGCCGACCATGCGCGGTGCCGGCCCCACCACACGCAGAGCGGTGGAACGCTTCACGACCACCGGCGAAGCGACAGCCGAGGGCGGGGCAACCAACGGCGCCATGATGCGCGTGCTCCCCATCGGCTGGGCCATGCCCGCCACGAAAGCCGACCGCCGCCGCGACCTGGCCGTACGCATGACGAAGACCACCCACGCCGACCCGCACGCCATCGCCACCGCCTGCGCAGTGGCGGCCATGGGATCGTGGGCGCTGGAGGGCTGCCCCGCCGAGGACCTCATCGCCGTTGCCTGCGAAGAGCTGAATCATTTCGCGATCCCCATCCCCACAAGCTGGGTGCCCAGCCCAGGCGGGGTGTCGCTGGACGTCATGGACACCTTGGGGGCGATCCTCCACGTACTGCACCTTCACGACGAACCGGTAGAAGCCATGCGGTATGCGGTCAGCATCGGTGGGGACACTGACACCGTGGCTGCAATCATCGGAGGCATCCTGAACTGCCGCCAGGACACGGCGGACATCCCCTGGACACCGCAAGTCGCGCTCCCCCCAGAGCTGAACACCCTCGCCGAAGGACTGCGCGCCATGCGGCAGGCCGCGTATGGCTGACTTCTGGATCATCGGCCCCATCGCCTGGGACCTGGCCCTGTACGTCGATCACATCCCGCCCAGCGGCCATTTCGTCCAGGCCAGTGAAAGCGTCGAACGCCCCGGCGGCACCGGCGCCAACGTCGCCGTCGCGCTGAGCCAGGCCGGAGGCCGCGTCCACATGGTGGGCTACATCGGCGACGACACCCCGGGCCGGAACATGACGGCGACCCTCACGGCGGCCGGGGTCAACGTCGACCATGTCCAGGTCCTGCCAGGGCACACGTCCTCAGTCGTCCTGCTCATCGAACCCGACGGCGAACGGACGATCATCGGCATCCATCCCGACCTGTTGCACACCATCGCGATCCCGGTCGATGAGGTCGCCCCCGGAGACATCGTCTACTTCGCCGCCTGGCACGCCCCCTTCACCGCCCCAGCCCAGACGATGGCAGCCGCAGGAGCTCTGGTCACCAGCGTCCCGCCGGGCACAACACCCGCCATGCGCTACCTGATCGGATCCCGCAACGACTTCTCCACGATCCCCGAGGACGCCACCGCCGTCGTGACCGAGGGGGCCGAGGGCGTCACCGTCCACTCATCAGGCGAGCGCACCCACTACCCGGCCATTCCCACGGAGGCGGTGGACGTCACGGGAGCAGGCGACGCCTTCGCCGCCGGCTTCCTCTGGGAACTCGCCCAAGGACGGACCCTCGCGGAGGGCGTAAAGCTGGGCCTCACCTGGGCCGCAACGACCGTACAGACGAAGTCGTCCATGCCCCACACGGACCTATAGCTATCCCAGCAGAGCGTGGCACACCTGGTTGCGGATCCGGTGCTCAGGGCGGCCCGGCGGGAACAGCGCATCGCATCTATCGGCGTACGGCGAGACTTCCCGCGGCTCGCGGTGAACGTGCCGGCGTTCCTCCGCACGCTTGGGACGAGGCACCGGTGCCTTCCGTTCGACGTGGCTGCTCACGGGAGGCGGGACCGGACGTGGCACAACCGGTGCTGCACGTCGTCGGCGCTTCCTGTCGTTCTGCTCCGCCTTGTGACGCGGCTTGGGCTTTGCCGAGGGCGGCGGCGTTCGAGGCGCCAGGCTGGAAGGCGTGAAGCTTGGAGACGGCGAGGGAGAAGGGGCTATCGCCTCAGCCTCAGCCCGGGGCGTCGGCATTGCGACGACCGTCGTACGCGGCACGGAGCTGTTGGCATGCCACGAGATCGACCAGACGCCGACGCTGATGCTCCCGAGCAGCCCGGCGACGATCGCGAACCGCGGCAGCCGGAGACGCCGGCCACGAGGAGCGGGCGGGACCGGGGTCGCGTATCGTCTCCAGCCGAGCGAGTCGGACGCGGCGGCAGGCCGACGCCGGTCGCGCATCGGCAGACCGTACGGCGGGCGCCCCACGCGGCGCGGCTCTTCGGAGAGGTTCTGATCGCTGTTCATGGTCCTCCTCTCGCGGCCCGTGCATGCCAGAGTGGCGCAACGTCACGGGCTCCAGCGGGAATGACTCGGGTGTCGAAGGTCAAGGCCCCGGCCAGGCCGGGGCCAAACCTGTTGAGAACGGGATCAGCCGCCCAGAGCGTCGTTGATCCTGCCGTTCATCTGGTCCTGCTGCCCGTCCATGCACTTGGCATAGACCCGAAGAAGGACATCGACGCTATGGCCCGCACGCTTGGCGACCTCGACGGCCGGGACGCCCGCGTTGAGCCAGAGCGAGACGGCCGCGTGGCGCAGGTCGTACGGGCGGGCGGCGAGCGACGAGGCGACCTGCTCCGGCGTAAGGGCCAGCTTCCGTGCCTCCTGCCAGACGTAAGAGTGCGCGGAGCTGGAGTAGACGCCGCCGGTGCTCGTACGGAAGATGCGCCCGTCGCGAGCAGTCCCGTACTTCGCGATGTGCTCGCGCAGCAGCGCGACGAGGACGGGCGGGATCGGGATCTCGCGTGTCTCCCTGTCGGCGCGGTGCTTGAGACCGCGGGACTCGTGAGTCTCACCGGAGTTCGTCCACCGCTTGATGCCCTGCGGCCGGGCTTTCTCCAGCACGATCAGCCCCCATCCCTCCTCGGGCAGCGTGCAGTTCCGCACCCGCAGATCGGCCGCCTCCTCAGGCCGGAGCGCCGCGTAGTAGATGCAGGCGAACAGCGCCTTGAGCCTCGGTCCTCGCTTGCGACCGACCTTGGGCACGGCCTCCAGGAGCAGCCGAGCCTGAGCGGGATTGACGACCGTCCGAGGATCGACGGACGTGACCGCCTTCGGCACCGACCACTTGATGCCGTCGAGCGGGTTGGTACCGAACACCTTCTGCTCCACCGCGTGCTCCAGCAGGTGATGCAGGACAGCACGCTTACGGCGCACGGTGTTCGCCCCAGCCGGAGTACCGGCGAACGTGACCGAGATGGCATCGAGCGCCGTACGCAGCACGTCCGCCTCCCCCAGCGCCGTCAGGGGCAACGACGCCCCTTCCAGCCAGCGCAACGCCACGGCTTGCGACGGGTTCAGCACGACGCGCCTGCCCTCCGGCAGGAGAGCGTGAATGCGCAGCACCTCGCGCAGCGCCTCGGCGGCGGGGCGGCGAGGAGCGTCCTCGACCAGGGCGGGGATCAGCGTGAGGAGCGCGTACGCGTCCGTCTCGCGGGTCCTGGCCGCCGAGGAGTTCCAGCGCCGCAAGACGTACGCCTGCCCGAACTCCAGGAACGACGGCCCCTCCGGTTCAGCCTCCACCATCGACACCGGAAGCCCGGTCGCGACATCGAACTCCTCCCCCGCCTTCATCGCCTGCCGCAGGTCCGACAGGAAGGCGTTGGCCAGCCCTCTGGTGCGAAAGCTCTTGGACTTCCCCTTGCCGGCCACCCGCCAGCGCGCGATGAACGCGTTGGCACGCTGCTGCACCTGGCCGAGCTTCACGTCGTACGTGGTCTTCACTTGCCCTCCCGCCGGGCGTCGAGCCAGGTCATGAGGTCGCTCCGCCAGACGCGGAGTTCGTGATTGGGAAGCTGGACGCACACCGGCGCCCGGCCCAGCTCCCGCCAGCGGTAGAAGGTGCGGCGGGAGACTCCGCCGAGTTCGGCGCAGACTTCCGGGACAGTCATCAGCTGGTCGGATCTGGTCATCGAGGACCACCGCCAGCGCTCGGAACGGGAACGCCGGTCAGCGCCGCCGCGAGGAGCTGCTCACCCAGCGACAGCCCCTGCCCGGCGTACTGCCAGTGCGCGACGACCAGGACGGTGTCCTCGTCGAAGAGCGGCAGGCGGCCAGTGGCGATCTCCTCGGTACGCCGGTGTTCCTCGCGGGCGGCCCGCAGCGCGCCCAGGGTGGTGGAGTACCGGCGGCTCTTCGTGGAGAAGTGGCCGCGGAAGCCGAGCATGTGAGCCCAGTGGGTGAGCCGGAGATCGGCCAGCCCGGGTTCACTGCCCAGCCGCATGCAGGCGGCGATCAGGCGCCGCGCGTGATCACGTACGGGAAGGGCCTCCAGGTCGTCGAGAGGTTGGATGCGGCGGTCCAGGGTGCCGACGCATTCGGCCGCCTTGGTCGCGTACTTGGCGATGTAGGCGGCCACGGCCTGTTCGGTGAGATCGCCGTCCATGGTGATGCGTCGGACGTCGAGCTGCGTACCCCAGCGAAAGGTCCGGCTCAGTGGCTTGACCTCCGCCGTCACCACGTCCGCCGCATGCCGGACGGCCTCTTCGAGCGTGTCGGCCATCGCCCAGGTCGGCGGCGGTGAGTCGGGTCCGTCCGGACCGTCGAGGCGGATGACGGCGTGGAAGTGGACGACGCCACGACGCTGGTACTCGGCGACCTTGGCGAACGCGATGCCGACGTGCTCGCGCAACGCCTTGACGGTCAGCCCGTTGAGCCGAGCGAACCTGCGGCGCAGAGCGAGCGTGAAACGCCTCCACAGCTCAGGACTGATCGCGTTGAACAGCACCGAGCCGTCGTAGTCGTAGCAGTCCGGGCAGAGCGGCTCACCGAGGCTGGGATCGTCGGCGCGGTGCCGCTTCGTGCAGGACATCGTCCGCCCGTGCGGGCAGACCTCGGCGTCGCGGCGGGCGTGGCAGGGCAGGACCTTTCCGTTCTTCTCCCGCCGTGTGTGGACCGTTCCGAAAGATGGCGCGGTCAGGGTGACGAACAGGCATGGGTGCGTGCTGACCGTTTCCGGCACGCCCTTGCCGCCGACGAGGCCGGCCCGGATGAGCTGGTACGTGTCCGCCCGGTAGACCTCGGCGCAGGCCGGGCAGCGAGAGGCGCGGCGGGTCTTGCAGGCCACGCGCAGGACGCCGTTCGGCTCGTGCCGCGTGCTGTAGCGGTGGAGCAGCCGGCCGGTGGCCCGGTCGTAGTGCTCGACCTTGCCGCGCAGGTGGATGGGTTGACGGCAGCCGCCGGTGCGCTTGATCTGGCAGGCCCAGCGGTTGTGTTCGGGGTCGTGAAGCCGGGAGATCATCCCGGCGATGGCGTGTGGGTGGTGCAAGATGGAATCCGTCCTGTCCGGATGCGATCTGGATCGGGATGGCCCCTCACCTGGCGCGGAACTTGGCGGTTGTGTGGCCAGGTGAGGGGTTCTTCGGCTATGCGCCGTGGTTGTCGATGCCGGTGCCGTGGCAGTCACGGCAGGTCTGGTCGTCGTAGAGGCCGGTGCCGTTGCAGGTGCAGCAGCCGCCCTGCTCTGGAGTCATGTGTCACTGGTCCTTGCGCGGGCTGATGGTCAGGTAGAGCCGGTAGTGCCGCGCCCGGTGCCGGGCGGGGTAGGCGCGCGACATGGAGGTGACGGTGAAGAGCTGGCGGAGGTGGATCATGCCGAGGGCGAGTTCGGCGCGGCTGCCTTCGAGGCGGATGCGCATGGTGGTGTCTCCTTACGGGTTGTCGATCTTGATGGAGTCGCGGTAGCTGTCGATGGCGGCGTAGCGGGCGCGAGCGGCGGCGAGGATGGCGGTGAACTCGTAGCGGACCGGCCCGAACTCGATGGCCGTCTGGTAGTGGCCGTAGGGCAGCTGCTCTGGGTCGATTCCGCTGCCGAGCAGGGCGGCGATCTTGTCGACCTCGGCGCACATCTCGTCGTCCGGTCCCTTGGCGGGGAAGGCGTAGGCGATGACCGGCGAGACCGGCATGGGCAGCTTCGGGTTGGCCTTGAGGAGGCCGGCCAGGGCGATGAGACCGGCGATGAGAGCGTCTCGCTCGTACTGCATGGTGATGGGCCTTTCAGGTGGTGTGCAGGGTGTGGAGCAGGTCGGTGGCGAGCTGGTCGGACACGCCCAGGCGAGCGCGTAGTGCGTCCCGGGTGATCGGCTTGCCGTGCTTGGTGTGGTGCTCGTCGGCGACCCGGCGGGCGAAGTCGACGAGTGCCGGGGACGGTCCGGGCCGTTCGTCCTGGCCGGTGTCGAGAGCGGGACGGTCGGGCGCGGGGACGGCGGGACGAGGTTCAGACAGCTCCGTCTCAGCGGCGCCGGCTGGCGGTGCGACCCCAGCGCTCGACGCCCGGCGTTCGAGCATCGAGACGGCGACGAGGAAGGCGGCCGGTGGTGTCGCGGCGGTGATCCAGCCCCACACGGTCGGGTCGGCTTGCTGGAGGTTGGCGGCGAGGGACAGGACGATTCCTCCACTCAGGACGAGGACGGGCCACGAGATCGGGCCACGCCGAGTGCGGCCGGTCTTCTTGTCGCGCTGGCGTTCGCGGGCGGCCATGACACAGGTCAGGTCGATGCAGACGGCCACGGCCCAGGCCATCCAGCCGGACTGGCCGTGTTCGCGGGCGGTGTCGCGAATATGGGTGAAGGAGCCCGCCCCGGCGATGAGGGCCAGGACCAGGACGGGGCCGGTGTCGATGAGCCAGCGGGCCAGGCATCGCATCGGTCTCACGCCTTTCGCGGGTCCGGGATGGAGTCGAGGAAGTCGGCGAGATCGGCGTCGCTCATCCGCGCGGCGTGGCCGGAGATGAGGTCCTCCCAGGACGGGGCCAGCCCGGCGTACGCGGTGGCCGCGTGTTCTGCGGCCTGCTCGCTGACGTAGAAGGAGCGGGCGCGGTACCACTGGCCGTCCTGCGAGGCGACGATCGCGACGCCCGGTGTCTCGGCGGGGATGGCCCGTGCCGAGGCGAGGGCGGCGGGGTCGAGGTCTCCGAGGGTCATGGTGGCGGTCTCGGGATCGTTGACCCGGTGACAGATCCGGCCGGAGCACTGGGCGCGCAGCGCGGTGACGCCGGGACCGAGGTCGGAGCCGATGCGCTGGCCGGAGCAGAACAGGTAGATCCCGAAGGCCCGCCCGAGTTGGGCGACCCGCAGGAGCGCGGTGGAGGTCTTGGCGATCTCGTCCTTCTCGCTCTTGTCGGCCATCAGGTACAGCTCGGCCAGCTCGTCCACCAGGACCACGACGGGCGTCGGACGCTGCTCGTCCGGCAGTTGCCAGATGTTGCGGGCGCCGGCCTCGCGGCACACGGCCATGCGGCTGGTCATGAGGCCGACGAGGTCGTCGAGGAGGGCGACGGATTCGGTGCGGGTGGTGGCCAGCGCCGAGAGCCGCGGCTCGTACGGCGTGAGCTCCACCCCGCCCTTGAGGTCGAAGCCGACCAGGGCGACCGGTTGCGGCGCGAGGCCCTGCACCAGGACGTTCGCGAGGTTGGACTTGCCGGACTGCGTGGCACCGGCGTTGAGGTAGTGCGGGACGGTTTTGAAGTCGATCACCCACGGCCCGCCGGTCTCCAGCCTGCCCACGGTGACCTTGAGCAGTTCGGGCGAGGTGGGCACGGTATCGACCCGGACGAGCGGATCCCGCACCGTGGCCGCCAGGACGACACGCCCGGGGCGGGGCGAGGAGACGCGGACGGCGTGCACGCCCCAGGAGTGCGCGAGGCGTTCGGCGGCGTCGGCGAAGTCGCCCGGGATCTGGCCTTCGAGGGTGTGCAGGGTGACCCGCCACCCGTAGCGGGTCGGCATGGGCAGCCACATGAACGGCCTGGTGTCCACGGCGACGCGCTGGAACCTGCGCCTGACCCGTACGACGCCGGTCGAGGAGACCAGCCCCGGCACGGTGGTGAACCAGAAGCGCTGCCGCTTCTTCGTCAGCCCGCAGCCGAGAGCGACCTTGCGCCAGGTGGCCCACACGCTGAGCGCGGTGAGCGGGAAGGCGACGACCAGCCAGTACGACCGGTAGTACCAGCGGCGCCAGGCCCAGAGCCCGGCCGCCGTGGCGGCCAGGACTCCGAGCAACAGGAGGTGCGTGTCAGACACGGAGGGGCTCCCCCGTGTCGGCGGGCAGGAGCGCCTCGGCGCGGTAGGAGATGCCCCACCGCCCGGCGATCTCCCACACGTAGCCGACCAGGCCGGTCGGGTTGACCTGCTGGCCCGCTGTGATGGGAGGTTCGCCGGAGGTGCCGATACGGACGAGTTCGATCCGGCCGAACTCATCCTCGACCGACACGGTCACCTCGTACACGGTGTTGCCGTGCTTGTCGGTCTTGATCTCGCCCGTGTCCTTGTTGAGGAGCCGCGGCTTGGGCGCCTTCACGCAGGTGATCACGAGCTTGGTGGTGTCGACAGGGATAGGGATAGTGCGCATGAGAGCTGGTCTCCTTGGACGACGATGTTCTATATACAAAGATACCTAGGTATCTAGCTCTCGAAACCGAGTTGGCCGGTCGGAGTTCCAAGTTTCCCTAGAGATTGCCCAGAGACCTAGGCATCTAGAACCGCTACTGTGGAGGTATGGCAACCACCGACCGGCGCCGGCCATACCTGAGGATCGCCGAGGACATCAGGCGCGACATCGCATCAGGCCGGTACGCGGTCGGCGAGCGCCTCCCGGTGGCCCGCGAACTGGCAGACCGGTACGGCGTCGCCATGATGACCATCGGCAACGCCCTGGCCGTCCTCCGCGACGAAGGACTCATCGAGACCCGTCAGGGCGCCGGCAGCTTCGTCAGCCGTACACCCGACGACGACACCACCGCCGGCACCACCCCGGACGGGCACAGCGAAGAGTTCCGCATCATCTCCGAGCAGCTGCGCGAGATTCGCGAGCATGTGGAGAGCCTGACGATCAGGTTGGACGAGTTGGACGCTCGGACGCGTCCAGATCAAGACGAGAAGTGATCCTGCTCGCGTGACGCTGAAGCTCGATCAGGTCGGCCGCGATCTTCGCCAGTTCACGCAGCAGGACCTGTCGTTCTATCTCACTTAGACCCACGAGTTACTACCCCGTTCGTGAAGGCAGGCCACCGAAGCGACCCCGGGTTACCTGACGGGTGGAGAGCGACCTCGCCAACCAGCTGGTAAGCCACGCCGGCGAGGCTGAGCGTTGAGACGATGAGCCCCATGTCGAGAACGTGGCCGCCGATCGTCGCGGCGGGTGTGGTCCGGGAAGGCCGCTGGATGCCGGGCCCGTCGATCGGCGGCTCCCCCGTTACCGCCGAGATCTCCTCCGGCCGGGCACGAGGAAGCATCACTCGCCGCCCTTGAGACCGCCCTCTTCTACGTGGGTGAGCGTCGCGGATCGCGCCGTACGCATCTCCGCTGTCATGAGTGAGTACGCCACGCGACCTCGCCGGTCGGCGTACAGCTTCGCCACCGCCTCGGCTCTGGCCCGCAGCTGGGCGAACGACGGCGGGAGGGGTGTTACCGGCTCCGCCTTCGAGGTGAGGTTGACTGTCGTGGATGCGCTCCACCGGTCACCGCCCGGCGACGAGGCGGAACGTGCTCGTTCGGCCGTAGCCTTGTCCCGCACCGCCGGGACCAGTCGGTCCTTCATGCTCGGGTCGAGCATCCCGGACCTTCTTCTCGCAGCTCGACAACCGCGGGGACGCACGGACGTGAGAACAGCGAGGACAGGACCTTGTAGGGCCAATCGCAACTCCTTGCCGCGAACTTGTGGACTCGCCAGAGTAACGGTTCAGCTACTTTGCGCGTTCCCTGGTTTTCGCAGCTCAGAGGCCCGGCCACGGGATCAGAAGGGGAAGCCCGCCGCCCGCGAATGCACCCGAACCCTGCCATTGCCGACACTCTTCCTCGCCGACGCGTGGCGACGGATCGCGCATATCGCCGCAAAGCCCCAGCGGCTGCAGCGCTACTGTGATTCACATCACATCGTGCGAGCGAGGATCCCGTTACGCGGCCTTCGTCGTCACCTGGCTTCGCCGGTCATGAGCTGCTGCCAGAGAAGCTGCGCCTGAGGGACGCTTACCCATGGACTATCCATGACGACCGTCGCTGACCCCGTACGGTCGTAGCGCCGCACGAACCCCAGCCCGCCGGCTACGCACTGCTCGAAAACCACCGGCAGGCAATCGCAGGTGTGAGCACGAACACGGACGCTGCGCACCCGCTTCTGCTTCCGTTCCCAGCGCACTGGGAACGCATCTGGGCGAGTCGGACCAAAGTGCGCGCTGTGATACTCACCGAATGCGGCCACCAGGCCACCGCCCTTCGCGCCATGCCCATGGCCACGCTCGTCGAGACGCGCCGCCAAGAGCCACGGTTGCCGGAAGGGCGTTGGTGAGCGAGCAGCGGACGTCAGCCGCGTAGCGCGCCCTCGATAGGCCATGCAGAGAGCGCGGGAGAAGCCCCACCCGGAGGGGCTCTCGACCGTCGCTCACCAACGCCATGCCGATCAACCTAACTTAGCCTGTCCCATGCTGTCTATAGAATTCTCGACCATGCCTGTTCTATGCCGATAGGTCCACTGCTACGTAAGGTCTGCCTGTGATCGAATGGGACCCCAGGCTCTACAAGTGGGAGCAGATAGCGAACGTCGTCGCAGAGCGCATCAACGACGGCACTTACCCGCCGCTCACCTTGATCTCCGAGGTGAAGCTTCAGGAGGAGTTCGACGTCGCCCGCGTCACCGTACGGAAGGCGATGGAGGACCTCAGGGGCCGGGGGTTGATCACGACCAAGCCCGGCAAGGGCTCCATAGTCGCGCCACAGTAGATCGCCCGCACCTCTCGTGATGTCAGGTGCGCGTCTCGACCGTACGGTTCGGCGTCTCCCGCCCCACCATACGTAAGGCTATGAAGCGCTTGAGAGCCGCGGACAAGATCTACACCGTCCCCAAGCTCGGCAGCTTCGTCAACGCCCACGGCCAGGCCGGCGGCAGCACCCACGCCGACACTTGCAAGGCCTAAACAGCGGCGAAGCAGCCGAGAAACGACCACACCTGGAACCACGACCCGCCACATCGACTACCACGGCGACCGGAAGCACCGCCGGCTCTGTCGAAGAACCGCAGGTCAGTGCCATAGGACGACTGACTGCAAGATCACTCGATGAGTACTTTCTCTACGACTTCAAGGGCAGCCCGCCTGCGGCGGCCTGCCGCGCATGCGGGCGGTCACGGGCCGCGCTGCGGCTCTTCGGCCGGTCGCGGCCCGTACCGCCCACGCGCTAGCTCACGGCGAAGCGGATAGCGATACAAACGCCTATCGAATAGCGCAAGGTTGATGAAGCCGGACACTTGCTCTCCGCTCGATACTCAAGGAAACCCATGACACCTCCACGAGATCAACCAAGCGAGCTAGAACGACAGCTCATGCTAATCGGCCCCCAGCGTCAATCAGAATCGCTATTTGCAGCCCGAGCACGGTTCCATCAATCTTGGTACCGGTATTATGTGTTGGGGCTAGAACGTTACGGACGAACTTCTGGAGCGAATAACGGTTGCCCTCTTGGAAGCATCCTTGCCCCAGAGGATTCTCAGGCGGGAAAAAACTTTATCTCAGATCACAGCCAGCAGCTCTATCTTGAGAGGCGACAAAACGGATGGGGGGTAGACCCGGTCCGCTGCACAAGTTACCTGACATCAAGCCAGGCGATGACCATAAACATTCTTGGGTCGATGGCGGCGCACCAAGATTGGATGACTAGAGTATACGCCATCCTGCTCAAGAAGCCGATCAAACGCATCATAGATACACAGATTGAGTACGCGCCAAAGCAACGGATTCAGCTTCTAGGAGATCGCACAATCCTCGATGCATGGATAATTGTAGAGACTAACACCGACATTATGCCGATCTCCATGGAGGTCAAGTATATTGACCGCTTCAACAGCCGGTACATTGACCCGGCTCTACGTCCCAAGTATATTGCACTGGCCGACCGGTCAAATCTTTGGAATCCTACAAATCCGCTATTCAGAAGCCGACGCGTAAATCAACTACTTCGATGCCATGCACTTGGGGCGGCCATTGCATATGACCGCAGTCCTGGACATGGCCCCCCGCTCATGATCCTAATTCATCATCCGGACGATCAGGCAGCAAAGGATGTCCTTGACGGCTATCGTCAGCTTCTCCGCGATGAACTCCTCCTCCTCTCTATCCCTCTCGACACCTTATTCAAGGCCATGAAAGATAGCGCCGCCGAGGCAGAGCAACACCGAATTGCAGACGAGCTGCGCTTGCGCTATATCGGCTACACTGCAAGTCAGGTCTTATGGAACGAATACCGCTCCTACGTAAAACAAATCTAGGATCGAATATACGATACATCGCAGTTTAGCAAGGGGAATCACAGGCTCGGACTAGGCGGAGTTCCTAGTATAAGCACGTCAACTGCTCGGGCAAGCAGGCCTGTAGGTCCGATCACGACATTCCAGGCTGCTTGCCACGTTGCCTCACTGACCAGATCACGGTGAGCCGCTGGAATTCGGTATCGCCTATTCATATTCGCCAAGTCCTGCATGAGCTGTTGTGCAGTGGCATGTACGACATTCATCCTATTCAGTTGAGCCAGGATGGCCTGATGAAGCTCCTCATTACCGTTGTTCAACGCTTTTAGAGTCGCATGTATAACCTGCCCGAGCGTCTTGTATCCATTACCCAGCTGAGTGTTATGTGCAATAGCAGGACCAAATATATAGTCATGGAGAATATTTTCCGCGCTTGCACAGATTCCTATCACAGGGCCTGAAAAATCAGCGGCTGGATCGAGCGAGAACCCCACATGCTCCGATGTAGCGAGCATGGTCTGGATCTCGCTTGTTAGTACAGTCCAACGTCCCTTACCTATGACCGTCTCTAGCCTACGTTTTGAAGCGTCAAGCAAGCTCTTCGGCATTGCGGCAGCCAAGGCTTGCAACTCAAGGGACCGCGCCCTTACCTGTACTTCGGCTGAGGCTTCTGAGTCGTTGTCGGCGATCGGTTCTTTGCCAACAGAAGCAAGAAGAGGTGGGATATCCAGGAGGCCGAGAAGCATCGTTGCAACTGGCCCAATGGCACTGCGCGATTGGATGGGTCTAGCGGGATTTAGCGCAACCGCATGGAGGGCGCCTGACGCTCCATGCCTTTCGTAGGAATAGCTCGGAAGCTCACCTTCGGCCGCCGTAGTGTGGTAAAGAATCGCACCACGAGGTGATGACATCAAGGAATGGTTGCTCAGGTAGCCCAGCACTTTATAGAGCTCCTCCGTGGGAGGACCACCTCTTTGTCGTAGCTTAGGATCAATGATCGCCATGTGTTCTGTACCATCAGAACGCTTAGTCGCATGGGCCACGATGTCAGGAATGCCGCCCAAGGAGCGTTGATTATCTTCTCGACGGCGCCATTCGGGCTTGTGTCCTGAGGATATGCTTGATATAGAGCGCTGAAAATGGAGGGTAAGGGTACCAGCTGGACGTTCCCACTTGTAAGCGGCATCGCCGCTGCGCCAGCTCAGGTGCACTGTCGGCATATTGACACACAACTGGCGGGAGACCTCCTGAGCAAGAGTATGGAGGCACCACAATTCGAACAGTTTAGTATCAAATCGATCTCCATAGAAAGACCAATCCAAGTCGCCCGATTCTGCCGCTGGTTGTCCTTCGAGTGATCGCTCTATCCAGTTCACAAGCTCACGGTATGGTGTGGCATTCGCAATTTCACGACGCCGCAACCGAGACTTTGCTGCTGCGATGAGAGCATGCTCATCTTGGCGCCGCCTAACTTCGTCAGCTTTACGAATACAGCCTGCAAGCCACGGAAGACGGAGAAGTTCGTCTAGCGCACGCGTCCTGCGGCCGTATTCCTGTGCTTCTGGCGCAGTGGCCGGCGCAACGCTGGATTGATACGAACTATGTAGCTCCCTAAGCAGCCAAAGAGCCGCGTACGCAACAAGAACGTTCTCCGCTGTCTCCTGCGCTCGCTCAACATGGATGACAGGATAGATCGGAGCCTCTGCTACAGCTCCGAAACTCGTCGTGTAGCGATTGACATCTAGTTGACCCGTTATCGCGCCCACTGACTCAAGTGACGTCAACTGATAGCGAAAGGTGGGTCGCTCAGATATCCGGGAAAGAATGATTTCAAGGCGTGCCGCAGCGGCAAGAGCAACGCGGAGCCGCAAGCCCGCTAGGAGTTCGTGGAGCAACGATCCGCTCACCGCTTTGCCCAGCGTTGGAGATACAGTGAGTGGTTGTTCCCCGGAAGTGAAATAGAGACCCAGCAGAGGCAACGTCGCGGCAATTGCAGCCTTACGGCCTACAGCGCTTAGGGCGCCTCCTCTAGCCTCGGTTTCATCTAGAGTCTCACCATCAGTATCGAGATCAAGCCAAGCACCTGACATTGCTGCGCCTCACCTCAACTAGTCAGCTAAGGGTGTGAGGGTTGAAGAGATGGCGAAGCGCATCGTGTGCCGCAACCAGGCTGTGCTCCTCGAATAGCACACTGAATGACTCGAACTGGGCATCGTCCATAAAGCTCATCTGTGGGACCAATAGATCTGCGAGTGCAAAATCAAGAGCCTCACGTTGTTCGTCAGGATTATTTGCGACCGACTGAAGCTGAACGGTTCTGAGCACGTCCACGATTTGAGCGGTGCCCACAGGCCATCCTGCACCACTGTTTGGCTTCCGAAGATGGTCTACCACGCTTTGAAGTATTTGAAGTTCTGCGTCCAGCTTTGAGCGCAGATCCTCAGCTACGGGTAGCGTCAGAGCAGATCCATACGTCCTGTCCAGCGATGCGTAGGCGCCCGCGAATGCACTTTCTAGCTCTGAGCTAATAGGGACCTGCTCCGTCCCCGTGACCTTTGGTACGCCTATATGAATAAACTGGAATCTTCTAGTCAGCCCTTGAGAGATTCGGTTGACAAACGACGTATCAAGGTCATTCATCGCGCCGATAATGCGAAACCGGGCAGGAACCCACAGTTTACCCCGACCCGGAGTTGTCTCAAACCATAGGTCGATGGGTGTATCATGCAGATGTTCTGGATCGCACGAAGAGAGCATCGTGTAAAGCGAACCGATTGCTTTATCAATGTCTGCTCGATTGAACTCATCGATGAATAGCCAGGCTGCCTGAAGATCCCCAGTCGACGTTGAAGCAACGCTATTGAGGTCGAAGAGAGCTGGATCATCTCTATCTACTTCCGCAGCTTCGGCATTCGCCGCATCGCGCACTATCTCGGCGCACGACAGAGCTGCTTGTGCCACCTTTCCGTAGGAAGGAGACAAGCCGCCGGCTGCATTAGGGCGGAGTCCACCCACCACGTGGTAGGGCGACCAGTCACTGGTGGCGGTTGATTCAATGAGTTGAGCCCGGAATCCTCGTGCCAGTGCGCGTGCCAGAGTAGTTTTTCCCGTTCCCGGAGGACCCTGTAGTATGAGGTGGCCCAATAGAAGCGCCGTCACACACCGCCGAACGAGCCGGGCCGCGTCTGGAAGTTCAATATTCCGGCGCTCCAGGTCAGCCAATACTTCCTCGGCTATGGCCTGCGGGTTAGGATTTCTGAGGGTGTAGACGCAGACATCCCGCGTCCATTCCAGATCGTCATCTAGCACAGTTGCCGCCGTTGCCTGAGCTAGCACAGTCTCCGGCACTGAGGTCACGGGTGCCTTCACACCAAGTCTCGCTAGGATCTCTTCGTTCGTCGGGAGCGTGACTGAGAGTGGTCGCTGGAGGGAGGCTATTTCTGCGGGGATATCGCTGGTGTAGACGGCATCTAAGTCGGTGCCGTCTAGAGGGAATTCATCATCGAACCAGTCCAGAAGATCGCTAATCTCTGTCACGTCTTCTTTGCGCCCCAACCAAGCGGCAAGGCAAATCTTGGGAACCTTGGGGCGTTCAGCTCCAAGAACAATCCCTGCATCGGATTTAAGACCGAAGTGCGTTCGCTTGTTAGTCTGTGGATTCACCTTGTCCGAGAAGATCGCGCGTCCCAGAGCGTCTCGGGTGCGCTTCGCTTGAAGGGTAGACCCAGAGTAGTCTCGCCTCACCATTTGGGGAGGCTGATTCCAGACTGCCAGAAACGGCTTGCTGCCCTCGCCGACTTTGAAGGCATTAAGGATATCATTTTCTTCTCGGGAGCCGAACTTTTGTAGATCAGTAGGCGCTATGCCTGATCTACGTGCTCCACGAAGCAGTGCTGGGATGCTGATGACCGCAAGGGGATCACGATCCCTGAGCCCGTCGGCTGCTGCGGCGAGTAGGTCGATGCTCGGGTAGGGCACCCATGCGATACTAGTGGATCACGACTCCGTCGTGGGAATCCTGTCCGGTTCTGCCCTCAGAACTTCCGTGATGTGTTGGCAGAATTCCTCACTGAGTTCGATACCTACGGCGTCTCGTCCCATGTCGAGGGCTACCGACATGGTAGTTCCCCCTCCTACAAATGGATCAAGGACGGTACCGCCCTCGGGACACCCCACATCGATGCATCTCCTGACGAGTGCTCGCGGATAGGGAGCGTAGTGAGTACCCCTCGCGATGGAGTTACGCTCCGGCTCAATGAACCAGACATCCTCCTCTCGATGCTCCTTCTCGGTACCTTCGTCCACAATCAGGCCATCACGGTAGAAGTCGTACTTAACACTCTTGGTCAGCAGGAAGACCAGCTCATACTGACGCCAGGGCCTGTCCTTTGCGGTGGGCTCGGGGATGCTCGTCTTGCGAACCCAGGTGATCGCGCTCCGCAGGATCCATCCATCAGCTTGCAGCGCAAGGGCAACCCGCCATGGGATGCCGATCAGTGATTTGCGTGGCAAGCCAAGACCGGGCCCATCTACCGCTCGAAGCCTCGACATACGACGTCGTCGATGCTTGTCATCTTGGCCGTGAGGTCTACCCTTGGCGTTGTAGTACGTGTCGCCTAGATTGAGAAAGACCGTACCTCTCGGCTTCAGCGCTGGTCGTAGCGCCGCGAAGGTCCTGACTAGGTTGTCAACGTAGCCCGCTATGGTGTCTTCCATACCAAACTGGCCATCGACTTCATAGTCTCGCTGCCAGTAGTAGGGCGGAGACGTGATAACGCAGTCAATGGATTCTTTGTCCAGTTGAGGCAGCACATCAACGCAGTCACCTTGATACAGAGACCAAGTTCTACCGTGCAGCTCCCCGGCAGCGTGGAGAGCCGAAGGCCCTACATTGCTGGCTGCTTCGCTCACTTTTCGGTCTCCCAACCTAGTCGCGCTATCTTGCCCGGGCAAGTGTAAGAGATTTCCGACGGTGCTTGCTACCCAAACGCGCGATCAGTCCAGAAGACAGCTCCAAACGAGCCCGTTACGATCTCCTCATGGATGAGGCGGAGTTCATCGCCGGAGCTGCGGAGGTCGGTTGGGTTCTCGGCGTGGAGGCGAACACCGTCAACGCCTGGCGCATGCGCCAAGTCGGCTTCCCTGAACCGGTTGTTCAACTGAAGGCCGGGGCGATTTGGGACATCCGCGAAGTGATCGCATGGGCCGACCGGACGGGTCGTACTGTCGAGCATCGAGAGTACACCGCACCCACACCCGCATCGAAGACAACCCCCTAGCAGGGGGACTGTCTCGCACCAGTCGTATCTCACGCTGACGACCGTACGCGTAGGCACCGACAGTCCTGAGGTACTACCGTATGCGCCCTGATCTTGAGTAAGCGTTGCCGTAGTTCAATGCCTCAAGGCTGCCGCGCCGCTTCCGGTGCTCGGGCCTAGCGGCCCTGTGCTCCGGGTCGGCTTGCCACCGGATGACGCGAGTTGCCCGCCGTACGAACTGGGGACATACGGGGGATGATCACACAAGCAATACGGGCCGGCAACCACGTTTCCCCAGGTGAACCTGCATCT
The DNA here is from genome assembly GCF_040609855.1 of Nonomuraea sp. NPDC004580. Lineage (NCBI taxonomy): Bacteria > Bacillati > Actinomycetota > Actinomycetes > Streptosporangiales > Streptosporangiaceae > Nonomuraea > Nonomuraea sp. NPDC004580. The sequence continues at coordinate 1,418 of NZ_JBEXLH010000011.1, read as the reverse complement.
CCCTGCCCTTCAACACGCACTCTCCTAAAGCGGGTGCCGCAGGTTCGAATCCTGCCGGGGGCACTCACCTAGATCGGCATTTCAGGCGCCTGACCTGCGGTTTCACAGCCGCAGGTCTTTTGTATGGCAGGCCTCGATAGGCAACTGACAGTGCCCGTACGTAGCCGTACGTCCATGATCAGGGGACATATGAGGGATGATCTTGGCGACGTTCCCCCAGGCCAGGGCCCAAATTTCGGCCATTCCAACCTCCAGCGACCCGCTCCAACCGCCTGGGCGATGCGACCAGCGCCAGCGTTGATCATGCCAAGTACGTGCGCAGATCAGAGCGGTCGGTGGTCAATTCTGCGCTTGCCACCCACGATCATCCTCGACAGCATCGACGGTCCTGCCCGCTGACCTCTAACTGATCGTGGCCGCCCCTGGCCAGAGCGGCCAGGATCGACCATCCACTGATAGTGAAAAGGCGCCGTATGAGTCCCTCCGACGCCACGCGGCGCGCGCCCGTACAGCGGCCTACGGGCCGTGAGCGGCGGTACGAGATCACGGACCTCGCCGCCCCAACCGGCCCGATCCCGGACGTCCTCTAGGCAAGGCGAAACTCGAACCATTCGGCGACGTCCCCCGCCGCTACGAGGTTCGTCGAAGAACCGCACCGACAGGACGTTGTCCATCAAAATCCACGTTCTGTGCGTCCCCGAGTGAGCCCGGGGCCGGCGAGGGCCGCCAGTCGCGCCTCGTCCCAGGTGACGTCCGGATCGGGTTCGAGGGAGGCGACTGCGAGGGCGGCGACGGCCAGGCCGAACAGCGACCAGCCGGCGGCGGCACTCGCCGTGGTTGGGTTGGCGGGCACGCGCCGATCGAGCGGGCCGGGGTCGGACAACAGCGTCATGAGCGCCAGGCCGCGCAGGCCAGCGTCGTCGCAGGAGGGTCCCGGCCACGATCAGGCTGGGGCCGCCGATCAGCGAGATGACACTCACCCCACGGGCGGGAAACAGGGGTTGGCGGTCCACATTAGCAGCGGTGTTGGCGGCCCGGCTTCACCCAGGCTATGACGATCTTCCATCTCGGGTCACCCCCACGCGGGGATGGTCTCGCAGCCGGCAGCGTCCCCAGAGGGTCAGCTTGCGGCGTCGCCGAGAGCATTGGTAGTCAGGGGCGCGGTGCCGTGAAGGCCCGGTTCCCCATCCCCCTTTCAATTCCGTACGTGCGGTTTTCCCGCATACGGCTTACCGATGATCTTCTTGACATGGTTACGCCGCCTTCGGATAGCGGATCGTGCCACGCAGGCGATGCAGGCCATGCCCGTTGAACCACTCCTCAGTCCATTGCGCCGTCTGACCGGCCCGCAGATTGCGTCCCCGCTTCTTGATCATCAAGCGACGCAGACGCCACACCACGTAGTTGTCGATCTGGCG